>PWZL01000004.1 GCA_003567475.1 Gammaproteobacteria bacterium | reverse complement strand
TTGACTATATCGAGCGATTCCATAATCCTCGGATGAGGCGAAGACTCGCTACTCAAGACCTCAAGATTGAAGCCGTTTCCAAACTGTCCGTGGAGACGGGGTAGAGGCTGCCCACGGAGTAGATCGTCGAGATCACGCTCGAGCCCGAGCGCCGGAGCTGCTTGTAGCGGGCTCTCCCTGTCCCGTAGAAGAACTCAGAGCTCACCGCACTGCCGCCTGAGCCGTAGTTGATGCGTTTGGGCAGGTCATAGCTGGTCCAGGTGATCGCCGCGCCGCCGCGGCTGGTCATGCGCCCGTTGGCGTCATCGCCGTAGCTCACGCCGCCAATTCGTGCAGCCGCCGGCTTCTTGTCTCGGCGATGCGATTGCTGGTGCTCGACTGGTTTGGCGCGCTGCTGCCCTACGACCGCGCGGCCTCGGACTGAGCCCGTCCGGCGGCCTCGCGCTTCAGCGCCTTACGATCGACCTTGCCGATGGCGAGCATCGGTACGCGCTCGCGCAGCTCGAAATGCTTGGGGATCTTGTAATTGGCCAGGCTGGCGCGACAGTGCTCGCGCAAGGCCTCGATTGAAGGCTGCGCACCCTCGCGCGGCACGACGAACGCCACGCCCACCTCGTCGTACACCGGGTCCGGTGCGGGCACGACGAAGGCCGCCGCCACGGCCGGGTGCGACTCCAGCGCCAGTTCGACCTCGCGCGGGTAGACGTTGTAGCCGCCGGATTTGAACCGTTCGACCAGACGACCGGCCATGCGCCAGGCGCCGTCCGACAGCACCTCCACCAGATCGCCGGTGCGCAGCCAGCCGTCCTCGCCGAGCACCGCGGCGGTCGCCTCGGGCTGACCCCAATACCCGAGCATCACGCCGGGACCGCGGATCTGCACCTCGCCCACCTCGCCGACGCCAGCCTCTCGCCCCTCTGCGGTCCGCACGCGGTACTCGTTGTCGCTGTCGGGCCAGCCGATCGTATGGCACAGCACCTCCGGGCTGCTGCCGGGCCGGCTCACGCTATTGATCGATCCGCCCTCGGTCAGCCCATAGTGCATGGAGAAGAAATACCCACGCGCCGCCAGCCGCTCGAGCAGGCCTCGCGGCATGGGTGCCCCGCCCCACGCGATCACCCGCAGGCTCGAGACGTCGGGGCCGCCGCGCTCGATCTCCGCGAGCACCGCCTCGATCATCAAGGGCAGACCGCCGAGCATGTCGATACGCTCGGCCTCGATCACGGCGGGAATACGCGCCGGCTCGAACTGTTCCATGAACACCAGGGTGGCGCCATCGATCAGCGCGTTGCCGCAGACGTCGGCCTGGCAGCCCACATGGTTGATCGGCAGGTTGCAGATCACCCTGTGCCCCAGGCGCAGCGCCTCGTGTCCGGCGAACGACTCACGCATCGCCCGGTAGGAGTGCAGGAAGCTCGAGGCGGCGAGCAACGCGCCCTTGGGGCGGCCTGTCGACCCGGAGGTATAGACGATCACCGCCGGGTCGCGCCCGCCGGAGACCTGCGGTACCGGTGCGCCCGAACCGTCTCGACCGGCGGTGAGAAACGCCTCGAAACGTGCGACCCCGGGAGGGCCGCCTTCACCGATCATCACCAGGCGAGGCGGCGCCGCAGCGGCGGCGGCCACGCCGTCCAGCAGCGGGGTGTACTCATGGCGATCGGCGCCGCGCCCCAGCGACCACAGCAGCACGGGTCGACAGTCGTCGAGGACGTGCAGCACCTCGGGCAGCGTATAGCGGGGATTGAGGCCGACCCAGATCGCGCCCATGCGCATCGCGCCCAGCAGGCTGACGAGGAACTCCCAGCGCGGCGTCGACAGCATGGCCACGCGATCCCCGGCACGCACCCCATTCGCCACGAGCGCCCGGGCGCAGTCATCGACCAGACCATCGAGGGCGGCATAATCAAGGCGCAGATCACCGAACACCACCGCCTCGTGAGTCGGTGTCTCGCGGGCACGCAGGCGCAGCACCTCGGGCAGGGTCGCGACCTGCTCCAGCAGGCGCGCGCCATCGATCATGGCAGACTGCCCGTGCCGGCTGGCGGGGCGGCAGGATGACGCACCAGCAGTCCCAGCCACTCGGCCACCAGTGCCGGGCGCTCGCCGCCCTCCACCTCGATCGTGTGTTCGGTGGTGACCAGCAGGCCCCCGTCAGGCCGGCGCTCGACCGCCTTGAGCACCACGTGGTCGCGGAAGCGCCGGCCCACCGGGACCGGCGAGACGAAGCGGATACGGTTGAAGCCGTAGTTCACGTCATAGCCCGGCTCGTGCTCGCCATGGCGGAAGCGCAAGCCCTTGGCCAACGCCGGGAGCAGCGACAGCGTCAGGAAGCCATAGAGCACGGTCTCGCCGAACGGCCCATGGGTTCGCGCCCAGTCAGGGTCCATGTGCATGGGGTCGGGATCGCGCGTCAGGCGGCCAAAGGCATCGACCTCTTCCTGGCTGATGCTGAGCCAGTCGCTGACCAGCAGGGTCTCACCGATGCGCTCGGACAGTTGCTCAAGACTCGCTGCCGAGTCGCTCATGGGACACCTCGAGACATCACTCCACGGTCCAGCATAGCGGCAGACGTGCCGGCTGGCGGAACTCGTAACCCTCCGGCGCACAGCGTGCGGCAGGCTCGATGCGCCAGTCCGCCAACCTGCTGCAGATCACCTCCAGCGCGATCCGGGCCTCGGCCCGCGCCAGGTGAAACCCCAGGCAGTGATGCGGCCCCACGGCGAAACCCAGATGCTGACCGACCTCCGGCCGATCGATGTCGAAGCGCTCCGGCGCCGCAAACACCCGCGGGTCGCGATTGGCGGCGGCAAGCATGCAGTTGACCGTATCCCCAGGTTGCAGGCGCACCCCATGGAGTTCGACCTCGCGGGTCACGTGGCGCGTGGCCGACTGGACCGGCGAGAGCCAGCGCATGGTCTCGTCGATCGCCGCCGGCAGCAGCGCGGGATCGGCCACGACCCGCGCGCGGGCCTCGGGGTGGAGATCGAGCGCATACAGGGTGTTGAGCATCAGCGCCTCGACGGTGGAGATGCCACCGAAGAAGATGATGGAGACATTACGCCGGATCTCATCGTCATCCAGACGTTGCCCGGCCGGCGCGTTGACCAGCAGCGAGAGCAGCCCCTCGCCGGGCTGTGCGGCAAAGGCATGCATGTAGTCGGCGAGGAATGCATGGAATTCGGCCACGGCCGCGGTCGCGGCACGGGCCACCCCGTCATCGCGCTCGAAGTTCGCCAGCGCGCGCTCGAAGCGGTCATACCAGGCGCGTAATCGCGGCTCCTCGGACAAGGGCAGACCGACCAGCACCAGCATGGTCTGCACCGGCAGCCGGCTCGCAAAGCTCGCCCGCAGTTCGCACGCGCCCTGCCCGGCAAACTCATCCACCAGCGCGCGGGCCAGGACCTCGATCCGTGGCTCGACCGTGCTGCGCAGGGCGCCGGGCAGAAAGCCCTTGCGCACCGCGCTCTTGTAACGGCTGTGCAGGCTGCCGTCGCTGCTCAGCACCTGCTGACCGAAGGTCGCCTGGATGAGTGAATGCGGCGATACGGTCGTGAAGGCGTCGTCATCGAGCAGCACCCGGCGGCAGTCCTCGTGCCGGGTGACATACCACATGCCCAGGGCAGGCACCCAGGACACGGGCTCCTCGGCCTGCAGCCGCCGGAACACGGGATACGGATCGCGCGAAAGCGCCGCCGGCACCAGACTGGCGCCCACTGGAAAGCGCGTGTCAGCCTGTGCCGGCGTCATCGTCTACCCCCTGCCCGGGCGGGTCGGATCAGCGGCCCGCCCAGCGGTAGCTGACCTCCAGTCCCCAGGTCCGCTCGATGCCGATATTCTGGAAGATCGCACCCGGGGCGAAGGCCGGACTGCCAAAGAAGCGCGAGCTGGCATAGTCCTTGTCGAACAGGTTGCGCGACCACAGCCAGGCACCCAGCGTCCCGTCAGTCCGTTCGAGGCCGAGGCGCACGTTGACGAGATCGTAGGCGGACACTTCCAGCGCCGGCGAGTTGGCCGCATCGGAGAAACGGCGACCGCGATGGATGTACTCGCCACGCGCCATCAGGTCCCAGTCGCCGGTCAGGCCGTACCGATACTGCAGGGTCGCGCCCAGCGATTGACGCGGCGACTGTGCCAGACGGTTGCCGCCGAAATCGTCGCCGCCGGGGGTGGCTCCGGGAAAGCGCTTGAACTTCGCGTCGGTGTAGCCGTAGCCGACGGTCAGATCCAGTCCCGCCATCAGCCGGGCGGCAACTTCGATTTCGATGCCCCGGGTCTCGGCGGTCGCGGCGTTCGAGGTCTGGAAGTCGATGACACCCTGGGCATTGGGGATCAGCTGGTTGACCTGCAGATCCCTGTAATCCATGAAGAACGCCGTGGCGTTGAAGCGCACGCGGCCATCGGCCAGCAGGGTTTTCAGACCGATTTCATAGTTGTCGACGAACTCGGGTTCGAAATCTGCGGGCGTCCCGTCGGGCTGGACGATCTGGAACGCAAAGGCGTTGTAGCCACCGGCCTTGAAGCCGCGGGAGTAGCTGGCATACGCCATGACGTCGTCGTTGACGAAGTATTGCAGCCCGGCCCGCCACGAAGGCTCGCGGTCGGAGCGTTCAAACCGATTCAGCGGTACGGAGGGCACGAACGTCCCGGTGGGCTCACCGAACAACTGGTGATTGATGCTCTTGTCCTCGGCGGTGTAGCGGACCCCGAGCGTCGCCTGCAGCGCATCGGTCATGCGCCAGTCCACCTGGGCGAAGGCCGCCATGCTCTCGGCGCGGGTGCGGATGTCGATGAAGCCGGTGCCGGGGGCGGGATTGGCACCCAACGGTGCGCCGAAGGGCGAGAACGCATCGGCACCCACGTCCGCATAGGCTTCCGCCTGCATGGTCTGGGTGAAGTACAGGGCGCCGACCACGTAATCGATCCGCTCTCCGGCCGTCCCGGCGAAGCGCAGCTCCTGGCTGAACTGATCCTGGTCTTCGGTGATGCCGGTACCGAAGATATCGAACGGCGACTTGTCCGTCGTCTGGAAGTTGTTCCAGTCGAATTCGCGGTAGGCGGTGATGGAGGTCAGCGTCCCCGGGCCGACGTCCCAGTTGACCTCGACCGAGGTGCCGAACACATCACGGTCCTGGAAGGATGAGCGGGAATCGTTGATCACGCGGTCCCAGGGGTCGAGATCGTGCGGCGTGTTGAACGGCTCGCCGGCAAACAGCGGCGAGGGGACCCAGACCTCGACACCACCGAGCCGCGTACGGTCACGCGCAGCATCCGCACGGAAGACCACGGAGAGGTCGTCACTCGGCGTGAATGACAACGCGATCCGGCCATTCAGGTTGTCGGCATCGTTGTTGTCCGGGCCGGCGAGGTTACGCAGAAAGCCGTCGCGCTTCTCGTACTGCACCGCCCCGCGCAGCGCCACGCGACCTGGGGCGATGGGCAGGTTGCCGACCACGGAGGCAGTGCGCGCATTGAGGTTGCCCGCCCCGGCGGTGACCGCGAACTCGGGGTCATCGCCAGGCAGACGCGAGACGAAGCTCATGACACCGGCGATGGTGTTGTAGCCGAACAGCGTCCCCTGGGGGCCGCGCAGCACCTCCACACGCTCGAGGTCATGCAGCCCGACATTGACCGTGGTCGGACGCCCCATGTAGACGCCATCGACATACACGCCGACGGCCGGATCGATGCCGACGCTGTTCGGGTCGGAGATGATGCCGCGCATGGAGATGGCGGTTGTGCGGATCGACGAATTGAAGTTGATGTAGACGTTGGGCACCTGGCCGATGAAGTCCTCGATGCGCCTGACGCCGCCATCCTCGAGGTCGGCGGCCCCGAATACGCTCATCGAGATCGGCACCTCCTGCACGTTCTCGACCCGGCGCTGGGCGGTGACCAGGATCTCGTCGAGCGCGGCACCGCGCTCCTGGGCCCGGGCGTCGGAGCCGCCTGGCAAGACCATGGCGCCAAGCGCTGAACACACGGCTACACGCAGGACGGTCGAACTGTTCATCGGTCTGCTCCTCCAGGACGGGTATCGCCCAATCGATCGCGCTGACTGCGCCAGGCCCGGGCGGTTGCGGTATCACCCGCCTGCTAGACTCGCGCCGGTTCACGGTGCCCGGGAGACGTCACGCCCCCGTCCTGGCACCGAGGAGAAATTAGTACTCATTTGTACAGATAATGTCAATTGAGCGATATTCGTACATTACAGGCAGGGCCTCCGCATGACAGAGCAAGACGTGGCCGCGCGCATCGATGACGCGTTCCCCCAGATGACCGCCTCCGAGCGCAAGGTGGCGAGAGCCCTGCTGGCCGACTATCCGGTCGCCGGCCTGCTGACCCTGGTCGAACTGGCCAACCAGGCCGGCACGAGCCACCCCACCGTGCTGCGGTTCATCCGCAAGCTGGGCTTCGACACCTACCCGGCTTTCCAGGAGCGTCTGCGCCAGGAAGTCCAGACCAGCTACCGCGCGCCATGGCAGCGCAGCCCGGGCGGCGCTCGCGCCCCGGCGGGCCGTCGCACGGCAGGCGAGACGCTGCCGGGCGCAATCGCGCACAACGTCGCGGGCGTCCTGCAGCGCGCCCCGGGGGCGGAAATCGGCGAGGCGGCCCGGCGTCTGGCGACCACGCGCGGCCAGGTCGTGGTGCTGGGCGGCAACATGAGCGCGCCCCTGGCCGCCTATCTGGGCTGTTCACTGGAACTGGTCCGGGACCGGGTGCGCGTCCTCGAGCCGGGGATCGAGGGACTCGGCCGCCAGCTGAATGCCCTGGGCCCGCGCGACTGCGTGTGCGCCTTCCACCTGCCGCGTTATGACGAGCACCTGCAGGTGTTCTGCCGCGAAGCCCGGCACCGGGGCAGTGCCCTGGTGCTGTTCACCGACGAGCGACTCTCGCCGCTGGCGGATATCGCCGATCACGTGATCTCCGCGCCCATCAGCGTGCCGGCGATGATCGATTCCTACGCGGTCCTGTTCATCCAGATCGAACTGCTGCTGGACGCCATCATCGCGCTCGACCCGGAAGGCTTCCGGCGGCGTAACCAGCGCGCGGACGCGCTGGTGGAGCGGCTGCGTGGCACCGACGCCGATCGATGAACCTCAGGGCTACAGGTCGGGGCGGTAGTTGAGGAAGAAGCTGAGCTGCGCATCGAGCGAGGCGGCATCGGCAGCCTCGAACCTAAAGGAGTGCGCACCGGTGCGGGTCACGCCGGGCAGGTAGCTTGCATACTCGACCGCCAGCCGGCTCTTGAGGCACAGCTCCACCTGCAAGGGGGCCTCCAGACGCAGCGGGGCGAACTCCCCGAGGCGCGTCATGGCGCGACGTGCATGCTCGGCGATGTCGGCCACCACTTCCGCTGGCGGCCGGCACCGCGCCGAGAACATGCCGAAGGCAACCTTGGTCTGCACCTTTTCAGCGGCAGGCAGGACATCCGAGACCTCCTCGAGAAACACGTCATCGCCCGTCACCAGCGCGACCGGGCAACCCAGCTCCCCGGCCATGGCCGCCGACAGCAGTGCTTCGGATGCCGGACGCCCGTTGATCCGCAGCTCGATCAGTGCCCGGCTGCTCATGGTGTGCGCCAGGGTACCTGCAGGGTTCGAGGCACTGGCGTGGTAGCCCATCAGGAAGGCACAAGCGAACTCGCCGGTCTCGAGACCCGACATCATCCCGCGCGGCCTCGGCCAGGAACGGACCAGCGTCACCTGTGGTGGCAGCAGCGCCGGCACGAGGTTCTGGCCATTGCCATGGGAGTCGCTGACCACGACCTCCTCGGCCCCGGCCGCGAGCACCGCCTCGACGGCGGCCAGCACCTCCCGGGTCATCTGCTCGCGGGCCTGCGCGTACTCGAAGCCCTCGGGTACGAGCTGATCTCCGGTGACCACACCAGCCACCCCCTCCATGTCGGCAGAAATATAGACCCGCATTCAGCGTTCTCCCTGAGACTCATCGAACAGGCTCTCGAGCAACGCGAGGTTGATCTCGAGGAACGGATTCCCTTCGCCGACCAGTCCGATATCGGTATTGATCTGCAGCGCGTAGGCCAGGCCCTGATCAGGCAGGAAAAACGCCGCCGATCGGAAGCCGGGCACCGCACCCGTGTGGCCCAGAAGCTTGCCCCAGGGGGAGTCGAAGGTCGAGACCCCGAGCCCATAGCCGCTGCCGGCGGCACGCGCTGCTGCCGGCGCCCCCTCGAGCATTTCCTGCAGGTAGTCGTGGGCCATCGATCCGCCCGAGAAATGCACCAGCACCCAGCGCGCCGGGTCACCGCCCACGTAGGCCTGCACCAGGCCGCGCAGCCGCGGGCGGTCGGAAGGCGCCGTGAGCGACAGCGCCAGCGGATCGAGAAAGCGCAGACGGGCGAGCCGATAGAACGGCTGGCCACTGGCACGCTCGATCACCAGACCCAGCAGCAGGTATCCCGTATCGGTGTAACCGAATTCGGTACCGGCGGGAAAGAGCGCCGGCGCATCGAACACGTGGGCGATCGCACTCGCGGGCGGCATCGCCTGACCGCTGTTCAGCAGGGTACGCCAGTCGGCCAGAAAGCTCTCACTGCCCACGTGATCGGGCAAGCCGGCCGTGTGGCTCAGCAGATGCCGGACGGTCATCTCCCGGGCATTCGGCAACCGCTCGAAGCCTGGCAGGTCATCCAGCCAGTCCGCCACGCGATCGTCCAGACCGAGGACACCGCGATGAACGAGCTCCAGCGTCACCGCGGCAACCACGGTCTTGCCGATACTGGCGGCCAGCATCCGGTCCCCGGACTGCATGGCGCGGCCGTGCTCGGGGTCCGACTCGCCGACGGCGAAAACGCAGTCGTCTCCAGCCAGCGAACGGATGGCCATGACCGCGCCCGGGAATTCATGCCGGTCACGCAGCGCCGCGAGCCGACCGGCGACGCGGTCGCACAGCCCGTCGTCGGCTGTCTGATCGAGTGCGCGCAAGGGCATCCGCAGATCGTAGTATTCGAGCATGAGCTCACCGGCGCGCCAGCGCAGCACGATCTCCTCGTCGCCGACCGCGACGAAACGCCCCTCGCCCACGTACTGGAACGCCAGCGCGCCGGCCTCCTCGGCGGTCTGCCCGAAGGCCAGCAGCAGCTCGCCCTCGCGCGGCCAGACCACCAGCTGATCCAGTCCGAAGAAACTCAGCGGCAGCGTTGAATAGCGCCCGCTGATGGCCTCCAGCAGCGGCTCGCTGGCGACCACGGGGGCCACGGCGGGCTCCGGCACGCCCAGCACCTGTCGCGCGATGCGCCGCTCCAGGCTGACCGCGGAGGGACGGTAGTCCTGGCGGTTGGACAGCACGACGATGGTCAGGTCATCGTCCGGGTAATGGGCGAGCTGCGCGGAGTAGCCGTAGATCTGTCCGCCGTGGGAGAACTTGCGCCGGCCTTCGAAGGCGGTCGAGAAAAACTTGCCGAGCGTGTAGGCCAGCCGTGTCCCGTCGGCGAGTTCCCCCGGCGTGGTGATCAGCGCGTGGAGTTCGGGGGCGAGGGCCTCGCCGCCCAGCACGGCGCGTGCCCAGGTCACCAGGTCGTCAGCCGTGGACACCAGGGTGCCTGCCGCGAAGGGGACGGAGGCATCGTAGGCGCGCGCATGACGCCACGCCCCATCCGGACCCGGCTCATAGCCTCTCGCGCGCGCCGGCACGATCATCTTCGAATCGGCGTAGGCCGTGGCGCGCATCCCGAACGGTTCGAACACCTGCTGCATCAGGTATTCGGCGTAGCTCATGCCGGTGACGGCTTCGACGACCATGCCGAGCAGATACGTGCCGGAGTTGGTGTAGCGCCAACGCTCGCCGGGCGCGAACTCCAGCGGTTCGTCGATGAACCAGGCCAGCATCTCCTCATGGCTGTGGTGATGCCAGGCGCGCTCGTGGAGCTCCGGGCGATCGGTGTAGTTCGGCAGGCCGGCCTGGTGGGTCAGCAGCTGCGCCAGGGTCGCCTCGGCGCCCTCCCGGCCCGCGAGCTGCGGAAGATGCACGACCACGGCGTCGTCCAGATCGAGCTTGCCGTCGATGGCCAGCTGGGCGATCGCAAACCCCGTCACCTGCTTGGTGATGGAACCGATCGGAAACACCGTACGCCCGGTCACCGGCTGGGCATGTTCGAAGTCCGCCATCCCTTCGGCCACCAGCACGGCCAGCTGGTCGCCGTGGCGTATCGCCACCTGCATGCCCGGCACCCCCGCCTGCGTCATGGTCTCACGCACCCTCTGCTCGAGGGTCTCGACCTCCACCCGAGGCGTTGCCCATGCCGGCGCCGCCAGCCAGGCCATGAGACCGACCGATACCCACAGACGACCTGATCGTTCACCGTACATGAGACACCCCGCCAGAATGTTCAGAATGGGCTAGTAACTACCATTTCTGTACAGTGCTGTATACTCGCGGGTGAGCCCGTCAGGGTTCGAACAGAGCTGCAGAAGGCAAAGCGTACGCGTGAGACTCTTCGTCGCCGGGCTGGGCACCGAAACCAACAGCTTCGCGGACCTGCCCACCCGTCTGGCAGACTTCGAACACTACATCATGATCCGCCCAGGCATGGCGGCGGCGGAACCGAGCGAGTACACCGCGCTGCTCTGGGCGGCCAGCCAGCCGGCGCGGCACCGGGAAGTGGTCGCCGGCACTTTCGCCCACGCCTGTCCCGGCGGGATCACCGAGCGCGCCACCTGGGAGCGGCTCCGCGACGAGATCCTCGGCCAGCTGCGCGCGGCCGGTCCGGTCGACGCCGTGGCGCTGGCGATGCACGGCGCCATGATGGCCGAGGGCTGCGAAGACTGCGAGGGCGCGCTGCTCGAGAGTGTCCGGGAGATTGTAGGGCCGGACGTACCGGTTGGCGTGCTGCTCGACCTTCATTGTCATCTCACGCCGCGGATGCTGCGCTCCGCCACGCTGATCGTCACGTTCAAGGAATATCCCCACACCGACTCGGTGGAGCGCGCCGAGGAGCTGCTGGCGCTGCTCCAGGACACGGTCGCAGGACGTATCCATCCGAGGATGAGCGTCTTCGACTGCCACATGATCGATGCGCTGCACACGACCCGCGAGCCCATGCGCGGGTTCATGGCCCGTATCCGTGAGCTCGAGCAGTGCCCCGACATGCTGTCGATTTCAGTGATCCACTCCTTTCCCTGGGGTGACGTGCCCGAGCTTGGGGCCCACGTGCTGGTGATCACCGATGATCGTCCGGCCGAGGGCCTGCGGGTGGCGGCGTCGCTCGGCCGGGAGCTGTTCTCGTTCCGCGGCCGGGCCAGCGCGCCGGGCTTCAGCCTGGAAGACGCGATCGATCGCGCCGCGGCAGTGGCCGCCCCGCCGCCGCTGGTCATCGCCGACACCGCCGACAACCCTGGTGGAGGCGCACCGGGCGATGCCACCTACCTGCTGAGCGCTGCGCTTGCGCGCGGCCTGCAGGCGACCTGCCTCGGCCCGCTGCACGACCCCGAAATCGTCCAGGCAGCGTTTGCCGCCGGTGAGGGCGGCACGTTGGAGGGCCGTCTCGGCGGCAAGCTCGGCGCGTTCTCCGGCACGCCGGTGGTCTTCCGGGGCAAGGTGCTCGCTCTGCGTCGGTCGGCGCGGCAGACATTCGCCGGCAAGCCTGCTCCGATGGGGGATACTGCCGCGATCCGGATCGACGGAGTCGAGGTCGTGGTGACCGCAGGGCGTTGCCAGGCCCTGTCGCCGGAGCTCTTCCGCGTGGTCGGCATCGACCCTGCCGGGGCGCGTGTGGTCATCGTCAAGTCGAGCCATCACTTCTATGATGGTTTCGCCCCACTCGCCCGCGAGGTGCTCTATGCCGAACCGCCGGGTCTGCTCAACCCGCGTTACCTGGCGCGCGCGTACACGCGGCTGGGGAACCGGCGCCTGTGGCCGGTCCACCCGATCGACGAACGCGAACTCGAGCATCAGGAGATCTGGCAGGACGTGCTGTGGGCGGCTGACGCGGCGCCTTCGGAGCGCTGAATGAGCCTCGGCTGGGCCATCGCACTGGCCCTGGTGCTCACCCTGCTGCTGGTGGGGGCGACGGTCACCTACTCGACCGGTGCCGTCGCGATGCTGGGCTACGTGCTGGCCGGGGAAGAGGCCTTCCTGGCCGCCCTCCCCCGGCGCATCTTCAGCCAGCTCGATGTCTTTGCACTGATGGCCATGCCGCTGTTCATCCTGCTGGGCGAGCTGATGAACCGCGGCGGCATCACCGCCGCGCTGATCGATTTCGCCCAGGCGGTGGTGGGACGCCTTCGTGGCGCGCTGGGCCACGTCAACGTCCTCACCTCGGTATTCTTCGCCGGCATCTCCGGGGCGGCGATGGCCGATGCCGCGGCACTGGGCAACACGCTGGTTCCGGCGATGCGACGCAAGGGATATTCGCTGGACTACGCCGCAGCCCTCACGGCCGCCTCCTCGATCATCGGACCGATCGTCCCGCCCAGCATCATCATGGTGTTCTATGGTGCGGTGATGGGCGTGGATGTCGCCGCGCTGTTCGCCGGCGGGCTGATCCCCGGCCTGCTGCTGGCCGCCTGCCTGCTGGTCGTCAACGGGGTCGCCGCCCGGCTGTTCGGCCACCCCGGGGGCGGCGTGGATGCGGAGCAGCCGCCCCTCGGGCGGAGCTTCCTGCTGGCGGCACCGGCCCTGCTGCTGCCCATGATCATCATCGTCGGCGTCATCCTCGGCTGGATGACACCAACCGAGGCCGCGGCAGTGGCCGTGCTGCTGGCGCTGGTCATCTGCGCGGGTTTCCGCCAGCTCGGCCGCGGCATGCTTGCCGCGAGTCTCAGGCGCACGGTGATCGTCAGCGGCGCGATCTTCGCCATGCTGGCCATTGCCGCGACGGTGAATTTTCTTGGGGCCGTGACGCTGTTCCCGCAGACCGTAGCGGGGCAGATCGGCGACTGGGGCCTGGAAGGCATCCATTACCTGATCCTGCTCTTTTTTGTATTTCTGCTGTTCGGCATGATTGCCGAGACGCAGATCGCGCTGGTCCTGGTGGCCCCGCTGCTGGTGCCGATCGCGCTGGCCCAGGGGGCCGACCCGGTGCATCTCGGCGTGGTGACCTGTCTCAATCTCTCGATGGGGCTGGTGACACCGCCACTGGGTGGCGTCCTGCTGGTCACGGCCAGCGTGACCGGCATCAACTACTGGCGGCTGGTCGTGGTGACGCTGCCCTTCGTGGCACTGCAGCTGGGCTTGCTGTTCGTGCTCTACCTGGTGCCCGAGATCACGCTATGGCTGCCACGACAACTGGGGCTTGCATGAGTCGCGTGTGGAGACTGTCGATGAGGCTCCCGAGGCTGGGGTGGCGGCTGGGGCTGGGCCTGCTGCTCAGCGCCCTGGCAGGGCCGGTGCTCGCCGAGCAACTGCGCATCGCCAGCGCCGGCAACCTCGACCTGGCGATCAACGGCGAGTATGTCTGGGTCGAGGCTTTCATGCGGGAGGCACGTCAGGCAGGGCATGAACTGAGATTCCATCCCGGTGGCTCGCTCGGCAAGGAGGAGGAACGCACGGAGCTCGTGAACCTCGACCTGCTCCAGGTCAACATGGCGGGACTCAGCGAGATCCAGGTCTACAGTCGGACGGCCCGGGCCTTGAGCATTCCGTTCATGATCGCCGACTACGCGCAGTTCGACCGGCTGCTCGACGACACCGGGCTGCTCGCGACCATCAATGCCGAGCTGTCGCACACGAATATGCAGGTCGTGGATGCCGCGCTGCTCGGTGGCATGTCGGGACTGTTCAATACCCGCATCCCGGTCGCGCAGCCCGCAGACCTCGGTGAGCTTCGCATCCGGGCGATGAGCCGCAGCGACATGATCGTCCTCGAGAGCTGGGGGGCCCGAGGTGTGCAGGTCGCCTGGGAGGAAGTCGCGCAGGCGCTGGAGACCGGCATCGCCCACGGATATCTCAACCCGCCGCTGGTACCCCTGATGTTCGGTCATGCCGGCAGGATCCGGCATTTCACCGACCTCCGGATGACCCCCGCGGCCCGCTGGGCGGTGGTGTCGCGACGTTGGTATGAGGGACTCGACCCGACGGAGCGCCTGGCGATCGACACTGCCCTGAAGGCGGCCCGTGAAACCAACCGTCGCTGGGCCCGCGAGGTCCAGGCGCGGGAACGCGAGGCACTGGAAGCCGCGGGGATCGCGTTTCGTACACTGGGCCCCGATGAACTCGCGTCATTCGCCCTGCCCGTCCATCAACGCTATCGCGAGACCGTGATGCCGCGGGAGTACGCGCGCCTGCGCGCATGGCTGGATGAGCTGGCGGAGCGGGAGCCATGAGCAGCGCGGCGCGTGTGCTGGCCGATGGCCTCCACCGGACCAGCCGACTGCTCGACCGGATCTGCCTGTCAGGCGCCATCGCGTTTACAGTACTGCTGCTGGTGCTGGTGCTGGTGCAGGTATTCGCGCGCTACGTCCTGGCCCAGCCGCCCGGCTGGACCGAGGAGGCCGGGCGCTACTGCATGATCTGGGCTGGACTGCTGGGCGCCAGCGTGGCTTTTCGGCGGCGGCAGGATCCGCGCATGCTGGCGATCGAGCAGCTGACCGGGCGTCGGCTGCGCCTGGCGGAACTCGCCGATGCCCTGACCGTACTGGTGTTCTGTGGCGTACTGCTGGCCGTGAGTCCCGGTTTCGTGGCCCGACAGGCGCTGCGGCATAGCGATGCGCTGCAGCTCAACATGGGTGTGGTCGGCGCGATCCTGCCGGTGTTCGCGGCCGTCATGCTGGTCCACGCACTGTCGCTGCTCGCCTCAGCCTGGGCTACTGGAGTGCGAAGCAAACCCGTGAACTGACTCAGTCGGGCAGGATTCAGCTGTCGGGCGCCACCGCAGCGGGGCTTGTTGGAAGTACGTACAGCGCTCACGGAGAGTCCGGCTATCCCATAGGCTGGAAGGGCGGTCCAATGAGACGCCTATCCGCCTGTGACCATTCCGGGAGGCCAAGGCATGGCCCGCGAGCACGTCGAGTTCCTGCAGTCCCAGCAGCTGCCCTGGGCGCCCTGCCCCTGGCCCCATCCGGGTGCCGGCAGCGAGATCAAGCTGCTGTCGCTGGACCCTGAGACCGGAGCCTGCTCCTATCTTGCGCGCCTGCCGTCTGGCTGGCGCAGCACGCTCAGTGCACTCGCCGTCAGCGAGGAACTCTTCGTCCTGGAGGGCTCGCTTGACTGGGGTGAACGCACTCTCGGACCCGACTGTTACGCCCATATCCCGGCCGGAGCGGCAAGGCCGGAACTCCGCTGCAGCCAGGGTGCAGTGCTCCTCGGCTTTCTGGATGCCACACCGCGCGAGACCGAGGCTGTCCCGGGACAGACTGCAAGCGTGATTGATACCTTCGAAACACCCTGGGGCCACGAGGGCATGGACCCGGCCTATGGCGATCTCGGCATGCGCTGGAAGATCCTCCATCATGACGAGGCCACCAAGGACACGTCGATGCTGGTCCTGACCCCTTCGCAACTCGCGCCGCCCGGACTGCGCGGCCCGCAGGAGCGCCACGATTGCGTGGAAGAAGCGTTCCTGATCTCCGGCGACTTCCTCTCGCCGCTAGGACCCATGTACACCGGCGCCTATTTCTGGCGCCCGCCACAAGTCCTCCACGGACCGTATGGCAGCCGGCACGGCAACGTCTGCTTCATCCGCACGCACGGCGACGTGCTGGAAAACAACTGGAGCACGCACGAGCTCACGCTGGATCGAACTGCGTCCGCCACGCCGTTGATCCCATCCGCCACTTACCCGGGACTGCAGCCGTGGCTCATGGACGGTCGTTACTGAGACCCGTCGATTCGAATGACCCTCACAATACGCCTTCGCGGGCAAGCCTACGCGCCGCCATGACCCTGAGCTCCAGCAGCCGGCAGACCAGGTAGATCGTCAGCGACGCAAACAGCCCGAGCAGCGCCGGCAGGACATCCAGCGCCAGCAGGGGACCACCGGGGCGACGCTGATCGCGGCCCAGTGGCTCCAGCGGGTTGTCCGCGGTTGCGCGCTCCTCGGCCTCGTCCAGCCGCCACCAACGCTTCAACCGGGACGCACTCATGTCCTACCTCCTTGGCTGCGGCCTGCTCAGGGCGCCCTCGGCGGCGCAGGCTCCTGCTCGATGGCATACATCTCCAGCGACGACAGGTTGGGACCGTAATCGCTGTCCGGCGCGGTCAGGTACTCCGGATGGCGCCGTTCGGTATCGCGGACGATATGCTCGGGCACATCAGCCAGCGTCGGCACCGAGGCCATCTGGCCCAGATACAGGCAGTGACCAGGCGCCTGCCCCATGAGCATCCACGGCAGCCAGGGGGTCACCCGCGTCCAGGTGCCGCCATGGCGCACGGTGGTGAGCTCCTCGTTCTGCATGTCATCCAGGCTCATGTTGAAGAAGAACAGCTCCGAGACCTGGACGTTCTCGCCAGCGCTCTCGCGCGGCCACTTGTCCGGCTGCAAGGCGCTCCGGTAATACAGGTGAATGTGCCGACTGGTGAGCAGCCGATCGCCGTCCTGCTGCCAGTCGAGCAGGAACGGGATCCGCGCGGGCGGGCCCTGGTCGGGGTTCAGGCCGCCGTAGTCCGGCGGCGGCCCGAGATATTCGCGGATGGTGTGGTTGAACGGGTCGTTGGCGATATCGACCACGCGAACCTTTTCACCGGTGAAGGGATTGACCATCTCGTCCAGCACCTCGCCGGTCTTGAGATCGTAGTAGTAGACGACCTCGCGCAGCAGACGACGATAACCGGGCTCGTCATCCGGCAGCGCCACCAGGCGATAGGACGACATGCCGCGGAAACCGCAGATGTCGCGGACCGCGCCTCCTGGTACCACGCCCATCACCAGCCCCTCGTACCACCCATGCGTGGTGGTCTTGAGATCGATGTTGCCCGAGAGTCGGGCGTAGCCGGTCATGGTCCCGAAGGGGGTGGTGAGGTCCAGGTAGGGCCCGCGGATGCTCGCGCCCGGGATGCGTTTGACGGCGGCATGTGCCGGTCCCGCGCCCGCGCCAAGCGCAAGCGAGGCGAACCCGCCCATGGCTGCAGCGCCCGTCATGAAGGTGCGCCGGTCCAGCGCGTCTTTCTGTCCTCTACTCATCGCCCGGTCCTCCTGGTGACGTCAGCGAAACCATGTATGCGGCGTGCCTTGTCGGCCAGCCCTGCCGACGACCAGGCATCGTCAACCTGTACCCGCGAGCACTGTGCAAGCTGTGCACTCGCCTGCTCGAGCCTTCCCGAGGCGGGGTCGCCAGGGTCCTGCAGCAGCAACACGGGACAACCGATCTTCGGCAGGCGCTGATCGAGGCGCTGTCGGAACACCGCCTGGTAGGCCAGCCGGTAACCGGGCCCGGCCTTCAGCAGGTCGATCAGCAGCAGGTGCAGCAGTTCGGCGGGCAGCGCGCCCGCCCCGAGGTTGTGTTCGGCGTCCTTGCGGAAATGCGGGAAAAACCATGCCTGGTCGCGCAGCCACTGCAGGGCCTGGAACACCTGGGTCCCCCAGCTGTCGGGCGGCATGGGCGGCGCGTACTCACGCAGGTAGTCCTCTCGCTCGCGCTCATCCAGCCAGAGCAGGCCTTCGAGCACCAGTCCGCAGACGCGCTCGGGCGCCGCGATCGCCATTTCCACGGCCATGTGGGCACCGGTGTGATGGCCATAGAGCACCGCGCGCTCGACGCCGAGCGCATCCATCATCCGCAGCTGTGCGCCGGCGTAATCGGCAAGCGTGGGCTCTTCCAGCCCCAAGCCGGCCGAGTCGCCATACCCCGGGGTGTCCGGCGCGTAGGCCTGGCAGCTCGTGCCCAATGCGCCCACCAGGCCCTCGAGGCTGGCCGAGGAGGCGGGCGAGGCATGCATCAACCAGAGGGTGTCCGGAGCAGCGCCGGCGTGACGGACATGCATGAGACCCTCGGCCAGCCGGAGAAACCCCCGCCCGACCGGCATGCTCACCGTGCGCACTCTCCGCCGTCAGGCGCAATCACTGCACCGGTGAGAAAGCTGGACTCACTGCTGAGCAGCCAGCACACGGTCGCGGCCAGCTCATGCATGCTGCCCGCCCGCTTCATGGGCACTTCAGCCAGACGTGACTCCAGCACCTGCGGATGGGCCGTACGCGCCTCCTCGAAGCGCTCGGTGGCAATCAGCCCGGGCGCCACCACGTTGATGCGGATGCCGGAGGTGGCGTACTCCAGCGCTGCCGCCTTCGACAGCCCGATGACGCCCGCCTTGGAGGCACAGTAATCCTGCAGCCCGGCGAAGCCGCGGGTGCCGCCGATGGAACTGTTGTTGACGATGGCGCCACCCCCGTGGGCCAGCATGAGCTTGAGCTCATGCTGCAGGCAGCGGAACATGGAGACCAGATTGACCTCCAGCGTCTCGACGAAACGCGCCTCCGGCGTCTCATGGGTGGGCGAGGCGCCCAGGGTCTGGCCGACGTTGTTGAACGCGCCATCCAGCCGCCCGAACCGGCTGCCGATATCGGTAAACAGCGCCTCCAGCGCCGCGGCATCACGCACGTCCACCGCCATGCCCTCCGCCGAGCCGCCGGCCTCGCGGATCCCCGCGGCCACGGCCTCGCAGGTCTCGCCGCGCCGGGCGGCCACCAGCACATGGGCGCCACGCTCGGCGAGCACTTCGGCGCAGACCCGGCCCATGCCGCTCGAGCCGCCCATGACCAGCACGACCTTGTCGCTGAAGCTCGCCATCTAGCGTCCCGCCATCAGCGCGCCGGGATTGACGCAGCCGGCCGGGTCCACGGACTGCTTGAGCGTATCGAACAGCGCCAGGGCCGCCGGGTCGCGGGCGCGGCTCCAGGGGTAGCTGCGACCGATCTGCAGGTGGGCCGCACCATGGCGATAGAACAGCTCGACCAGCTCACCGCGCACGCGCTCGACCAGCGCGCGGGCCTCGGGCGCGGCCGGCGGCTCGGACCAGCGCTCGAGCATCTCCGGCGGCATCATTCGCCGGTGAAGTTCGGGCCAGCTGTCACGCCAGTAGATGACCGGCTCGTACAGGAAGCCGCTCCTGCCGCAGGTGGCATAGACCAGGAACACCAGCACATCGCGCCCGGCGAGCTCGGACGCCCGCGCCGACAACCAGTCCGAGAAGGCCTCGTGCAGGGCGGCCACCCTGGAGTGCGGCACGATACCGTGCAGCGGCAGCAGCCGCCGGCCTTCCGGGCCGAGCAGCATGGGGTCCGGGAACGGCATGGCACGGGTCACCGCCGCCATGGTGTTGGGAATCTCGAGCCCCAGCGTGCCGACGGCATCGCGCAGGTCATCCAGCGCCATGGACAGCCGGCGGCCGTCGGGCGCCTCGGTCAGGAAGCTCGCGGTGTAGCGGGCATCTCCGAGAAAGCGCCGGCCATGGCGCGCGATCCGCAGCATCTGACGAGCGGCGCGCCAGGGGTTCGACTGCGCGCGCCCGGCCGCCCACAGTCCACCGAGCCCCTGCGAGAGCGTCTGCTCGCCGGTCATCAGCTGCACCAGCGCCGACTCCGCCCCGAAGATCTCGGTCGCTAGCCCGCGCCGGCTCACCTCCGCCACCGCCCGGCGGAGCCCGTCGAAATCGCCGAAGGCGAAGGACAGGCCATCACCACAGGCAGGCCGCGGCTCGAGCTGCAGCGCGATCGCCGTCTTGATGCCCAGTGCACCGGCATCGCCAGTGAACAGGCCGGTCAGGTCCGGGCCGTAGGGGCGGAAGAACGGCAGGTGGCCGGGCTGGCCGT
>PWZL01000087.1 GCA_003567475.1 Gammaproteobacteria bacterium | reverse complement strand
CGGCTTCGCCCGCCGCCCGCCGCGCGTCCGCGACGGGGTATCGTGGGTCTCGGCGTCCTCGGCGTCCGGCGTCGTCGGGACCACGTCGTCGGTATCGGTACGCGAGCGGTCGTTGGCCGTGGTCTCGGCTGCAGCAGTCGGGTCTGGGGGTCTGGGTTCGCTCATGCACTGTCCGGGGCTGGGGGCTGTCGCCGCAACCACACCTGCAGGCAAGCGCGCAGTGCGGCGACATCAGGTCCACTGGCGCGGAGCACGAGCGCCACGCGGTCCCGCGCTTGAGCGAGTTTTACCACACGATCGCTGGCCGTCACCAATCCGTAGCATAGCGGGTCGTCGCCCAGCAGCGTGTGCAGCGCAGCCAGGCTCTCCACGCTGGTGACCACGAGCCAGGCGGGGTGCGTCCCACTGAGCAGGGCCTTGACGTCCCGCAGGCGTCTGGCGTCAGGCTGGGCGATTTGGCGCTCGTAGACCTCGATATAGCGCACGTGAGCCCCGCGCCGGCTCAGCGTATCCCCGAGCATCGCCCGGCCGCCGCGCCCGCGTACGATCCAGATCTGTTGACCCGCCACCGCGGTCAGGGCGGGCACGGCAAGCAGGGCTTCGCTGTCGTAGCCGGTCTGCGGGAAGAGTTCGGCGGGATGGCCAGCGGCACGAAGTTCCGCCGCCGTGCCGGCGCCGATGGCGCCGATGGCCGCCCCCGGTGCTGCGGCAATCACCCCAGCACCATGGCGCACAGCATTGCGGCTGATGAACACGATGATCCGGGCCGCCGGCGCCGGTGGGATCGCCAGGGCCAGCGGCCGGATCTCCAGTGAGGGAAAATGCTGCACCTTGAGACCCAGCTCGCGTAACGCCGTGCACAGGGGCTCGCCGTCCGGTGTCGGGCGCAGCACCACGCAGGGCTCGCCGGCCAGCGGAGTCACAGGGCCTCAGCGGCGTCCAGCAATTCGCCAGCACCCTGGTCCAGCAGGGCCTGGGCCACGGCGCGGCCCAGCGCCTCCGGACTGTCCGTCGCGCCCAGGGCTTCGGCCTCCAGCAGCTGCGAGCCATCCATGGCCGCCACCCTGCCGCGCAGGCGCAGCGTCTCGGCGTCCACCGCCTCGGCGAAGGCTGCGATCGGCGAACTGCAATCCCCCCCAAGTGCGGCACCGAAGGCCCGCTCGGCGGCGATACGCGTGCCGCTGGCGGTGTCATGCAGTGGCGCCAGCTGATCGCGGATGTGCGTGTCGCCCTCACGGCATTCGATCCCGACCACGCCCTGACCGATGGCCGGCAGCGAAAGGCTCGCCGGCAGCCGCTCGCGGATACGCTCCGCGAGCCCGAGGCGTTCCAGGCCTGCACAGGCCAGGATGATGGCGTCGAATGCCCCCGCATCCAGTTTGCCCAGCCGGGTCTCGACGTTACCGCGCACCAGCCCGATCTGCAGATCCGGGCGCGCATGCAGCAGCTGGCTGCGCCGGCGAACGCTGGCCGTGCCCACACGGGCGCCCCGCGGCAGTGCCTCGAAACCGGCGTGGTGAGTGCTGACCAGCGCATCGAAGGGGCTGCCAGCGGCCAGCACCACGGCCAGCTCGAATCCCTGCGGCATGTGCGCCGGCACGTCTTTCATGGAATGGACCGCGATATCCGCCCGATCGTCGGTCATGGCCTGTTCGAGCGCCTTGATGAACAGCCCCTTGCCGCCGATTCGCGCGAGGCTGCTGTCCAGTCGCTGGTCGCCCTCGGTCACCATGGGCACCAGTTCGGCCTCGATGCCAAGGGCCTTCAGGCGAGCGGCGACATGCTCGGCCTGCCACAGCGCCAGGCGGCTGCGGCGGGTCGCAATGCGAATCATGGCTGGGGACTCCCCGGGGCTGCTGACACCAGCCTGCCATTATTGCCCGAGGGTGCCGGGGGATGCACCCGCAGGATCGCCCGCGGCCAGAACTCAGTGCCGGTGTTCAGTCACACCAGGCGTCGACGAGTTCGCGGGCCTCCTCGCGCAGAACCTCGATTTCGTCGTCAGCGAGGAACTGTCGTTCGCCGTCCGCGCCCTCCCGATAGAGTCTCGGTGCGCGTTCAAGCTGAGCCAGGCGGGCACGGGCAGCCTCGCAGTTCGCGCTGCGTTGTGCGTCGACCTGTTCCGGATCGGGTTCCGCGAACAGCTTCCCCTGGGCGTCGCTGCCGGCGGGGACGTCGGCCGGGGGGGGCGCGGGCGGTGTCTGGGTCGGACGCGGCGCCCGCACGGCCACCCGTTCGGCCTGGTCGGTCACCGGCCGGTCCGAGTAATGGACGACGCCGTTTTCGTCCACCCAGCGATAGACCTCACCGGCATTCGCCGCGAGCATCGGCAGCAAGGCACAACACATCAGGATCAGTCGCATGATGGTTTCCACGTCAGTTCGCCAGCAGGCGAATAGGGCACGCGCACGGGCGCCTTGGGTTCGTCAGCAGAGGCTAGCAAGGCCCCCGCCGCCGGGGCGTTAACCAGTCCTCAGTTTGTCCCATCGTCAGGGATAAAAAAAGGCGGGCCATGGGGCCCGCCTGAAGTGCGCTCATCAACCGCGTGTTGCGAGGTGCGGGGCGGGCCTGCCGCCGATACCTGCCGTCGCAGGAATCGGGGGAGAAGCTCACGACCTGGGGACACGGCGACCGGCCGCCCCGCAATTGAGCGCTGCATTGCTCTGTGAATCACTTCTCGACGCGAGTGAACTCCGGATAGGCTTCGAGACCACATTCGTGCAGGTCCACGCCGTCGTATTCCTCTTCCTCGGTGACGCGGATGCCCATCACCATCTTGATGACGAACCACACCAGCAGGCTGACCCCGAACACCCAGGCGAAGATCGCGCCAATGCCCGCCAGCTGACCGACCACGGTCGCCTCGTCGTTGGACAGCAGCACCGCGAGCACACCCCAGATGCCCGCCACGCCGTGGACGGAGATGGCGCCGACCGGGTCATCGATTTTCAGCTTGCGGTCGAGCAGCACGATGGACGTCACCGCGATCAGGCCGCCGATCGCGCCGATGACCGTGGCCAGCAGCGGGGTGGGGCCCAGCGGTTCGGCGGTGATCGACACGAGTCCGGCGAGCGCGCCGTTCAGGGCGAAGGTCAGGTCGGCCTTGCCGAACCAGATCTTGGCGAGGATCAACGCCGCCACCAGGCCACCGGCCGCCGCCAGGTTGGTGTTGGTGAACACCAGCGCCACCGCGTTCGCCGACTCGACATCAGAGACTTTCAGTTCCGAACCGCCGTTGAAGCCGAACCAGCCCATCCACAGGATGAACATGCCGAGCGTGGCCAGCGGCAGATTCGCACCGGGCAGGGCGTTCACCTGACCGCCCGGGCCGTACTTGCCCTTGCGCGCGCCAAGCAGGATGACCCCGGCGAGTGCCGCGGCCGCACCGGCCATGTGGACGATGCCGGAGCCTGCGTAATCGGAGTAGCCGAGCTCGTAGAGGAAGCCCTCGCCCCAGCTCCAGTACCCCTGGATCGGGTAGATGACGCCGGTCAGGACGACCGCGAAGGCCAGAAACGCCCAGAGCTTCATCCGTTCGGCGACGGCGCCGGAGACGATGGACATGGCCGTGGCCACGAACACCACCTGGAAGAAGAAGTCCGAGAGATTCGAGTAGTACGGGGCATCCTCGCCACCGCCCACGACATCGGCCACGCTGTTGTCCGCGCTGCCGAGAATGCCGAAGCCGCCGAAGAAGCTGCCGCCGTCACCGCCGTACATCAGGTTATAGCCGACCAGCATGTACATGATGCAGGCGATCGAATAGAGCGCGACGTTCTTGGTCAGGATCTCGGCGGTATTCTTGGCACGCACCAGACCGGATTCCAGCATGGTGAAGCCGGCGGCCATCCACATGACGAACGCGCCTGAGATCAGGAAATAGAACGTATCCAGCGCGTAACTCAACTCCATGACTTGTTCCACGAGTGTTTCCTCCTCGATTGTTCTTGCAGGCCGCGCTGGGCGTCAGACCGCTTCCGCGCCGGTCTCGCCGGTGCGGATACGGATGGCCTGAGCGAGTTCGGTGACGAAAATCTTGCCGTCGCCGATCTTGCCGGTACGGGCGGCATTGCTGACCGCCTCGATGACCTGCTCGGCGATGTCGTCAGGGACCGCCAGCTCGATCTTGGTCTTTGGCAGAAAATCGACCACGTATTCCGCGCCGCGGTAGAGCTCGGTGTGGCCGCGCTGCCGGCCAAAGCCCTTGACCTCCGTGACGGTGATCCCCTGGATGCCGATGTCGGCCACCGCCTGGCGCACGTCGTCGAGCTTGAATGGCTTGATGATCGCTGTGATCAGCTTCATGTCTGAAAGTCCTCCCTTTGCCTCGGTAAGTCGCGTTCCGGCTTCAGTCCATGAGGCTGAAGGTTTTGGTGAAGCCGATGAGGATGGTGTCGTCGCTCTTCGGCGTGCCCAGCAACTTCTTGCTGCTCATGACCCAGGAGACGGTGACGTCGACCCCGGCGATCTCGAAGCCGTAGCCGGCTTCCAGGTAATCCCCCTCGAAGTCACGGCCGAAGCGCCCGTAGGTGGCGTAGAAGCCGGCGTGCTCGGCGGTCAGTGCGAAGAAGGTGTAATCCTCTTTCGGGTCGTCGAAGGCGTCCCAGCGGCCGATGGAAAACTCGGCGCTGAGCGGGCCGTAGCCGGCGTAGACATTGATTTCCTGGTAGGTGTCGTCGAAGTCGCCGGTGTAGAGGTACGCGGTTGCGCCCACGCCGAGGGTCAGGTCGCCCTGTTCCCAGACATAACCGCCGTACAGATCGACCTCCGAGCCATCACCGACGTCCGCCGCCCAGGTGCCGAGGTAGAAGCCGTTGGACTCGAGGTCCAGTCCAAGGCTGGCCGAGGAGGTTTTCTGCGGCAGCCCGCGGAAGTAGTACTCGCTGACCCAGCCGACGTTGGCGGTGACTTCCG
>PWZL01000086.1 GCA_003567475.1 Gammaproteobacteria bacterium | reverse complement strand
GGCAGCCTGCAGGCTGAGCTGCTGGCGGCGTCGCGTCGGCACGGACGGGTCCCCTATGTGCTTGCGCCGTCTCTCGCACCCGTGCTTGAGGCCCTGACATCCGGCCACCCCGTGCTGGTGCTGCAAAACCTGCGGCTGGAACGATGGCCGGTCTGGCATTATGCGGTGCTGATCGGGTTTGACGCTGACCGCGAAGCGTTCCTGCTGCGATCGGGGACCACGCCACGCCAGCGAAGCTCGGCACGGTCGTTCCTGGCCAGTTGGAACCGGGCTGGGCGGTGGTCGCTTGTCGTGGTGCCACCGGACGCGCCACCGCCCATGGCCGATGTGCTGGGTTGGCTGCAGGCCGTCGCGCCTTTCGAGTCCATGGGTGATCTGGTGACCGCTGAGACGGCCTACGAGGCGGCCGTGGCCCGCTGGCCGGAGTCCGGATTGGCTTGGACCGCGCTGGGCAACGTCCGCTATCTGCAGCAGGCGTTCACTGGCGCAACACACGCCTATATCCACGCCCTGACGCTTTCCCCGGAGCTCTGGATCGCCCGCAACAACCTGGTTCGCACGATGATCGCCAACAACTGCCCGGAACAGGCGCCGACGTGGCTGGTGACTCCCGGACCCGCTCCCGTCGAGATGGCCGCCACCTGGCGCCGGACCCTCGAAGCACTCGCCGACACGCCGCGCGGCGCCTGCCGCCCCGAGCACTAGGCGCACTCGTGGGAAAGTGGGCCTGGCAAGGTGCGGAAACGTACAGATCCGGCCTGCTTCCAGGCCCATCATAACGGTAACGGGCGCTCCGGCTCCCGGACGCGATCATTCAATCGATTGGAGCGCAGATCATGCTGTTTACCATTGCCATCATACTCGCTGTCCTATGGGCCCTGGGGCTGGTCTCCGGCACGACCGTAGGCGGCTTCGTTCATGTGTTACTCGTTCTTGCCGTAGTCATGGTGCTCATCCAGTTCCTCAGCGGACGGCGCGTAGGGTAACCCCCGCGCTTCCCCCCGTTCTGTCCCGGATGACGACATGCACTCTGTCCATGGGCGTGGCGAATCGGCAACCGCAGATCCGGTTGTGACACCGGATCTGCGAGAGCTCGATGCCGGACTGGTTCGCCGGATGTGGGAGGCCTCTCCTCTGGGGATGCTTCTGTCCGACGCAAGCGGTGTCTGCCTGTATAGCAATGCGGCGTGTCAACAGATCACGGGCACACCGCCCGAGCAGACCAATGGCAGACCCTGGCATGCCCTGGTACACCCCGAGGAACGGGCCCAGTGTGTGGCCCGGTGGACGGCGTCGCAGCGCGACAAGGCCCCATTTCACTCAGAAGTCCGGCTTGTCCGGCCTGATCATACTCTCGTATGGGTACGCCTGCACTCGGCAACGGTTCCAGGTGCCGGCACCGCCCGGCTGTGCATACTGTTAATTGAGGACGTGACGGAGAGGAAGGTCACCGAAGGCATTTTACGCACTGCGGAAGACGCCCTTTTCGAGGAAAAAGAACGTGCTCAGGTGACGCTCAACTCGATCGGAGACGCTGTGCTGGTGACAGACAATGCATTGAACGTCACTTTTCTGAATCCCGAAGCGATGCGCCTCACTGGCTGGACCAACGAAACCGCCATTGGCAAGCCACTCGGAGACGTTTTCCCGCTGCTCAATGGCGACACACTGAACCCGGTCAGGCCACCTGCGGAACAGGCCATCGACGAAGATCGCACCGTAGGCCTTGAGCTCGGCTCGCTGCTCGTCAGGCGCGATGGCTCCACCATCGAAATCGAGGACTCTGCTGCGCCGATCCACAACCGCGATGGCAGTGTGGGCGGTGCGGTCATCGTGTTCCATGACGCGGCACGCTCTGAAGCCACGCTCACGCGAAACGCTCATCTGGCCCGACACGACGCCTTGACCGGCTTGGCGAATATCGCGCTGCTGACGGAACGCCTGCCGAAAGCCATCACCCGTGCGAGGCGCCACCAAAACTGCCTGGCCTTGTTATACATCGACATGGATCATTTCAAGGGGGTCAACGATATGCACGGCCACCTGGTTGGGGATGAATTGTTGAAATCTGTGAGCGCTCGTATGCAAGCCTGCGTCAGGGGCAGCGACACGGTATGTCGCCGGGGGGGCGATGAGTTCGTCATCCTGCTTGAAGATATCGAGTCACGTGAACACGCCCTGCGCGCTGCAGCCAAAGTCCACGCCGCACTGTGCGAACCGCATGTCATCGAAGGCATCCGGGTGGATAGCGGTGCCAGTATCGGGTTGAGTCTCTTTCCCGAAGATGGTGAAGATGCGACTAGCCTGCTCAAGCGTGCCGACCGACACATGTATCGAGCCAAGGCGGCGAAACCCCAGGCGTCTGCAGTCACTGCTGGCCGAGTGCCCGCCAGTCCCTGGGCGGCGCTCCGCGTGATGACGGCCCTCATGCGCCGGAAACCTGACACCATTGCAAAATCGTCAGGGTCTTCTTCGCGCTAGCGCCTTCATCTCGGCCGGCTTAGCAGTCCCGGTGATGAGCTCGATACGCCCTTTGTCTCGATCGGCGGTCAGACTCTCCGCCAACCCGACCTTCGCCTGGCGCCAGACGGCCACCAGGAACGCGGTCAGCGGCACGGCCAGCACCATCCCGGTAATCCCTCCGAAGACCGCCCCCCAGAAAAACACCGAAATGACCACCAATGCCGGGTGCAGACCGGAACGATTGGCCATGATTCGCGGGGTCAATAGCCAACTCTCGATGAGCTGTACGATGGTAAACACCAGGAGGCTCAACCCAAGAAGCTGCATCCCCCCAGAAGGCTGAAAGTACGCCAGGGGCAGCACCACCAACACGCCAATCAAAGTACCAAGAAACGGTACGATATTCAGCAGACCGAGCGTCAGGCCGATCAGAATGCCCCCTTCGAGCCCAATCAGCGTGAAACCCGTCGCAAACATCGTCCCCATGATCACGGCGATCACCAGTTGCCCCTGGAAGAACCCGGTCATCTGGGTCAGGAAGACATCCATGAAATACAGGACCCGCTTCTGCGTCTTGGCACTGAGTACCGACAACACCGCGATGGTTCGACCCCGCAGGCGCGATCCCGACAGCAGAATAAAGAAGAGAAATAGCGGCACGAACCCAAGCCCCACGAGTCTGCTCACGTACGCCGTGACGGTTTTGCCGGTCTGGTCCATCGCCGGCATCATCTCCTTGAGCTCACCCTCCTCATTGCTCTCCATCAGCATGCGGGTCAGTTCTGGAAAATATCGCGTCAGGGAGTCCTGCCAGCCCAGCAGAATGTCCGGCGCGACGTCCATGAAATGCACCACCTCACGGATCGCCGCAGGGATGACGATGATCAAGGCGCCGAGAAGAATCCCGACGAGAGTCAGCACCACCACGCTGGTACCGACCAGTCTCGACCCGCCCGCATATCGCTCGATATAGCCCACCACCGGACTCAGCACGAGGGCAAGGATGCCGGCCACACTCAAGGGCAGGACCAAGTGGAAGAAAAACGACATCACCTGGCCGAGTACCCAGACTATCCCCACCACCAGCGCCAGCAGCGCAACCATCGCACAGAGCACGGCTGTCGCTCGGAACAAGCGGCGTTCCACCGTACCGAACAATCGGGGTTCGGGATCCACGCCTACGCCCCTTGGCCCTTGGCCCTGAATGCACAGATCACATGAAAGGGCATGGCTTAGTCGACCGAGGGTGCCACTCTCGACTTGACTGCTTCCACACGCCTCAAGCCTGTGTTGGCGGCATGAAGAATGGCCAGCAAACGGATACCACGCGCGCGCTGACTTCGGTGGATCGCCACCCCGAACAGACCGGCTGAAATCAAGGTGGTCGGGGCGATCAGCTGCCCCCTCAGGTGGGCGATGATGCCGTGAATCCGCTGGCCGATCGCCTCCTGACGCTCGCGAATCCGGAGTTCGAGGGCCTCGATCCTGACCTTCGACGCTCGGACGTCGCCGCCATCACTCGCGCGATTGCTCATGTCGCATCTCGCTGTGGTTCGCCGCCAGGTGCCGACTTGATGGCACGCTGGGTCGCACCCCATCCGAGCCACTGGCTCAGCCGTTTGATCCAAAACCACCCTGCCAGGGCGAACAGGAGATTGCTGCCAGCCACGAGTAACGCAGCGAGTACCGGGCTGACCCCGACGGTGATGAGACCGAGGACCGCCGAAAGCAGCAAGGCCAGCCATGCGCTCACCAGCAACAGTGCGGTGAAGACCCCGACAATCGCGATCCGTACCAGCATTGTGACGGTCAGCCGGGTTTCCAGCGTCACGAGCTCAAGATAATCATGCGCGGCGTCTCTGACCTCGGCCACGAGTCGACTCATGTCCCGCTTCAAAACACCGAACGAGGCTTGAGCGGCCACGTTCGGCGTTGTCTGCGGTCTATCGTCGGGTAAGCTCATTGGACTGCGTCTGCCGACACTAGCGTGACGACAGAATACGGCTCAGAACAAACCCTGCGGTAATCGCGGCGCCGATGGTCATCATCGGATGTTCGTTCATGTAGTTGGTCGCGGCGGCGATCAACTCCTCACCTTTGTCACCGGCTTTGTCCATTGCTTCTGCCGCGTGATGGGCCATCTGGTCGGCGCTGTCGACTGCCTGGTGCGCTGCGGACGCCGCGCGATCCACGCCCGGATGTGCGGCCTTGGTCGCCGCATCGATGCCCTGGTGCGCGCCCGAGGCGATGCGGTCCTTGGTTTCCATGGCAACGCCTTCCGCGGACGGATTGGAGTTGTTGGTGAAATTCTGCGTAGATTCGGTCATTTTAAATGTCCTTGCTGCTTCCAGCCTTGGAGTTAAGGGGTGATGGCCTGGGGTCGGCCCCGTGCCGGCAATCGTTCGTCAAAGTCGTGTCGCTCTAGGCGCTTCCGACTTCGTCTCATAGTAAGACTCGACTGTGGAGTTCCAGGTCGCGTCCGCCATGTTGGGCCAGTTGTCTTTGTCGAATCCTGGTGCGCCTTTCAGGCGCTCTACATCGACATCGAGGATGAAGCGCTTGTTTTCCTTGTCCTGCTTGAACGCATTCCATGGCACTGCGAACAACCTCTCCCCTAACCCGAGAATGCCGCCAGACGACACCACCACATAACGGATCTTGCCGGTCTGGAGGTCAAGCATGATGTCGCGGATGGTACCCAGCTCTTCATCGTCCAGATTGCAGACTTCATCACCGGTGATCGTCGCTGCACTCAGCAATGCTGGACCGCCCTTGACGTCGAAGGCCGTACTCGCCTGCGCGGTCGTCGCTGTGGTACTCATTTCTTGCTCCTTTTGGCGTCGCTCTTCATGTCGCCATACTTTGCTTCCGCCTTGCCCGCGTGCTTTTCGGCTTTGCCCTTGTACTCTGTACTTTTGTCGCCCGTGACCTTACCTGCGACTTCTTTCACTTTGCCCTTCGCTTCGTTCTTTTTTCCTTCCGTCTGATTCTTGTTCATGACAATAATCTCCAGTCGTCCAGTGGATGAGGGACTCCCGCTACCGCTGCCGGCCTGGGCGCGGAGCGCTGATGAGCTTCCAATGTATGGCATCGGACCGGGCGGGTCGGTGCGTTAGCCCACCCAGGCGCCGTGTTTACTGGCAAAAAAAACCCCCGCGCATTGCTGGCGGGGGTTAAAGCTGCCGTTCATCCGAGGAAATTTTGACGAAGCGGCAGTGGGGGGGGAACGCTATTCGAAACGGGATACCGCAGGTGTGTTGGAGATGATGACCTCGACACGACGGTTCTGCTGTCGACCGGTCGCAGTGTCGTTGCCGGCCACCGGTGACCCTTCGCCGAGCCCGGCAGTGGACAGTCGATCCGCGGAGACACCCTGACGGACAAGATAGGACTTGACCGAGGCTGCGCGCCGTTCCGACAGCAGGAAGTTGGAGGACTCAGTGCCCACCGTATCGGTATGGCCTTCAATCAGCACCGTCCTGTCGGGGTACTCGCGCAGAAACGCCGCGAGTCTGTCCAGGTTCGGCCCTGCGCCACCCGTAAGGGTAGAACTGCCAGTGGCGAACAGCAGATCCCCAAGAGTCACCACCAGACCTCGATCCGTCTCCCGGGCATTCAGCTCGTCAATCTGCCTTCGCAGCTCAGCAGTATCCTCCCGGGCTGTCGCGGCCTGACGGCGTGCCATCCCCGCCTCTTCCCGTGCCCGGTCGGCATCCAGTCGCGCGGACCTGGCGTCCAGTCGCGCACGATCGGCCTCTCGGGTTCGGGCCTGGAGGCGTACCTGCTCGGTTTCTTCAGCCAGTGCCTGTCGCTCATCCTGGTACAGTCGACTTTGAGCGCGCGCTCTGGCGATTTCGACCTTGTTGTCTGCCACAAGTACGAGGTGGCGACCGTACACCGTATCCCGGCGTGGCTCCTCGGCAGCCGCGACTGCCGCTTCGGCATCGCGGATCTCCACCTGCGCTCGATTGGCCAGTTGCGCATTGGACTGCAAGGCCACCAGTTTGGTCCGTGCGGTGTCGGCACCCTCTGGGGCGGTGAGCGGCGTGGCACAACCCGCCATCAAGTACACTGCGACGACGATGAGCCCCCCACGGTACAGGTCCGGCAGTTTGACGTTCATTGCTGGTCACCTCGGCTGCGACTCATTTCCGCCTTCAGTATCTCAATGCTTCTCCGCATCTCGTCATTGACCGCTTTTGCCTTGACCTCCTCGGCTCTCGCATACGCAAGATCCGCATGAACACGGGATTCCACTGCGAGGCGTTCGGCGTCCTCCATCTGTTCGTTCCGGGTGGCCATCCGGGCCGCGTTGAGTTTCTCCCTGGCCTGGGTCAGTTCTGCCGACGCGTAATCGGCCACACGCGACTGCTCAGCATTGTTGATTGCGGACTCCGCCGCCTGAAGCGCCTGTGTCGGCGGGTCGGGTACGGTCGCGCAGGCACCCAGCAACAGTGTCGCCGTGGCCGTGGTGCAAATGAGCAAGGGCGTTCCGAGGAATCGCCGTTTCTCATGAAGTATTGAATGACGCATTTCACCTCTCCTGGGCGGGTGTTATCGGCTCATCGACCCGCTGGTCGAGAGGCAAGCTTCTCAGTTCTCGGCGTAGCGATCTGTTCGACGGCGTACAGACCGGCTCATGGCTCGGGAAGGTAGGCTGCACACCAGACGATGGCCCCATGCGAACACGAAGAACGCAGCATGACGAGCGAAAGCCTGCATGAGCCGAGAGCCTGCCTTCCTCCGGAGAGTCTCGATCAACATCAAGCCAGTGTGTCTCCGCGCGAGGAACTCGATGCGGTCGACTGGTATGACCAGCGCGCGGCCGATGAAGGATCGCTGGACATCGGCAATCTGCGCGACAGCTGAAGTCGCCTCAGTCAACCGGCAGGATCCAACATGAACGATCTCTATCTTGAACTTGCCCCCATCACTGCCGAAGCGTGGGCGGAAATCGAGGCGGAAGCCGTCGCGGCAGTCAAGGCGAATCTTGCGGGGAGACGCCTGGTCGATTTGCGTGGGCCGCTGGGCTGGCAAACATCGTCGATAAACCGTCGATAGACCTGGGACGTACGATGGAGATCGAGTCGCCGGTCGACGAGGCGACCGCGCTGAAGCGATACGTCTGGTGCGTAATGAGGGCGTCGACCGTCCGTATGCCATCGCGCTTGGCGACCGCTGCTATGCGGGCCTGAACCGCACAACTCACGTCGGCGGCCACCCAGTACTCGAGCACATGCGCCATCTCATCGACGGACCCTTGATATACGCCCCGACGATCAACGGCAGCGTCGTGGTGTCGATGCGCGGCGACGACTTCGAGCTGACCGTCGTACGCCAGTTGATTCACTGGCTCAGCCTTCGTCAAACGCGACCTCTTCGAGTTTGCCGCTGTCCACATCGTAGATGAAGCCACGCACCAGGACGGCGTCTTCACCCTGCGTCGGGATCCACGGATGATTTAGAATCGCCGCCAGACTCCGGCGCACATCCGCCGCGAGTCTTGCGCTATTCGCGGCGTCCCGCGGCGCGTCCAGCGGCTCCGGCGTACCGGGAAACGCATGAAAGGCGCTCGGTGAGGCCGCGCAGCACCCGGGGCTCTTGAATCGCCGCCCGGTCGCCTGCGTCAATACACCTGCCGCCTCCGAGTCACCTTCCAGCCCAGCTTTCAGCAGTTCATCGGTGAACGCCAGCATGCCGCAGCGGGTGTGGTGAATCAGCAGGATCTCGTTAGTATCGAGCAGATGGTGGGAGATGACGAGACTGCGTAAGGTATCTTCGGTGACCACACCACCGGCATTTCGGATGATATGGGCATCTCCAGTACGCAGGCCCAGGAGGTCTTCGACGTCCAGACGGGCGTCCATGCAAGCGACGACCGCCAGTCGCTGCGCAGGCTGAATCGGCTGAACACCAGGGTGGACGGCCTCACGAACCGCTTTCCCTTCAGCATAGCGTGCATTGTTCTGGAGAAGGCTTTCTGTGGTACTGCGAGGCATGGCGCTACACTCCCATCGTGATGACTCGAAGGCCTATTACACAGGGCTTGCATCGGCTCGCATGCGGTTTGCAGTTATGTCCTTATACCGAAGTGCGAAAAAGCGGCGCGAGATCAAGCTGTAGATCAGCAACACGGGCCGCCCCGGCGAGACGTGGCAGGGGCGGTGCGGATCATCGCCTGCATCGTGGATCCTGAGGTGATCGAGAAGATCCTCGCCCACCTGGACAAGAAAACCACGGAATCACCCGGATGGCCTCCGCCCTGCCGGGCGCCGCGGCAGTAAAGGCGAGCGCCAAAAGGTCCCAACAAAAACGCAGCCCTGTTGACCAGGGCTGCGTTCTGTCTCTCGCCGCGCGCTGGGCGCGCCTGGAGCGATCAGGCCAGATCGAAACGATCAGCGTTCATCACCTTGGCCCATGCGGCGACAAAGTCGCGGACAAACTTTTCACGGTTGTCGTCCTGAGCATAGAACTCGGCATAGGACCGCAGGACCGAGTTTGAACCGAAGACCAGATCCACCCGTGTGGCTGTCCACCTGACCGAACCGGTGGCACGGTCGCGGAGTTCGTACAGGCCTTCGCCCGCCGACTGCCACGTATAGTTCATATCCGTGAGGGTGACGAAAAAGTCGTTCGTCAGCGCGCCCTCGCGATCGGTAAACACCCCATGGCGCGTGCCGCCGTGGTTGGTCGCAAGCACTCGCATGCCGCCGACCAGCACGGTCATCTCAGGGGCAGTCAGGCCCATGAGCTGTGTCCGGTCAAGCATCAGCTCCTCGGCGCTGACCACGTAATCCTGCTTCAGCCAGTTACGGTACCCATCATGCAGTGGCTCAAGCACGGCGAACGACTCGACATCAGTCATCTCCTCGGAAGCATCACCACGACCCGGAGCGAACGGCACGCTGACATCCACTCCGGCCGCCTTGGCCGCTTGTTCGACCCCGACATTTCCGGCCAGCACGATCACGTCGGCGACACTGGCACCCGTCTCCTGCGCGATACCCTCCAGTACGTCGAGGACACGGGCCAGGCGCTCGGGTTCGTTGCCCACCCAGTCTTTCTGCGGCGCGAGGCGGATGCGCGATCCATTGGCGCCGCCGCGCTTGTCGGAATTCCGGAAGGTGCGGGCGCTGTCCCACGCGGTGGTGATGAGGTCACTGATCGACAGGCCGCTGGCGCCAATCCTGACTTTCACGGCCTCGACATCATAGTCCGTGCGGCCAGCGGGTACCGGATCCTGCCAGATCAGGTCTTCAGCCGGCACTTCGGGACCGACGTAGCGGGACTTGGGCCCCATGTCGCGATGGGTCAGCTTGAACCAGGCGCGCGCGAAGGCCTCGGTAAGCTCGTCAGGGTTCTCCCGGAACCGTTCCGAGATCTTCCGGTAGGCCGGATCCTTGATCATCGCCATGTCGGCATCGGTCATGATGGGGTTGTAGCGGATTGACGGGTCTTCCACATCGACCGGTTTGTCTTCTTCCTTGATATCGACGGGCTCCCACTGCCAGGCGCCGGCCGGGCTCTTCCGGCTTTCCCACTCGTGATTGAACAGCATTTCGAAATAGCCGTTGTCCCACTGAGTGGGATTCGTCGTCCAGGCACCTTCTATACCACTGGTGACGGTATCGCGCCCGAAGCCCTTGCCTTTCGGGTTGTGCCAGCCCAGACCCTGCTGATCCAGGCCTGCGCCTTCCGGTTCGGCACCCAGCAGGCTCGCGTCGCCGTTACCGTGACACTTGCCTACCGTGTGTCCTCCAGCGGTCAGTGCGACAGTCTCCTCGTCATTCATCGCCATACGTGCAAACGTCTCGCGCACATCATGGGCGGTCTTGAGCGGATCAGGCTGACCCCCAACACCCTCGGGGTTAACGTAGATCAACCCCATCTGCACCGCAGCCAGAGGATTCTCCAGCGATCCGCGGTCGTCCTTACCCGCATACCGCGTCTCGCCCAGCCATTCGCTCTCAGAACCCCAGTAGGCATCTTTCTCCGGATGCCAGATGTCCTCGCGACCGAACGCGAAGCCGTAGGTCTTCAGTCCCATGGATTCATAGGCCACGTTGCCGGCCAGGATGATCAGATCTGCCCAGCTGACCTTGTTGCCATATTTCTTCTTGATCGGCCAAAGCAAACGCCGTGCCTTGTCGAGGTTGACGTTGTCAGGCCATGAATTGGTCGGCGCGAAGCGCTGATCGCCGGAGCCCGCGCCCCCGCGACCATCGGCGATGCGGTAGGTGCCTGCAGCATGCCAGGCCATACGGATCATAAGACCGCCATAATGACCCCAATCGGCCGGCCACCAGGCCTGGCTGTCCGTCATCAGCGCGTGCAGATCCTGCTTCAGCGCGTCGACATCGAGCGTCTTCAGCGCTTCGCGATAATCGAACGTCTGACCCAGCGGATCGGTCTTGGTGTCGTGCTGGTGGAGAATGTCCAGGTTCAGAGCATTCGGCCACCAGTTCATGTTTGAGGTTTCGGCGCGGGTATTCGCACCATGCATGACCGGGCATTTTCCACCCGTTTTCGATGCGTTGCTGCTCATGGAAGTCTCCCGTTGATTGAGCCTTCAGCCACTATAGGAGAAAGACCTTACATAGGTCCAATCTAAATATATTATTTTATCGATTGCCTTTATCTATGATTAAAACCACCCGCCCAGTATGCCAGAGGTCGGGACAGGCCATGCCGTCCGCCGGGTGCTGCGGCTGGGCGGCGCCGGACAGACAACCCACCAGACGCAAGGCACCGTCGATCCAGGCCGAAACCCCGGATTTCGCCCACACGGGTGCGACCCGGACTTACCGAGGAATGACCGGAAGGATCAGCCGCGAGGGATGATCCCCACCCAGATAGACGGTCTGTTCCGCGACAACGAATTTGCTGGTGGTGGCGAATGGGGCGCCTGTATTGAGATTGCGCGCCAGGCGCGGGAAGTTGCTGCTGGTCACATCCAGCCGCAGACGCTCCCCGGGCGTGAGCAGATAGCTGGTCGCCCAGAGGTCGATATCGTAGACATACACCTCGCCCGGCTCGATCAGGGTCGGTGCCTCGAAGCCGTCGCGGTAGCGTGCGCGGAGCACCCCGTCGACAAGGTTGTAGGCCGTGCCGTCGACACGGACAACGACCAGCTTCGCCATGAAATCCGTATCCGGCGCGCTGCTCGAGGCGTATAACACAGCACGCACAGGCCCCGTGATCTCCATGGGCGCCTCGAACGCCGCGGTTTCGAAGCGAAGAATGTCGGATCGTGCGTCGAGCGGAGACTGTTCACGAGGCCCCCGCAGTGACGGCTCCATGATGTTGCCTCCGAGTGTCGGCACGGGGTCGGCTGGATCGTAGCGATAGGCCCGCTGATCTGCGTCCTCGGCTGGCTGCGCCGACAGGCGCCCGTCCGCGTGCAGGTAATAGGGGGTGTAACGTGTGCGTGCGAGCGGCCACTCCTGTTCTTCCCGCCACACGTTCTCACCCATCACGAAAAGTTTCACCGGCGCCCCCTCGGGCTCGGGACCATCCCGTAACCAGTGGTCGAACCAGGCCAGCAGCAGGGGCTCGACGGCGATCAGTGAAGCTTCGCCAAAGTCGAGATCACCCACCTGGCTCCCCTGGTTCCAGGCATGGTTCCACGGGCCGATCACCAGCCGCTGGCCAGCGCGGGCGTGGGCCGTGGCAGCCTCCGCCTGCATCGTCTGGAAGCTGCCAAGGGTGCTGCGCAGAAACACGTCGTACCAGCCGCCGATGTTCAGCGCCGGCACCGACATCTCCGTGGCGCGCGCCTCCAGGTTCAGCGGACGCCAGTAATCGTCATAGGTCGGGTGAGCCAGCCAGTCCTGAAAATGCGGTACATCGAACCCCAGCTGCTCGGCCAGCGTCACCAGCGGCAGATGATTGACTGCGTTGACCCAGTCGACCGGATAGTTGGTATTGGTCCGGCTGCCGACCAGGCCAAGCCCCCAACGGGCGCGTGAGAGCAGCGAAAACGCCCCGCCAGGATAGGCCACGTCCCGATAATAGTGACCTGGGCTGACCGCCGGGGCGATCGCCTGCAACGCCGGATTGCCATTGAGCGCAGCCAGCCATTGAACCGAGGCGAGATACGAGGACCCGAACATGCCAACCCGCCCATTGGACCAGGGTTGCTCGGCGATCCAGCTCAGCGTGTCGTCGCCATCGTTGATCTCGTCGAAGTAAGGCGTCCACGTCCCCTCTGAATCGTAGCGCCCGCGCGAGGACTGAAATACGAAGGCATAACCATGCCGGGTCGCAAAACGTGCATAGCGCTGGCGCACGGCAGTGGTGCCATTGGAATAGATATCGCGCACCAGCAACGTCGGGAAGCTGCCTTCGCCGTCCGGCAGGTAGATGTCCGTGGACAGACGTACGCCGTCACGCATCGTCACAGGCACATCGAAACGTGCGATCAGCGTCTCGGGGAAGTCCGCCTCGTAGCCATCGAAGCTTTGTGCCGAGGCCAGGCCCACGGGCAGACTGAAGCACAGCAGACAGGACAACAGGATACGCAGCATGAAACATCTCCGGGTATTCGCGGCAGGCTTGCCGCTGGAGCATACTCAAGCACCGCCGCCACGACCACAAAAGCGCCTGCCATGCCCGATCTCCGCCGCTGCGCTGGGCATCGATGTCGGTTGGCTCAAGCGCGGGCCGCTGAATGCCATCACCGAGGGACTACCGCCGCCTCGCACTACGCGATCGCCTGCCCGCACCCTGAGTGCCGGCGCCGGCGAAATCGCCCTCCTGCTCCGCACGCGTGTGCTGCGTGCGAAACCGCTTGCCGGGCGGTCCGCGACGTCCCTCGGCACGCGTAGGCCCGGTGCCGACCGGCTGATAGCTCGGCACCAGGTGGCGCTTACCGTTACCGATCAGCTCGGCGCGGCCCATGCGCCTGAGCGCATCGCGTAACAGCGGCCAGTTGTTGGCATCGTGGTAACGCAGGAACGCCTTGTGCAGACGGCGCACTTTGAGCCCGCGCGGGACGTGGACCCGGCCGCCATCGCGCAAGACCTTGCGCAGTGGATTGCGACCGCTGTAGTACATCGCGGTAGCGGTCGCCATTGGCGAGGGCAGGAAAGCCTGGACCTGATCCGCGCGAAAGCCGTTGGCCTTGAGCCAGAGCGCCAGTTCCAGCATGTCTTCATCGCTGGTACCCGGATGAGCGGCGATGAAATAGGGAATCAGGTACTGCTCCTTGCCGGCCTCTTTGGAGTAGCGGTCGAACAGTTCCTTGAAGCGATAATAGGTGCCCATACCGGGCTTCATCATCATCGACAGTGGGCCGTCCGAGAGCGCTTCTGGCGCGATCTTCAGATAGCCTCCGGTATGGTGCTGGGCCAGTTCCCTGACGTATTCCGGCGACTCGATTGCAAGGTCGTAGCGCACGCCCGAAGCGATCAGCACCTTCTTGATGCCGGGCATCTCGCGGGCCTTGCGGTACAGCGAAACCAGCGCGGAATGATCGGTGTCGAGATTGGGGCAGATGCCTGGATAGACACAGGAGGGCCGCCGGCAGGCCGCCTCGATCTCGCGGCTCTTGCAGGCAATGCGGTACATGTTGGCGGTGGGGCCGCCGAGGTCGGAGATCACCCCTGTGAATCCCGGCACGGTATCGCGAATGGTTTCGATCTCGCGAAGTATCGAGGCTTCCGAGCGATTCTGAATAATCCGCCCTTCATGCTCGGTGATCGAACAGAACGTGCAGCCGCCAAAGCAGCCGCGCTGAATGGCGATCGAGAAACGGATCATCTCGTAGGCGGGGATCTTCGCCTCGCCATAGGCCGGATGCGGCTGGCGGGTGTAGGGAAATTCGTAAACCGAATCCATCTCGGCTGTGGTCAGCGGAATCGGCGGTGGCGTGATGAACACATCCACGTCACCATGACGCTGCACCAGCGAGCGCGCGTTGCCCGGATTGGACTCCATGTGCAGGATGCGCGAGGCGTGCGCGTACAACACGGGATCGGCCCTGACCTGTTCGAATGCCGGCAGACGGATGACACTGCGTCCGCGATCCTCGCGACGTACATCGCGCACGAAACGCACTACGCGCAGCCCCTGCTCGCCCTCGGCCGGGGCCTGCGTGCCGCAGGCCGGGGACCCGGCCGCCCCCGGACCCGAAACCGCATCGCCGCCTGCAGCCTGCGGACTGACCGCGTAAGGATCGGCATGAGGCTCGACGCGGCCGGGGGTGTCCAGATGGGTCGAGTCGATCTCGACCCACCCTTCAGGCACGCCTCGACAGAATGCCGTCCCCCGCACATCCCTGATGTTGGTTATCGGTTCGCGTTGAGCCAACCGGTGGGCCACCTCGACGAGGGCGCGCTCGGCGTTGCCATAGAGCAGCAGATCGGCATGCGCATCGACCAGAATCGATCGGCGCACTTTTTCCGACCAGTAGTCGTAATGGGCGATGCGCCGCAGGCTGGCCTCGATGCCGCCGATGATGATCGGCACCGATCCGAAGGCTTCACGCAGCCGCTGCGAATAAACGATGACGCTGCGGTCAGGGCGACGGCCCCCTTCGCCGCCTGGCGTGTAGGCGTCGTCGCTACGCATGCGACGGTCAGAGGTGTAGCGGTTGACCATGGAGTCCATGTTCCCGCCAGTGACGCCAAAAAAAAGGTTCGGCTGACCGAGTGCCTCGAAGGCCGCGGTGTCGCGCCAGTCGGGCTGGGCGATGATGCCCACCCGGAACCCCTGCGCCTCCAGCAGACGACCCACAATGGCCATACCGAAGCTCGGGTGATCAACATAGGCATCGCCTGTCACGATGATGATGTCGCAGCTGTCCCAGCCAAGCGCGTCCATCTCGGCCCGCGACATTGGCAGGACCGGTGCCGGGGTCAGCCGGTGCGCCCAGTATTTGCGATACCCGTTGAGCGGGCGCGGGGAGATCAGCCCGGTCTCGAACGGCGGGCAGCTGTCAGGCGCGGCGGTCTGGATTTCCTGCGACATACCCGCCATTACAACGTGCGGCGCGATCGGGAACAAGCGCGGCGCGCGCCGCGCCGGCACCGCCTAGGGCCGTCGGCGCGCTGCGGTGACGTCGTGACCATACAGCCAGTCGAAACGCCGGAGGGCAAGACCAGGCGCAATCCGCCCGCTGAGACCGAGCAGCCGATGCGCCACCCAGCGCGCAGGCCCGGCCAGATGATAGGCCCGGGCGTTGCCCTCGGCGGCTGCGACGGTACGCCTCACCCGACGGTCCCGCGCGGCCTGGTAGGCGCGGAATGCGTCCTCGCAGGTCGGCTCGCGTATCAGCGCATCGCTGAGCACCCAAGCATCTTCCAGTGCCATATTGGCCCCCTGGGCCAGGAACGGCAGCGTCGGGTGCGCGGCATCGCCCACCAGCACACAGACCCCGCCATGCCACCGCTGAACCACTTCATGACGAAACAGCCCCCAAAGGTGAACCTCCTCGAGGGCCGCCAGCCAGCCGGGCACCGGGCCCCCAAAGCGCGCGAATGCCGCTCTCAGCCGCGCGGGGTCATCGCGGTGATGCCAGCCTTCCGCCGCCCAGGAACCCCGTTCCTCAACAGCCACCAGGTTGCGCGCGCGGCCCCCGCGTAACGGGTAGCTGACCAGGTGTCGCCCGGGACCCATGAACACCTGAGCCACCGGGGCGGCGCTGCCCGACTCGGCGATCACCGCCCGCCAGGCCACCTGCCCGGTGAAGAAGGGTTGCGTCTCCGGCTCGAGCTGCTGGCGCACGATCGAGTGCAGGCCGTCGGCGCCGATGAGCAGCGCCGTCTCATGCGACGGCGCGTCGGCGAGCTGCAGCAGAGCCGATGACGGCCGCAGTTCCAGCCCCTCGACCCGGCAGGCCGTCCTGACGCGCACGCCCGCGGCCACCGCCGCCTCGAGCAGCAAAGTCACCAGGTCCGCGCGATGCAGGAGAAAATACCCTCCGGCGGCGTCATGGTCGCCAGCGCGCAGCGCAAGACGCAGCACCTGGTGTCCCGTGCGGCCGTCACGCAGCTCCACCGCCTCCGCCGCCAGGCCTGCAGCCGCCAGCGCGTCACCCAGTCCGAGCGCGCGGAGGACCCGGGCGCCATTGGGGCTGATCTGGAGTCCGGCCCCCACCTCGATGATGGCAGGCGCCTGCTCCAGCACCGTCACCATCGCGCCCCGTTGTGCCAGTGCGACGGCGCTGGCGAGTCCGCCAATGCCGGCACCCAGCACGGTTACTGCCTGCCCGGCAACGTTCAAGGCTGCACCTCCAGGAGGGTGGCCAGCGACATCATCTCATTCGGCGCCGTGGGTCCGGATCTTGAGATCCTCACCACAGTGCTTGCAGTGAATCGCATCGGTCTCGTGACGATCGAGACCGCAATTCCGGCACGTGTGATGCACTTTACGCGGGAGGAACAGCGCCCGCGCCAGACGGAAAAACAATGCGACGCCGATAATCATCATGGCGGCAGACAGCAGGCGTCCACCGGGCGTGGTCATGACGATATCGCCGTAGCCGGTAGTGGTCAGCGTCGCGATCGTGAAATACAGCGCATCGATGAAGCTGGCCATGCCCGGCTCGTCACCGGAGCGCAGCACGAAGACGATCGCGGCCGAGACGAAGATGAATACGAACAGGTTGACGGCCGCGAGAATCGTGTCCTCATGTTCGCGAAAAAACACGGTATCCCTGCGCAGGTCGCGCAGGACGTGATAGGAGTGCACCAGGCGCAGTGCCCGCAAGACCTTTAGGAACGCAAGACTCTGCCCAAGCAGTGGAGCCAGCACCAGTGAGGCGACGACGATCAGATCGGCCAGCGTGTAGACTTGGCGTAGCGTCCTCCAGCGATCCGGGGAAATCCACAACCGCGAGCTGAGGTCCAGCAGGATGATCAGCCCGATCAGCACTTCGCCGGCAATGATCGCAGGCGTTGGCTGCAAGGGTGCGGTGAGGATGAAGAAACCGATTGTGAGGATGTCGAGCGCGATCAATCCATAGCGAAACCTCGCGGCGTCGCGACTGCGGCCGGTATAGAGGTGGCGCAGGCGCGCCCGCGAGGCGGACTCGTCGACGGTCATTCCCGCGGCCCGCCACCGGCAGCGGCGCCGCCCGGTGCGGATCTGGCCCGGGACTCGGCAGTGGCTGAACTCAAGACACACTCCTGGCACTCGGCGGAGCCTGCGTTAAACTCGCATCATACCGACCCGATTTCCATTTGGCCGCAACGTCCAGGTGCCGTGAACCCGATCCTCTACGCCATTCCGGTGTTTCTGCTGACCCTCCTGGCTGAAGCCTGGATGGCGCACCGGCGCGCGCTCGGCGCCTACGATATTCCCGACGCGCTCACCAGTCTGCAGTTCGGTGCGCTCAGCCAGGTGTCGGCGGTGTTCACCCGAGTGTTCACCTTGGGGATCTACGTGCTGGTGTACGAGCATCTCAGGCTGTTCGAATTGCCGATTGACGCGCTCTGGGTGTGGCTGTTTGCATTGGTCTTCTACGACTTTGTCTACTACTGGGTGCACCGACTCGGGCACGAAGTGAATCTGTTATGGGCTGCCCACCAGGTCCATCACTCCTCTGAGTATTTCAATCTGAGCACCGCATTACGCCAGAGCGCCACCGGCGCCTTCACCACCTGGCCTTTCTATCTCGTCATGGCGATCATCGGGGTTCCGCCGGTGGTATTCGTGACCGTCGCACTGATTGATCTTCTCTATCAGTACTGGGTGCATACCGAACTGGTGGGCAAGCTCGGCTGGGTCGATCGCGTGTTCGTCACCCCGTCCAACCACCGGGTCCACCACGGTCAGAACCACTGGTGTATTGACTGCAACTACGGCGGAATTTTCATTCTCTGGGACCGGCTGTTCGGCACGTTCGTCGAAGAACGCGACGACGAGCCGGTGGTCTATGGTATCCGCCGCCCTCTCGCCAGCTTCAATCCGCTTTGGGGCAACCTGAACGTCTATGCAGAGCTTCTGCACGCCGCACGCCATGCGCGTGACTGGCGAGCGGCCCTCAGGGTGTGGTTCGCCTCGCCATCGGGCGGGCGTGGGAGTATCGCACCGCTGGACCCGGCTGCCCTGCGCCGCTTCGACTGCGCCACCCGCCCTGAGGTCCGCGCCTATGCGATCGTCCAGTACGCGCTGTTGCTGCTGCCGGTCAGCCATTTCATCGCCACGGCACCGGCCATGCCGACCGGTGTGCAGATCGCCTACACGAGCCTGCTGCTGATCTCTGCGCTGGTGCTCGGCTGGCTGCTTGAGGAGCGCACGCTCGCGTTTCGACTTGAGCAGCTGCGCTGGCTCGGCGTGTCCGTGCTCGCGCTGCTGCTTCCCACCGTCACCTCGTGGGCTTTGCCCGCCGCGGCACAGGCCTGCATCGTGGGTATTGCACTGGTCCACATGCTTGTCGCCGGGCGACTCGCGCCTGCCCCGGCCGCGACACCGCGACCGATTGCATCCTGACCGCCTGCCTTCGGCGCCCGGCATGATCTCGGGGCACTGACTTCCGGTGGGCCGGTTCAGGGAGTAGAGTGCGCCGCACCATGCCTCTGCTCGTTGTCCTGGCCCTTGCGTGTTTTGTCGCGTCGCTGTCCCTGCGCGTGGTCGACCCCATGGTGCCGGGCATTGCCCGCGACCTCGCCGCCACCCCCGAACTGATCGCCCTACTGGCTACCGCGGTGGCCTTCCCCTACGCTCTCAGTCAACCGATTCTCGGCCCCCTGGGCGACTCCGTGGGCAAAGCACGCGTCATGAAAGCCTGCCTTGCCGTACTCACGCTGTCGCTGCTGGTCTGCACGCTCGCGCCCAATGTCGAGGTCTTGTTTGCCGCCCGCATTGTCTCCGGCGTCGCTGGAGGCGGCCTGATCCCGGTGGCGCTGGCCGTGGTGGGTGACCGCTTTCCGATCGACACCCGACAGGTGGCGCTCTCACGGGTGCTCGCGGCGATGATCGTGGCCCTGCTGCTGGGCGCTGTCGCCTCCGGGGTGATCGCCGACGCCTTCGGCTGGCGCACGGTGATGGGGCTCGCCACGTTGCTGAGTGCGGTATCTCTGGTCCTGACCCTGCGCCACCTCCAGGCCCGTGCCACGTCGCCCGGAGGACGCTTCAACGTCGAGAGGATTCTGACCGGCTACCGTGCCGTATTCAGCAATCCGCGCGCGCGCATCTGCTTCAGCGCGGTCTTCGTCGAGGGCCTGCTGATCTTCGGCTTCATGCCCTACGTCGCCATCGTGCTGGAGACGCGCAGTGCGGGCGGGATCCGCGAGGCCGGCTTCATCATCGCGGGCATGGGCGCTGGTGGACTGATCTACGCCGGTATCGTGAAGCGGCTGCTGGCGCGCCTCGGCGGCATGTTCAACCTCATGCGTCTCGGCGGCCT
>PWZL01000081.1 GCA_003567475.1 Gammaproteobacteria bacterium | reverse complement strand
TCATCGAGCGAGTAGCGGTTCTTTGCGGCGATCATCTGCTGGCCGCGGTCCAACGCGTAGGGATTCACCCAGATGCTCAGCGTGAAGCCCGGTTCGCCGGCGGCGAGGGCGGCCGAATCGGCAACCTCCACGAGCGAATCGCCGTCGAGCAGCAGGCTGCTTTCCCGGACGCCGTCCGCTACGGTTGCGGTGCCACGCACGGTAATCGACGCATCGGCCGGCGAGTCGAGCGGCCAGTGGTGGTCGGCCGCAGTCGCAAACGCCGGGCAAAGCAGCAATACGCAATAGGTGCGAATGATGGTGGTCGTTTTCATCGCAAATGTCCTTTCTCTTTCGGATTTCTGCATACGGTCTACTGATAAACTACATACACGGCAGCCGGCCGGCAGTGTCCGGCACCCCCACCTCCGCATCGAGCGCCCCCAACGACCACGCCGCGACCGGCCGAAGACCGGTGTGCGCTGTCGATTGCTCCGCCGCCAAGACCGCGACCGGAAGCCCCCCAAGACGATGACCATGATGGCAACCACGGTTGTACGGATGAGCTTGTTCATCGAGCGTCCTCCGCCAGGGGCGAGGTACGAGTTTGTAGATCCAGGCGTACGTCGAAATCTACTGTATCGCCGAGCGTCGCGGGATCAAGTGCATCGGCGTCGGTTGTGACAATTGACGCATTCCGGCGCGCGATTTAACATAGTGGGCAGATTAGGTGAGCGGTCCGGCGCTAGCCGCCGGTGTTATGGATGGTCGGGAACCGGCGGCTAGCGCCGTGCCGCTCACCGGCGGCTAGCGCCGTGCCGCTCACCCATCGCGACCCTGAGATTTCGTCTGGACAACTCACTAGAGTGTGCCTAACCATGTGTAGTCATTCAAGGCGAAACGAGGCGGATTTGTCCCCGCCAAGTGCCTGGTCGGCCTTTCGGGGCTGGAGGACGGCCGCCCCCCATCCCCGAAAGGTGGCCGCAGCCTCCAGCAGGGCCGCTCAGAGGGTCACCTCGCCTGGAAACGGAGGGGGCACCGACTGGTTCTCCGTCGCCGTGCGGTCGAACGGGCTGGTGCCGAACTCGGCCGCGGCCATCTGCCGGCCCAGCGGGTCGAACCACGATCCGTCGCCGGACGGCGCGCCTTCGGCCCACTGCGCGGCGAGGTTTCCGTCGATTTCCTCGGCCGCGGAGAGCGAGACAGTCGGGACGAAGTCCCCGCAATCCCGGCGGATCGGGTCGAGACCGAGGAGTTCGAGCAGCACCGGCCGCGCCGCCCGCGCCCAGGCGGCGAACTCGGTATGCAAGCCGCGGCCGAAGGCATAGGCGCGACGGCCTTCCGCGTAGAGTTGTCCCAGGTAGGATTGGATCGCCGGGCTGAGACTGTCCATGATCTCCATGCTCCGTGATTTGGATGCACCGCACGCGAGCTGTTTCGCTTCCTGCCGGATGCGCCGGGCTTGCCGACCGGCTGTCGGTTCCGGTGCATGCGCCGAGCGTGCCGCCGGCGGCGAGGATCACTCGGCGACGAATGTGGCGGTGCGCGGCCCTTCGCGGACGCACAGTACGCGGGCTGTTCCGGCGAGCGGTCCGGCCCGCAGGCTGCCGACATCCGGGGCGACCGCGAGCCGATCGACCTGGCCGTCGGCGAAACGCAATTCCAGTCCGGCGGTGAGGTCGAAATCCGCGGCCGTCGCCCAGGTCACCACTCGCGGATTGGCCGCGATTTGCTCCTGTTCGTCGATCAGGAGCACGTTATGGGCGGCACTGGTCCCGAAATACGTCCGCGAGAGGGGTTGGTCGTAGCTGTACTGTCCCGGATCGAGGAGGAGATCGCGGCCGGAATGGACAATGACCTGCAGGCGGTCGTGATGGCTGTGCGCGCCGCCCCAGGGGGCGCAGTCGAAGAGCAGATAGCGGTCATCGCGCCCCCAGCCGGTCCGCATCATGATGTACTGGGCGTCGGGCAGCAGGATCGAGGTGAACGCCGGCACGGCTGCCGGCAACTCCGCATAGCGTGCGAAGACATCCGGACCGAAGAGCCAGACCCAGGCGGCAGGAGCAGTCTCGACGGCTTGGGAGCGCATGTCGGGGCGATCGTACAGCAGGGCGCCGAGTCCCAGGTTGGCACGCACACTGCCGCCGCTGCCCGCGTTTCCCAGGGGCGGAAAGCGGCCGTCCGGCTTGGCCAGGGCGAGGAGGAACTCGAACATCCGCTCATGACGGTCCAGGAGGCCGGGGATCTCATAGCCGTTGCGCTCGGCCAGAAGCGCGATTTTCATGAACCGTTCCACGACCACGCCGTGGTATAGCGGCGTCAGTTCCGAATGTGCACCGTCGGGATGGACGTCTTCCTGCATGTGGCGGCGCAGGTACTCGAACGCGCGTTCGCGCCACTCCGCGGCTTCGCGGAACTCCGGCAGCATGATGCCGATGACCGCCAGTCCGCTGCATTCGACGACCTGCCAGTTGCCGGGCCGGAACGCGACCTGGTACCGGTGCAGATGGCGGGCATGCTCGACCAGGGACCTGGTCATGAGCGTCTTCTCGTCGGCACGGAATTCCGGAGCGTGCATGAACAGGTTCATGATCTCGAACCAACAGTCGCCGCGGATGCCTGTCTCCAGGGTGCGCCAGACATTTCCGTCCTGACCGCGCGCGTTGGTCAGGATGCGCGGCACCGGGTTGGCGGTGATCCAGTGGCGCAGCAGGTGGACGAAATCCTCGGCGTAGCGCGGATCGCCGGTTTCCCAGTAGGCGTAGCCGAGGCTGCGCCAGTAATGGAAACGGCTGAGAACGTGTGTCCACTCGATCGGGCCGTGCAGCCATTCGGGATCCTTCTCCAGGTGCTTCCTGACGCCCAGGAAGTCGAATTCGCGCGCCAGGACGCGTTCGGCGTGCGGGATCGCCCAGGCCAGGCCGTTGCTGTGTTCCTCGAGGGCATGCCGGATGCGGTCACGGTCGCGGGGCGACCACGTCCAGGCCGGGGTCTCGCGCGATTCCAGGTGGCGGGCCCAGGCCGCGCGGGCGGCCGGCCAGTCGTCCGTTGCCACGGCTGTCCGAACCGCCGCCAGTTCGGGGCGTTCGAGGTCGAGGGCCGCGAAGAACTCCCGATCGTCGGCGACGGCGATGTCGGCGGGCGGGAAGCGGATCGGCTCCTCCTGGAGGGGGACAAGACTCCCTTCCGGCTCGCTTGTGAAGGCGATGTCGTCGAACCACAGCTCGGTCGGACCGGGGTGCGGGGACTCGGCGCGCACCAGGAAGAAGTTGATCATGTGGACCTGCGCGGCGATCCGCTCCAGGTTGCCGAAACCGGAGAGGGGAATAGAGTAACGGGTCCAGCCGGGATTCTTCAGCAGGATACGATGCCGGTCGGCGGCGGCGACGATCTCGCCGTGCCGCGAGGCCTCCGGCCGGTTGGACCGCTGGATGAGCGCCGGGACGATTTCATAGCCCGGGCCGTCGTGCGCGACGCCGAAGGTCAGGAATGCGAACGGTCGGACGTCGTGTCCGGGGTCGGCGACGGTGCGGATCCAGTCGTATCCCGGTGCCTGCGACAGGTCTGCCCGCAGGCGGATTGCCCGGGTGACGGTGCCGTCACGTTCGGTTTCGGTGACGGTGTGCCCGCCGGATCGCGACCGCCACGGGACCTCGACCGTGTCGAAATCGCACACGAGACGGCGGTTCGGCGGCGGTCCCGCGGGATTCGCCGCCGTGCCCGCGAGGGCGAAGAAGGTGATGCATAGTGCCGGCGAAGAGATTCGTCTCATGGTGCTCCGTCCTTACTCCACAGCATTCCGCATCGCGGCCGCCCGGACGTTGCCGGCAATCCGCGGTTCGCCGGCTGCCGACGGTCAGGGATAGGAAAAATGATTCTTCTCACCGAACTGCAAGGATAGTCGGGGGAAACCGGCAGGTCAAGGGGGCGCAGGCGGGCTGGCTGTCCCAGTCGGCGTCCGGCTCATAGGCCCAGCCGTCTTCCGGCGGCGGGGCGCGCGGCGTCGCGTCGACGGATTCCATAGGCCGCAATGGCGGAGAATCTTCTCGATGACGGCCCCCTGCGGCGGTTCAAGAAAGGCGACGACCTTCATCTGGCCGCCACACTGGCTGCATGTGAGCGGGTCGATCTCGTACACCCGCTTGATGAGCATCGCCCACGTCTAACAAGCCGTCTCGCCTGCTAGGAGATGCAGACCAGGCGAACCGCCGTTTGTGTGCGCAAAGGCACCACGGACGGATGCTCGTACGGGCCACCGGGGTGTTGGTGCAAAACTCGCCTGGATGACTGCTGATTCAGCGGCAAGCCGTAGGCGACTTTTCCGGAACGACGTGCAGACGGGACCTGTTCGCCCGTCGCCGCTACTGGTCCGCACCCAGCAACTGGCGGACGCGCGCGTGAGCTGGAAGCGGCGACGAGCGCGACCTCTGCGCGAGCAGGCGACGATCGGCGGATGACCGGCCAAAACTTCGCCGCATTCAAAGCAGCCGGGGGACAAGCTACAATCGAAGTTTGTGTGTTCCGGGTTTTCGACGTTCCCCGAAGGTTGAGCCGTGGACGAGCGTCGGGTGTTGGAGGTTTCGCCGAGTTTTTCGGAAGGGGTTTCGCCATGAAGTTTGTGGGGTTCATGTTGGTACTGATCGCCGGCAGTTGCCCGGCGGTTCACGCTCAGCCGGCGCTTTGGTTCTGCCAGGATGATCTCCCGCGATTGCGGGCGACGGTCCAGCAGGGTCCGGAAGCCGAAGTCTGGCAGTACCTGCGGGAACGTGCCGAGAATCTCTGCAACCCCGAGTCGCGGGATTATGCGGACCCCGACTCCGTGGCTCGACGCCCGGATCCCCCGTGGCGAGTCCAGATCCTGGGACACTACTTCGGGCGACGGCTGAGCGATTGGATGGAGACGCTGGGGTTCGCCTACCAGATCACCGGCGACGCCCGGTTCGCCCGGCACGGCGTGTTGTTGCTGGATGCGGCGGCT
>PWZL01000091.1 GCA_003567475.1 Gammaproteobacteria bacterium | reverse complement strand
CGAGGAACCTCCGGTCGAGGAACCTCCGGTCGAGGAACCTCCGGTCGAGGAACCTCCGGTCGAGGAACCTCCGGTCGAGGAAGCCCCGTGGGACAATGGCGGGATTATTGTCGAGGAGTACGACGACGACGAGTTTGCCGCCTCGATCACTGGCCTCACGACGATCCTCGAGGATCTGGAGCGGCCATCCGTATTCGAGAGCTCGCCAGAGCCAGAGCCAGAGCCAGAGCCAGAGCCAGAGCCAGAGCCAGAGCCAGAGCCAGAGCCTGGCCCGGAAGTCGACGCACCACTGCCGCTGGCGGAGGACTGGCTGCCGGAGGCAGAGTCGACGCAGCCCGATGAGCTGGTTCGACTGGAGCCCGCGGAGCGGGAAGCTGCAGAGGTCGCGCCGACGCCCGACGTGCCGCCACGAGAGTCGGTGGCCCAGCCGCGACAGCGTGCGGGCGCCGAGCGACAGGAATTTGCCCGCGTTGACGCTGAGCTGCTGGATGACATGCTCAACAGCGCCGGCGAGATCAGCATTTTCCACTCCCGACTCAATCGCCAGGCCAGCGCGATTGAGTTTCATCTCGGCGAGCTGTCGCAGACGGCGACGCGCATGCGCGATCAGTTGCGCGCCCTGGAGGTCGAGACCGAGCGTCAGATCATTCATCGGCACCACGAGAGCGACCAGAATGTCGATGCCGATTTCGATCCGCTGGAACTCGATCGCTATTCCACCCTGCAACAGCTCTCGCGGGCGCTGGCCGAATCGGTGGGCGATGTCGCGAGCCTCAACGAGCTGTTGCGTGGTTTGACCAGCGAAGCGGATACGCTGCTGGTTCAGCAGGGCCGCGTGACCTTGCAGCTCCAGGACAGCCTGATGCGTACCCGCATGGTGCCCTTCCAGCGGCATGTGGCCCGCCTGGCTCGACTGGTGCGCCAGGCTGCTGCCGAGACCGGCAAGCGCGCTGAACTTGCGGTTCGCGGCGCGACGGGCGAGCTGGATCGCCAGATACTCGAGCGCATGCTGCCGCCGTTGGAGCATCTGCTGCGTAATGCCGTGATTCATGGCATCGAGGCCCCGGCAGATCGACGTGCGGCCCACAAGCCGGAGCGCGGCGAGGTGAGTATCCACATGCGCCGTGACGGCTCCGAGGTGGTCATCGAAGTGGCCGATGACGGTGCAGGCATCAATACGCAGGCTGTCCGCGCCAAGGCCATGGAGCTGGGTGTACTCAAACCGGGCGAACGTCTGAGTGACGATGCTGCGATGGAAATGATTCTCCGCCCGGGATTCTCGACCGCGTCGCGGCTGACACAGTCGGCCGGACGCGGCGTGGGTATGGACGTGGTGGCCTCGCAGGTGCAGAAGCTCGGTGGGAGCCTGCGCATTGAATCCCGTCGAGGGCACGGCACACGGTTCGTGGTACGCCTGCCCTACACCCTGGCGATCACTCAGGCGCTGGTGGTGCGCGTTGGCGATGAGACCTTCGCGTTGCCATTGCCCACCGTCGAGGGGATTGCGCGCATCCCGCGCGATGAACTGCTGGCGCGGTTGACCGATGATGACCCACGTTTCGAGTATGCGGGCCACAGTTTCCGGCTGCAGCACCTCGGACTGTTCGTGGGTGGCAGTCCCTCAAGGCTGCCTGAGGAGGATACGGCCGTGCCGGTGATCCTCGTGCGCGCGGCGGAGCACTCGACGGCGCTGATCACCGACGAGCTGGTCGGCAGCCGTGAGATTGTGGTCAAGACCCTGGGGCCGCAGGTCAGTGGCATCCCAGGTGTGTCCGGCGCCACGATTCTTGGCGACGGCAGTATCGTCGTGATCCTCGATGTGGGCACGCTCGTGCGGGTGCAGCGGGAAGACACGCTGCCCGCTCCAGCGGTCCCGGCCGCCGATGAACGGCTGCTCGCACTGGTCGTGGACGACTCGATCACCGTGCGACGGGTGACTCAGCGTCTGCTCGAACGCAACGGGATGCGGGTCATCACGGCCAAGGACGGCATGGATGCCATCAACGCGCTCTCGGATGCGCGCCCGGACGTGATCCTGCTCGACATCGAGATGCCGCGAATGGATGGCTATCAGTTCGCCACCCATGTCCGTAATGACCCACGGGTCGCCGACGTACCCATCATCATGATCACTTCGCGTTCGAGTGAAAAACACCGTGCTCGGGCCATCGAGGTGGGCGTCAACGACTACCTCTCCAAACCCTATCAGGAGAGCCAGCTGCTGGCGGCGATTGCGCCGCTGGTGAGGGCCGGTCGCGATGACTGACGCTGCGCAGGACGAGTTGTACAGCCTGCTGGTGCCGCTGCACGAAGCGAGATTGATCGTGCCCCGCGCCTGCGTGGCGGAGGTGGTGGGATACACCCGCCCTGAGCCAGTCGCGGAGGCCCCGGCGTGGTTTGTCGGTATGCTCGGCTGGAACGGTCGGCAATTGCCGGTGATTTCGTTTGAAACTGCCGCCGGGCAGCCGCCGCCGGAGCGCACGGGACGCACGCGCGTGGTCGTGTTTCACGCGGCAGGGGGACAGCTGCAGCCCCCTTTTTTCGGCGTGCTGACACAGGGGTTCCCGCAGCTGGTGAGGATCAATGCGGGCGTGCTCACCGCAGATCCGGAGCGTTTCCCGGAGGATGGTCCCGTCATCTGCCGGATCCGCATGTTGAACGAGGCGCCGCTGATTCCCGATCTCGACTGCCTGGAGCGTATGATGCTGTCCGTGGTGTCGGCCAGCCGCGGAGCCTAATCCACCTGCGGCGAGAGATCGCCCCAGCGCGCCTGCAGCACCGCAGCGACCGCCGCAGCCGCCGTCTCGGTACGCAGCACCCGCGGGCCGAGCGTGCGTACCTCGAATCCCGCCGCTGTCGTGAGCAGGGCTTCCTGCTCGTCAAAACCGCCTTCCGGCCCGATCAGCACCGTCACCGTCGCACCCTTGGCCGGCGCGGAGTCCTGGCCCAGCGCGCACTCGCCTGTTGGGTCCAGCCGCCAGCGTGGTCCGTCCGCAGGCAGTGCCGCGACTATTGATGACAGCGGGGCAGGCCGCGCGATCGTGGGCACATGGCAGCGACCGCTCTGCTCGCAGGCGCTGATCGCCACATCCTGCCAGTGCCGGCGCCGCTTTTCGGCCTGGGCGCCTTCCAGCCTGACGACACCGTAGCGGGTGAGTACCGGAAAAATACTGCGAACCCCCAGTTCCGTCGCCTTTTGCACGGCGTAATCCATCCGTTCGCCCCGGGAGACGCCCTGCAGCAGACGCAGCGCAAGCGGGCTCTCGCGATTCGGTCGGTCGGCATGACCGGTGACCAGTTCGACCCGATCCCGTCCCAGTCCTTCAATGACGGCTGGCCATTCCAGCCCGCTGCCATCAAACAGGACGACCTCGGCGCCACGGGCCAGCCGCAGCACACGGGTGAGATAACGTCCCCGGTCGCCAACGAGCGTGATGCGTGTCCGGTCGTCGAGTGGCTCACTGCTGAATACGCGGTGACAACGCATGAGCACTCCGCTTGTGCTTGGCCTGGCCAGCCTCAAGAATACCCTGCATGGACGCCGGATTGCCTCGCCTGGAGATCGTCGATGGGGTGTTGCGCCAGGCCCGCTGGCTGGCCTCGCCGAATCATGATGCACGTCCCGCGGGGTGCTCGCCGGAGCTGCTCGTGGTGCACGGGATCAGCCTGCCGCCAGGGGAATTCGGTGGCCCCTGGATCGATCGGCTGTTTACCAATGAACTGCCGGCCGAAGCGCATCCGGCGTTTCGTGAGATCGCCGCGCTCCGGGTCTCCAGTCACGTCCTGATCCGGCGTGACGGTGAACTGGTGCAGTACGTCCCGTTTCACCTGCGCGCCTGGCATGCCGGTGTCTCCTGCTGGCAGGGCCGGACCCGGTGCAACGACTTCTCCATCGGCATTGAACTCGAGGGCACCGACACGCAGGCCTACGAGCCCGTACAATATCGGCAGCTTGCCGCCGTGGTGCAGGCGCTGCAGCGTGCCTATCCCGCGGTCGGCCGTCACCTGCCCGTGGGCCATTCGGACATTGCCCCAGGGCGGAAAACCGATCCAGGGCCCGCGTTCGACTGGCAGACCCTGGCAGCACTGCTCGCCTGAGCGAACCGAAGCCTGCGGAGACGAACATGAAACTCATCGCCCTGGTCGTCGCGCTGGTGCTGGAACGCTCCTTGACTCGGCTGCTGCATCTCCGCGAACTCCGCTGGTTCGATCGCTATTTCGATTGGGCGCTGGCACGCCTGGGCAAGCAGGCGGGGTGGCGCGGCGAAGTCCTCGCCGCGCTGCTGCTGCTGTTGCCGGTGGTTCCCGTCGCGCTGGTGTCGATCGGGTTGCTCGAGGCTGACATCTTCTGGGACGTGCCCTATTTTCTCTTTGCCGTGCTGGTGCTGCTGTTCAGTCTCGGGCCGCGGGACCTCGGGGCTGAGGTGCAGGATTATTGTGATCAGGTGGCTGGCGGCGACGAGGCTCAGGCCACCCGGACGGCCAAGCAACTGCTCGAGACCGAGGTGCCCCGCGACTACGGGCGGCGTGACCTCGCCGTCGAGGAGGCGGTACTGGTGCAGGCCAACAATCGGATTTTCGGTGTGCTCTTGTTCTTCATCGCGTTTGGTCCTATCGGTGCGTGGCTGTTCCGCGTCGGCGATCTGTTCCGCCGTCGTGCGGTGTTCGAAGCGGGCCGCCAGGAGGCGGTTGAAGGCGCGCCACCCTACGTGTTGATCGAGCGCCTCCACGGCGCGCTGGCCTGGGTGCCCGCGCGGCTGACCTGTCTCGGGTATGCCCTGGCAGGCAGTTTCGAAGAGGCCATCAGCGCCTGGCGCACATACCGGGAGCAGCCCGCCCGACGCTTCTATGATGTCAACGACGAATTGGTGGCCACGGTGGGCCGCGCCGCACTGGCCAGGTCGCCCAGCGAATCGCCGGTCCTGTGTGTAGGCGCCGCCCTGCGGTTGGTGCAGCGGACCGTGTTCGTCTGGGTGACCGTCATCGCGCTGATGACCCTGTTCGGCTGGGCGATCTAGGCCGGCGGTGGGCTGCCCTGTTTGCCGCGCTTCCAGATCACTTCGCTGCCATGCTCGTGTCGGGCGAGCACGCGGGCCAGCACGAACAACAGGTCGGAGAGCCTGTTGAGGTAACGCAGGCCTTCGGGGTTGATCTCCTCCTGGTGTGCCAGCGACCACACGCGCCGCTCGGCCCGCCGGCAGACAGTGCGGGCCAGATGACAGGCCGCCGCCGCCGGGCCACCGCCCGGCAGGATGAAGTCCTTGAGTGGCGGGAGCGAGGCGTTGAAGGCGTCCAGGGTCTCCTCCAGCCGGGTGATGAACTCGGGTCCGATGGCCACATGACCCGGAATGCACAGTTCGCCGCCGAGGTCGAAGAGGTCGTGCTGGACCTCGGTCAGACACGTCTGCACCGCTGCGGGTACCCCGGGTACCGCCAGGATCATGCCGATGGCACTGTTGGCTTCGTCGACCGTGCCGTACGCCTCGACCCTCGGGTGGTCTTTGGCAATCCGGTTGCCATCACCAAGGCCGGTCGTGCCGTCATCGCCGGTTCGCGTGTAAATCTTTGTCAATCGGTTGCCCATGAACGCTCCATGTCGAGGGGTTGGCGGCGCCGCGCTGGTATTCAGTGCCTGATGCGCCGATCATTGCGGCCGGTCAGCCCAGAGGCTAGTGCCTGGGCGCGACAGGCACAAGGGGAGTGAGCATGTCCGAACAGCGATTCCTGGAGGTCGCGAAGGCCGCCGCCGCGGCTGCCGCGGAAATCATCCGGCATTACTATCGCGCCGGGGTCACCGTACACGAAAAAGCCGACGCGACCCCGGTGACCCGTGCGGACGTCGAGTCGGAGCAGGCGATCCGGGCGATCATCGAGGAGGCATTTCCGGATCATGGCTTCTTTGGTGAGGAGACCGGCCAGGCGGCCCTCGACGCCGAGTATCTCTGGCTGGTCGATCCGATCGACGGCACCAAGGCCTTTGTGCGTGGCTATCCGATGTTCTCTACCCAGATCGCCCTCATGCACCGCGGTGAGCTGGTGCTTGGGGTCTCCAGTGCCCCCGAATTCAGGGAGCTGCTCTGGGCGCAGCGTGGCGCAGGCGCCTGGGAGGACAGCCGTCGGCTCAGCGTCTCGGCGGTCGACCGGATCGAGGCGTGTGCGCTGTCGGCTGGCAATCTCAAGTCGCTCGCCGCCGGTCCGGCCTGGGGGGCATACGGCCGGCTGGTGGCTCGTGTCAATCGCATCCGCGGCTACGGTGACTTCCTTCACTATCATCTGCTGGCGCGTGGCGGGATCGATGCAGTCATCGAGTCCGACGTCAACATTCTGGACATCGCAGCCCTGGCGGTGATCGTCACCGAGGCCGGGGGACGGTTTACCGATCTCGCTGGCCAGCCCGTCGGCCTCGGGACCACCAGCGTGCTGGCGAGCACCCCGCTGCTGCATCCGGTATTGCAGGATGCGCTGGCCGGTGGCACCGGCTGACAGGCGGGCTACTCGGCGGTCGCGCCCCGCTGTACAGGCAGCAGCACATCCACCGGCAGAAACCGCCCGCCGCTGATCACCGCCCGGATGCGTGCCAAGGCGCCGGGGTCTGCCAACGGATCACCGTCCACCAGCACGAGATCGGCCAGCTTCCCTTCGCTCACGGAGCCCAGATGCCCGGCAAGCCCCAGGGCCCAGGCGGCGTCCAGGGTTGCTGCCCGCAGTGCCCCGGCGGCACCGAGTGGGCCGGCAGCGAGGCGCGCGATCTCTGTATGCAAGCCCGGGGGCTGTGCGCTGGCCGGCCCACCGCTGCCAGCACCTATCAGGCCGCCGCCCGCCGCGATGCGTGCCAGGGCGGCTTCGCTGCCGGGGCTGCCCACCTGCGCCAGCAGGGGTGTCAGTGCCAGGTCGGCACGGGTGGCCAGCCGCGCGAGATCGGCGCCGCCGCGCAGGCCTGCCGTCCCCCGCCCCGAATGCAGTCCCTCGACCGCGGCCGCGCCGCTGAACGCTGCCGCGGTGATATCGCGGGTGGCGACCGCAATCCCCGCTGGCGCGGCGAGTTCCACCAGCTTCCGGCGCTGGACGCCTGGCAGTCCGGACCCGGTCATGATCATGTGTTGGCCAAGCGCTTCGGCCTGGGCCAGCGCGGTCACCAGTTGCGTCTCGCTGCGCAGCCCGACTGCCGCGGCCTCGTCGGACCGCAGCCCGTCCAGGATCGGGCCCCCATACAGCAGGCGCGGCCCCGGACGCTGGCCACTGCGCCAGGCCTCGCTGCGCTCCAGCGCATCGACGGGATCGCTCACCGGTTCGCGCACCGTGGTGATCCCGGCTGCCAGCCAGCGTCGACCATCATGCCCGTCGTCGGGCAGCAGGCTGCGCGCGTGCAGATCGATCAGCCCTGGCAGGACCGTCAGGGCGCCCGCATCGATGACCCTCTCCGGCAGCGGCAGTGCACCGCGGGGCACGACCTCGCGGATACGCTGACCCGTGATGTGGATATCGATCTCTTCCAGATACCCGCCGGCTGCCGGGTTGAGGACCCGTCGTGCGCGCAGTACCCAGGCCGCGTCACCGGAATAGGTGCGCTGATCGAGATCGACCGGCCAGACCTGAGACTGGCCATCCCGGGTGTCGATCCTGCGCAGGCTGTTGCCGGCGAGAAAGACCAGTTCACGGTTGTTGCCGACCCAGGAGGGGCTGGCCGCTGGCCCTTCGCTCAGTCGCCGTACCGTCTCCAGTCGCTCTCCCGTGGCGTCGAGCATTCCCAGCCACAGCGCCCCATCGCGAACAAAGGCGATCCCGCGGCCATCCGGGCTGACGCTCGGCCCATCGTGGACTCCGGGGGCGAAGCCATCCACCGGCAGACCGGGCAGGCTCGCACGGGTTCCGCTGGCGAGGTCGAAGGTCGTGATGTCACGGACACGCCCGCTGGAGTGTGGTCCGTGCGAGAGCAGCAGGCGCTGGCCATGGACCCATTCCGGTCGGCTGGGGGCGACCAGGTCGTGCGCGATCACCTCGGGTGTGCCCCCGCCGACGGGGACGAGAAGCAGTTCGGCGTCGCGGCCATCGGTCGGTGCGGCGATCACGGCAATGCGCGTTGCCGCCGGGCCCCAGGCGGGCAGCAACAGGCGGTCCGGGTGGCGCAGGTGCTCGCGCAGGTCTGCGCCCTCGGGCGAGCTGCTCAACAGCCGGCTGGTGCCGTCCTCGCCCTTGGCAATGAAGGCGATGCGTTGCCCGTCCGGTGACCAGGCCGGATCGAGTGGCCGCGACCCGGGATCCAGCACGAGCTGTGCGTTGCCGTCTCGCGCCACGCGCCAGAGCCGGCCCAGGGCGGTCACGATCACCGCCGAGCCATCGGGCGAGACCCGTGGCGCGCGCAGCCCATGGACGCGGTGGCGTCCCTGCTCGTCGAGCGCGACGGTTGGGCGCGCGCGCGCCGTCTGCGGCAGGCTGGTCACCGCGAAGAACGGAATGACCTCGGCACGCCGCGACCCCAGCGCCCGCCGCTTGATCAGGCCATCGGCCGAATAGACGAACAGATTTCGGTCCGTCCAGCTGGCCGCCTGGGCGGCAACCGATTCGCCCCAGCTGGCAGGTCTCAGGAGAGGGCCATCCGGCCCGACCAGGACCAGGGTCTTCTCGGCGCGGCCGTCGCGCGTCTGCACCAGCATGAGCAGCGACCCGTCGGCCCGCCAGGACGGGGCGGCGAGTGGCGAGGCGCTGGTCAACAGCGTGCTCTGGGCGCCGGTAAAGCTGCGCACACGCAGGTGATAGCCGGAGGTGTCGTGCGAGATGTAGGCGATCCGCTGGCCGTCCGGCGAGATGACGGGCTGGGACTCGCGGCTGGCATGGAAGCTGAGCTGCTCGAGTCGGCCGTCGGCCAGTCGCAGTCGCCACAGGTCGTCGCTGCCACTGCGATCGGACACGAACACGACCGACTGACCATCCGGATGCACCGCAGGATCGCGGTCGTGCCAGGGGTCCTCGGTGAGCTGACGGGGCGCGCCGCCAACGCGCTCGACCTGCCACAGGTTCCAGGATGCCGGGTGCAGCGCGGCAAAGATCAGGCGTTCGCCATCCCGGCTCCAGCGGGGCTGCCGGGCCTGCCAGAGCGGATCGGTGAGGGGGGTGGCTGCACCGCCGCTGGCGGGCAGGGTCCAGACGATGCCCTGCAGATCCATGGTCAGCGCACTGCCGTCCGGAGAGACGTCGAGCGACAGGTCGCTGCCTTCGCTGAATTCAACCAGCGTCACGGCCGCGGCGGCCTGGACGACCGCAAGCAGCCACGGCAGCGCACTCATGGCTGCAGGCGCTGCGCCCGCCAGGCCCCCGGCTGGGCCTGGTCGTCGTCCGCGATGACCAGCGGCCGCTCCCAGCGTGCCCGGTCGTGGATGCGTGCCGCGCCGTCCACCCACAGCTCCATGGCCCGGGCCCAGACGCGGTAGCCGCCCCAGTGAGCGGGTCGGGGCAGCACGCCGTCCGGCGGGTTGACCTCCGCCAGGGTGGTCGATTCGGGCAGTCCCAGTTCGCGCCCGCGCGCCAGGGTCTGCGCGATCAGGGCCTCGCGCGAGACCAGCGGCCGGCTCTGGTCGCTGCCCCAGGCACCCAACTGGCTCGCCGGATCCCGGGAAGCGAAATAGGCGTCGCTCTCTTCGCCCGGCGAGGGTACGGCGATACCCTCCACGCGCACCTGCAGGCCGAGGGCGTCCCAGTGCAGGCAGCAGGCGACCTGCGGATTGGCGGCGATCGCCTGCCCCTTGCGGGACTGATAGTTCGTGTAGAACACCAGGTATCCGAGGTCCGTCACCAGTGCCTTGAGCAGGACCACCCGGATCGACGGCGTGCCATCGGCGTCTACCGTCGCCACAGTCATCGCATTCGGGTTGGGCTGGTGTGCGCGCAGGGTGGCCTCCTCAAGCCAGGCGGTCAGCGTCTCGAAGGGGTTGTCGGGCAGGGGTGTCGGCAGCAGATCGATCATGAACGGGCTGTGGGTCAGGGGTGGGCCATCAGCGGCGCTTGCGTCGGCGCCGCCGTCCGGGTCCCGGCGGGGTCGGTGGGGGCCCGTCGCCGGTATGCAACTCCTCCTCAAGCCCGCCCCAGCGGTCGCGGTGATGTTGTTCGGCATCATTGCGCACGCCGGCATGACGGGCGCTCAGCATCAGCTGGCCGGGCGGACAGACGCGCGCACGGATGAGGCCGAGATCCTCCGCCGCGGCGAAAATGCTCGGGTACCAGCTCCGCCACCCCGGCAGGCGCTGTTCGACCTGCTGACGCAGCGATAAGGTTTGGCGATCACGCTCGTCCACCCGCGTAGCCTACCACCAGCGCTTGTTGCCAGGCGGGGTTGTGCGCGTATCCGTGAGCTGCCTCACGGACAGCTCCAGGCGCCCGCTGCAGAGTAGCCATATGTTAAACGAGCCGGACACTGTACGTGGACTGCTGCTGTTGCTGGCGGCACTGCTGCTGGCCGGCGTCGCATGGCTGTGGCGGTCGCGCCAGCTGCTCGCGCGGTTGCGCGACAGCGAGGCACGCTACCGGGTGTTCTACGAGCTCGCGCCGGTCGCCATCATCGTCCATGACCGGGGGCACCGGATCGTCGACTGGAACCGGGCGGCGGAGCGGCTGTTCGGCTGGTCGAGAGCGCAGGCGCTCGGACAGGACTTCTTCACCCTGGTCGGGCCGGGCGGGGCAGTCGTGGAGCTCCGGGACGCCGTAGACGAGACGCTGCGCACGACCGTGCGCAGCACGACACTGAACTGGAGCCTGCGCGCCGACGGCACCCGGCTGCTCTGCGACTGGAGCAATTCGGTGATCAAGGATGCCCACAGCGATGTGGCCGCCGTGGTCTCGATGGCCATTGATGTGACCGCCGCACGCGAGTTCGAAAGACGACTCAGGGCCAGCGAGCGCCGTTTCCGTTCTTTCGCGGAGAGTGCCTATGACGGTATCTGGACCGCCGCCCTCGATGGTCGGATCACCTACGCCAGCCCGTCGCTGGAGCGGCTGACCGGCTGGGCGCCGGAGGAGTTGCTCGACCAGCAGATCCAGGATGCCGTGGACCCGACCGTCGCGAAAGATGTCAGTGCAGCGCTGGAGATGCTGCGCACGGAAGGTACGCCGCCGCGGCGCCACTGGCAGTTCGAACAGCCCACGCGCGACGGGCGGCGCCTGTGGGTACAGGTGACGGTAGACCTGTTGCGCGCCGAGAATGGGGCGCCGGTGGAGATCCTCGGCATCACCCGTGACATCAGCGACCACAAGGAGATGGAGCTGCGGCTCACCGAGTTGGCGCATACCGATTCGCTGACCGGGCTGCCGAACCGCCGGCTGTTCTTCGACCGTCTGGAAGAGCGGCTGCGCCTGGCGCGCCGGCAGGAGCAACCGCTGGCGTTGCTGTTCCTCGACCTCGACGGCTTCAAGGTCATCAATGATTCACACGGACATCTCGTCGGCGATGAGGTGCTGCGCGCCGTGGCGGATCGGTTGGCGACGGTGGTCCGTGAGAGCGACAGCCTGGCGCGGGTGGCGGGCGATGAGTTCACGGTGCTGCTGGGGCCATCCTCGGAACCGCTGATGCCCGAGCAGGTGGCCGCGCGCCTGATCGCAAGTCTGGCCACGCCTATCGAAGTCCAGGGAGAGCCTTGCCAGATTGGAGTGAGTATCGGCATCGCTCTGTACCCCGACGATGCGATCGAAGCCGACGCGCTGCTCAGGTGCGCCGACCAGGCGATGTACCTGGCCAAGCGTGACGGCCGCAATCGCTACATGACGCTCGCCGAGCCGCCGGCACTCCCGGCCAGCGGCACCGATTCGCGCTAGGCCGGCGCGGGCCGTGCGCGCCAGGCGTCTGCTCAGTTCCGACAGAATCCGTCGTTTCGCCCGCTGCACACTGACAGCGTGATTCTCGGCGACGTCCGATAGCCCGTGCACCGCTTGGTATAGCGCGTCAGTTCCGGGCTGTGGCGGGCACTCAGTGCCTGATAGGCGCGGCTGCGCTCGTTATAGGCCTCTACCCGTGCTGCCGGGGCCGCCGTGCTGGTGATGAGCGAATACTCGCGCGTAAGCCAGCTGCGTTCATCCTCAAGGCGCTGCCGGAGGGGTGCATACGTGGCGTGCTGGTCACGGCACCACATCAGTTCATCCTCATGGCGCCAGCGCGGAATGGCGCCGTAGGGTGACTGCCTGCGGCAGGCCGACCAGGCCTCGGCGGCCTCGAGCGTGCCATTGGCACCGTTCGCGCCGTTCGCACCGTTCGCACCAAGGCGGCGGGTGTACTCGGTGGCCAGGCGGCTGCAGATGGCGTCGCGTTCCTCGAACATCACCTGCTGCGCCGCCTGCAGCCGTACCTGCGTGTCATCGGCTACGGCCGGCGCGGTGGGGGCAAGCGTGAACGCGCCGGCAAGGCTCAGCGTGGCGAACAATGGCATCAGTGTGGCACGGGACATGATGAACTCCAGGGCAGTGATTGCGCGTACTGCTCAAGCTAGCCCCGGCGCCACCCGGCCACCGTGGGTTGGTTCACGAATTTTCAACCGACTGATTTATTATGGAAAAACCAGGTCGACAGGAGGCTGCCGGCGACGTCCGCGGTCAATGTCCCGCCTCTCCGCGATTTCGCAGCCTGCCATCATCCGCGGCATGTCGCATAATCCCGGCTCATGAGTTCGCGTCCCGTTGCCGCCCCTGTGTCCCGAGACCCGCCGCCCGGGCTGGCCATCCTGCGTCAGGTGTTCGGTTACGACCGCTTCCGCCCTCCTCAGGAAGAGGTGATCGGCACCCTGGCCGCGGGTGACGATGCGCTGGTACTGATGCCTACGGGGGGCGGCAAGTCCTTGTGCTATCAGATCCCCGCGCTGTTGCGCCCGGGCACGGCCATCGTCGTCTCGCCACTGATTTCGCTGATGCAGGACCAGGTGGCGGCACTGGTGCAGGCCGGCGTGAACGCGGCCTTCCTGAACTCGACGCTGGCGCCGGCGGAGGCGCGCGAGGTGCTGACCCGGCTGCATGCCGGCGATCTGGACCTGCTCTACATGGCGCCGGAGCGACTGCTCCAGGAGGCGACGCTGGCCCGCCTGGACGAGGTGCCGCTGTCCCTGTTCGCCATTGACGAGGCCCATTGCGTCTCCCAGTGGGGGCATGACTTCCGACCCGAATACCTCGCGCTTTCGCTGTTGGCGGAACGGTTTCCCGGCGTACCGCGCATTGCCCTGACGGCGACGGCCGACACCCGCACCCGGCGGGAAATCATCGAGCGGCTGGCGCTCCAGGGTGCGCGCGCCTTCATCAGCAGTTTCGATCGGCCGAATATCCGCTATCTCATTCATCAGGCGTCAGGCTCGCCGCGTAACGAGCTGCTCAGGTTCATTCGTGAGCATCATCCGGGCGACGCTGGAATCGTCTATTGCCTGTCACGGCGACGCGTGGAAGAAACCGCCGCCTGGCTGTGTGCCCAGGGGCTCGAGGCGCTGCCTTATCACGCCGGTCTGGAGGCGAGCGAACGCGAGGCGAACCAGCGCCGCTTCCTGGCTGAAGAAGGCCTGATTGTGGTGGCCACCATTGCCTTCGGCATGGGGATCGACAAGCCGAATGTCCGCTTCGTGGCGCATCTCAATCTGCCGAAGAGCGTTGAGGCCTATTATCAGGAGACCGGCCGGGCCGGCCGCGACGGACTGCCTGCCAATGCCTGGATGAGTTATGGGCTCCAGGACGTCATCACGCTGCGTCAGATGATGGCGGGGTCCGAGGCCGATGAGACGCACAAGCGCGCCGAGCACGCGCGCCTCGAGGCGATGCTCGGGCTTTGCGAGACCACCCGCTGTCGGCGCCAGGCCCTGCTCGACTATTTCGACGAAACGCTCGCTCAGCCCTGCGGTCACTGCGACACGTGCCTCTGGCCACCTGAGACCTGGGATGCCACCGAAGCGGCGCAGAAGGCCTTGTCGTGCATCCATCGCACCGGTCAGCGGTTCGGCGTGAACTATCTCGTCGATGTGCTGCTCGGGCGAGAGGATGAGCGGATTCAGAGATTTGGCCACGACCGGATCAGCACGTTCGGGATCGGCCAGTCCCTGTCTGCGGAACAATGGCGCACGCTGTTCCGCCAGTTGATCGCTGTCGGCCTGATCGGGGTGGATATCGATGGTCATGGCGGGCTTCACCTCACCGAGGCCTGTCGCCCCGTGCTGCGTGGCGAGCGCACGCTGCAATTGCGCCGTGCGCCGCCTGCGCGCATGCGCAGTGCACGGCGCAGCCGAGCCCCCGTGCCGGTTGATCAATTGACCGACCCGGCAGACCGCGCCCTATGGGAGGCGTTGCGCGCACTGCGCCTGACGCTGGCACGGGCTCAGGAAGTGCCTCCTTACGTGGTATTTCACGATGCCAGCCTGGCGGCCATGGTCGCGGAGCGCCCGCGCACGCGCGAGGCGCTCGCGGGGATTCCCGGGCTCGGGGCCGCCAAGCTGGCGGCGTATGGCGAGGCCTTGCTCGAGACGATTGCCGCCGCAGACGCTGCCTGAGAGACTGCCGCTCGCCCCGAATCTGGCCGCTATACTGTCGCGATGGATATCGGTGCTCATGCCATCGACCCGCCGGTGCTGCTCGCGCCCATGGCGGGGGTGACCGACAAGCCGTTCCGGGTGTTGTGCAAACGCTTGGGCGCCGGGTTGTGCGCCTCCGAAATGACCACTGCAGATCCTCGTCTGCGCAGCACTCGCAAGACGCGTCTGCGCCTCGATCATGAGGGTGAGCCCGCGCCGATCGCGGTTCAGATCGCGGGCGCCGATCCCGCCATGCTGGCGGCAGCCGCGCGCCACGCCGTGGATCATGGCGCGCAGATCATCGACATCAACATGGGCTGCCCGGCAAAGAAAGTGTGTCGTGCCTGGGCGGGCTCGGCGCTCCTGCGCGACGAGCCGCTGGTGGCGCGCATTCTCGAGGGCGTGGTCGCGGCGGTGGCCGTCCCCGTGACACTGAAGATCCGCACCGGCTGGAGCGCCGCCCAGAACAACGCCGTGGCGGTGGCACGCATCGCCGAGGCCGCTGGCATCGCCGCGATCGCCGTCCACGGACGGACCCGCGAGCAGCGCTACAGCGGTGTTGCAGAGTACCAGACCATCCGGTGCGTCAAGGCCGCGGTAAACCTGCCGGTGATCGCCAATGGCGATATCGACTCGCCGGCCAAGGCCGCCGAGGTGCTGGCCCAGACCGGTGCGGATGCCGTGATGGTCGGGCGCGCCGCGCAGGGTCGGCCGTGGATCTTCCGCGAGATCGCCCATCATCTGGCGACCGGATCCCTGCTGCCCCCACCCGCGCCACCCGAGGTCGAGGCGATCCTGCTGGAGCATCTGGAGGCGCTGTATCTGTTTTACGGTGAGCCTCAGGGGGTGCGCATCGCACGCAAGCACCTGGCCTGGTACTGCGCCGATCACCTCGGATCCGAAGACTTCCGTGCGCGGGTCAACCGAGCCGAGACGGCGGCGACGCAACAGACGCTCGTGCGCGAGCATTTCGCCACCCTCGCCGGGCGTCACGCAGCCTGAGTGCCGGAGGAACGCATGACTGCAGCAGCAACGGACTTCGCCGCCACCCTGCTCGAGCGCAGCGCGTCGGCTTATGCGGCGGAGGCGGCGGTCACCCTGGCCGGACATGCCGGTGAGGACTTTCACGCCTGGCAACAACAGCTGACCCAACGGATCTTCGAATTGGCCGCAGCGGTTGCCCACGGCGAGCCCGAGCTGTTCGTGGCACGGGCGCGCTGGAGCCGCAAGGCCTTCGAGGCCCGGGGTCGCGATGTCAGCCGATTGCTGGCGAGTTTCGCGGCACTGCGCGAGGTGCTGGATCGGCAACTGCCGCCGGCCGCTGGGCCGTTGCCGCGAGAAATCATCGACGCGGCGTTGGCAGCGCTTCGCGCGCCAGCCCGCCAGCCCGAAGCGGCGGGCCTCGATCCAGCGCGCCCGGAGGACCGGCTGGCACTGAACTTCCTGAACCTGGTGCTGGAGGGCAACGTCACGGACGCCCTGGCGCAGATCGCCGGTGCTGCGGAGACGTGGCCGGTGGAGAAGGTGTATCTGGACGTGCTGATGCCCGCCCAGCGTGAAATCGGTACCCTCTGGCAGCTCGGCGACCTCAGCATTCCCGAGGAACACCTCGTCACCACGACCACCGAGCGGGCCATGGCGATTCTTGCGCACCGTGCGGGACGCGCCCCGGCGAACGGCCGGACGGTGCTGATCGCCGGGGTGGCGGGCAATGTGCATGAACTCGGACTGCGGGTTGCCGCCGATCTGTTCGAGCTTGCCGGCTGGCGGGCCCTGCTGCTCGGTGCGGATGTCCCGGCCGAGGATCTGCCGGTCGCCATCGGCTATTTTGGCGCGGACCTGTTGATCCTCAGTGCGGTGCTGGCCACCCAGCTGCGCCCGGTCGGCGACAGCATCGCGGCGGTACGTCGCGAGTGCGGAGAGAACATCCGCATCCTGGTCGGTGGCGGGGCCTTTGACGAGGGGCCAGGGGTGTGGCGCCGCCTCGGCGCGGACGGCTATGCACCGACGCTTGGCGACGCCACCCGGCTTGGCGCCGAACTGGTCGGCCTGGACTAGCTTGCGCCGTTGTCGGATGCGCAGCTCTCGGGTAGTCTCGGGCACCGTTTGCGTGACCCGGTGAGTCCCATGTCCAGACTGTCCTGCCTGTTGTTGTCCGGGGTGTTCCTCGCGGCCTGTGCCACGCTCGAGGAGACGCCGCCGGCGCCTGTCCAGGCGGACGAGCTCGCGATCAATGCACTCTACGAACTGATTGGCATCAGCGTCGAGGCCTATGAGGATGGACTTGCGGCACTGCGCGCCGGCGACGACACCTTGGGTCGGGCCGAGATCGACCGCGCCGTCGCCACGCTTGCCGCCGCGGGAAATGCCTGCACGCTGCAGCCGGGTTGCGAGCCCCAACGCTTCATGGCCGCCTATGGGAATCTGCTCACGCTGCGCAGTGACGTCCTCACCGGGGATGCCGAGGCGTTCGTCGAGCTGGAGGTGGCGCCTGAGGAGAGCTCCGCGGTGCTGGCTGACCTGCCGGCGGCCGTCCGCTCGGTCAATCTTCTGAACGGGCGCGCGCTGAGCGAGATGATCGAGCTCAACGGCCCGGTGAACGCCGCGCTGCATGACTGGCTGACCTGGATGCGGCCGCTGCTGATGGATGCCTGGGAGAACTACCAGTTCATGCGCCACCTGATGTGGCCCGTGTATGAGGAGGCGGGGTTGCCCGAGGCGCTGCTGTTCGGGATTCTGGCCAAGGAGTCCGGAGGACGGGTGCATGCCGTCTCACGCGCCGGGGCGGCCGGGCCGTTGCAGTTCATGCCGCACACCGGTCAGCGCTTCGGTTTGAGCCGGGTGAATGGTTTCGATCAGCGCTTTGATCCCGAGCTCTCGACACGCGCCAACGTGGCGTATCTCAATGAGCGCTTCGCTGAATTGAATAACGACCTGGAACTGGCGCTGGCGGCCTACAACGGCGGTGAAGGCCGGGTGTTGCGCTTGACCCGCCAGTCGGCTGCGCCAAGTTTCTGGAACCCGGAGATCCGCGCGCAACTGCCGCGGGAGACGCAGGACTATGTGCCTTATGTGCTCGCGGCAGCCTGGCTGTTTCTGCATCCGGAGCAGTACGGTGTCGAGTTCCCCGAGCTTGACGTCCTGCCCGCTGCAGTCGCGCTCGCCGCACCGATGAGCCTCGGCGAGCTATCGGTCTGTCTGGGCCAGACGGGGACCCGCGCCGGCTGGTTCCGCACCCTGCGCAATCTCAATCCCAGCCGTGAACCTTTCGATCGGCTGCCGGAGGGGACGGAGCTCGCCCTGCCTGCGGCGCTGGTGGAGCGCTATCGGGCGAACTGCATCGAGGGCGAACAGGCGCAGCTGGCCGCGCGACTGCACGAATCCCGTGATCAGCGACGGCCGCCGACACGCATCTACACCGTTCAGCGAGGCGACACCCTGTCGACCATCGCGCGACGTAACGGCTGCCCCAGCATGATGGCCATCGCGCGCGACAACGACATCCGTGGGCCGCGCTACATGATCCGGCCCGGTCAGCGGCTCACCTTGACGGGTTGCAGTCGCTAGCCGCCACCAGCGGTTCGAGATGTTTTTCCAGCCAGGCGTCATAGGCCGCCATGAGTTGCCGGGTGGCCGGGCCCGGTGGGCCCAGGAGATGATCGTCGATCCGCCTCACCGGCACCACGCCCCGCGTGGCTGAACTGATGAACGCCTCGTCATCCGGCCCGAGGTCAGCCAGCCGGGGCGCCACCAGCTGCACGGGCATGAGCGGTCGGGCGACGGTCAGGATGATGCGCCTGGCAATGCCCTCCAGGATTCCCTCGCCCGCCGTCCTCAGGGTGTCGTCGACGATCGCATAAAAATTCGTGGAGCTGCCCTCGAGGATGCGGTCGCCGTTGTGGGTGAGAAGGTGTTCATACACCGGCTCGTCGCCATCGTCGGCGGTGTGCAACCGCTCACGGTCGTGCAGCCAGGCGGTGGATTTGACCTTGGGTTGCGGACGCGCGCCGTGAGACACCGTCCGGCAGCGCACACCGCCCTGCAGCAGCCCCTCGGGTACGGCGCGTGCCTCTTCGATCGAGACCCGCCACCACGCCGGCGTATCAAGGATGGCGGTGATGCGAAATCGGATATCCCGCCAGCCCGAGGCCAGTCGCTGGGCCTCGAGCTGTGCGCGCAGCTGCGCCCGCGGCACCTCGATAGCGTGGCCGAGGGCCTCGGCAGAGCGCGCCAGCCGGTCGAAGTGGGTGTCGAGCTCCAGCACCTTGCCACCCTGCCAGCTGCGCGCGACCAGATAGACGCCGTTGGCCGGCTCGCTGGCCGCCAGGTCCGCCAGCGAGCCGGCATGCATGGCCATCTCACCGAAGCCGACGCCACGGTGCCGTTCACTGACATAGCTGGTCATGGCGCTAGCGTAGCCGCAAGTTGAACCCGATCGCCAGGACGTCGAAATCTTCCCCGAACATCAGGTAGCGGTTCCAGTCCAGGCGCACCTCGACGGTCTCGCCGAGATCGGTCTCGAGCCCGAGGCTACGGACCTGCCGCAACCGCGACCCGTGGCGATGGCGCCGCGGTGACGGATCGAAGTCGATCAGCTCCACGCTGCGCGCTCGCACCGGCAGGCGCCGGCCGGAAGCCTGCACGCGCCAGCCTTCGAGCCCGGCACGGCCAAAGCTGACAGATAGCGCGACACCGTCATCCTGCAGTGCCGGCCCGGTCCGTGACGCCAGCAGCGTGCTTCTGTCGCCCAAATAGGGGACCAGACGCCAGACGCTTTCGATCAGGTCGACGCTGTCGGCACGCGCGCGCTCGCCCGGCACTGCCAGGCCCACCGCCAGGGCCAGGCAGGCCGTCCATCGAGTGATCCGTCGACCGTGTCGCTCCGTGTCTGCCATGATCGCTCCCGGTTTACGGTAACGGGTGGCGTCCACTATCAGGGGCGTGCTCATGCGTCCACTGAGAGGAAGATCACAGAATCACGCCACTGTCCGGGCTTATGACAAGACCGGCTGTCGTCGCGGGCTCAATCGTGACGGGCGAGTCGCGCGCTCAGTGCGGCCACGGCCGCCTCGAGTTCCGCCACCCGCTGCTCAAGCTCACCGAGCCTGTCACTGCGGCCCGTGCTCGGCGGCGCCGGCGGCGGGGCGCGCTCGGCCATCGCCACCGGGCCGCAGAACAGGTGCATCCAGGTGGCATCCTGGCGTCCCGGGGTGCGCGGCAGGCGCACGACGAAGGGCCCGTCTTCGCGTTCGGCAAGTCCCTGAAGGACTGCCCGCACCTCTTCGTTATCGCCGAATTCATGCAGTCGGCCGCTGCGCGAGCGCAGTTCCCCGGGCGTCTGCGCGCCGCGCAGCAGCAGCAGGCAGAGCATCGCGTATTCCGCCGGCGAGAACTGCAGCCGGCCGAAGGTGGTGTTGCAGAGTGCCTGCTCAAATTTTTCGATCCCGCTGCGGAAGTTTTCGTGGCGGGTGACCAGGTGACGCTCGGCGAGCTGTCGCGCGGTGCGCTGGACCGTGCCGGGATCGAGCGACAGCACCGGATCGCGGCTGGTCTTCTGGTTGCAGGCATTCACCAGCGCGTTGAGTGTCAGGGGGTACTGGTCGGGTGTCAGCCGGGCTTTCTCCAGCAGGCAGCCGAGCACCCGGGCTTCAATGGCGTCGAGTTCGATGTTCACATGTGTACCGGAAGGGATTAGGGCCCCGTGAGTATAGGTCATGCCACGCGCCGGCCGTTGGCGAAGACCGCTCATTGTGCAGTCGTCACCGCCCGGCGGTAGTATCCAGTGCGGTGAACAGCGTCAGGGCGCAGATATCATGAAAGACATTCTGGTGGGCCTGGGTGAAGACAAGGTTTATCTCTCCGGCCGCTACGCGAATCGCCACGGACTGGTGGCGGGTGCCACCGGCACCGGCAAATCGGTCAGTCTGATGGTGCTGGCCGAGGGGTTCTCGCGCCTTGGCGTGCCCTCGTTGATTGCGGACGCCAAGGGCGACATCGCAGGGCTGTCCATGCCCGGCACACCGCATGCCCGGATTGATGAACGGGTCGAGCGCATCGGGATCGACGACTATGTCCAGCAGGGTAACCCGGTCGTGTTCTGGGACCTCTGGGGTGAGCTCGGTCACCCCGTTCGCGCCACCATCAGCGAGATCGGTCCGACGCTACTTTCGCGGATGCTCGGCCTGAACGATACCCAGGAGGGTGTCCTGAATGTCACGTTCCGCGCCGCAGATGATGCCGGCCTGCTGCTGCTGGACCTCAAGGACCTGCGCTCGCTGCTCAATCATGTCAACGACAACCGCGCCGAGCTCAGCCAGCGTTACGGCTTGGTGAACCCGGCCAGCCTGGCCGCCATCCAGCGTGCGCTGCTGCGCCTGGAGGCCGACGGCGCCGCGCATTTCTTTGCTGAACCTGCGCTGCAACTCGAGGACCTCATGCGTCAGGATCTCTCCGGTCGGGGCATCATCAACATCCTGGCCGCCGAGCGCCTGATTCTGCAGCCGCGGCTGTATTCCAGTTTCCTGTTGTGGCTGCTTTCCGAGCTGTTCGAACGGCTGCCAGAAGTCGGCGATCCCGAGGTGCCGAAGCTCGTGTTCTTCTTCGATGAGGCACATCTGTTGTTCAACGACTGCCCGCCGGCGCTTCGCCAGCGCGTTGAGCAGGTGGTCCGGTTGATCCGCTCAAAAGGCGTGGGCGTCTACTTCTGTTCCCAGAGCCCCGATGACATCCCCAATGAGATCCTTGGCCAGTTGGGTAACCGGATTCAGCATGCGCTCAGGGCGTTCACCCCACGCGATCAGAAGGCCGTGCGCAGTGCAGCCGAGACGTTCGTACCGAATCCCGCCTTGAACGTGCGCGAGGTGATGACCACGCTGGGTGTTGGCGAGGCGCTGGTGTCAACGCTGGGTGAACGCGGCGTGCCCCAGCCCGTGCAGCGTACGCTGGTCGCGCCACCGCGTTGCCGCATGGGGCCTCTGTCCGCGGAGGAGCGTGCGACGATCCGGGCGCGCAGTCCGGTCGGTGGTCGCTATGACACGCTGATTGACCGTGAGTCAGCCTACGAGATGCTCAAGCAGCAGGCGGAAACCGCAGCACGGGCGGCCGAGGCGCAGGCGCAAGCTGACGAGGCGGCCGCCGCGGAGGCCGCAGCACAGGCAAAGGCTCGCCCGGCACGTCGCACCGGGAATCGTCAGGGCGTGGGCGAGGCCTTCGTAAAATCTGCCGTCCGCACCGTCGGGACCACCCTCGGTCGGGAAATCTCCCGGGGCCTGCTGGGCTCGCTGTTCGGCGGCAAACGCTGACGGTCGGGCGCGTCCTTGATTCGGCAGTCATCGCCGGGCGCTGAACGCGCCTCAGCCCTTGGCCTTGGTGGCGGCCGCGGCGATGCTCTGGTTGATCTCCCAGGGAAACGGATTGCGCCTCAGGGTCAGACCGCCGTTGATCTGCAGGACCTGGCCGGTGACAAAGCTCTCGTCGGTGGCGAGCCACAGCGCCGCGTTGGCGATGTCTTCGGAGGTGCCGATGCGGCCCAGCGGATATTCCGGCAGAAACGCCTCTTCCAGCCCAGGCACGCCCATGGCATCGGCCGTCATCGGGGTGGCCGTAAGTCCCGGAGCCAGGGAATTGACCTTGACCCCCTGTGCCCCGAACTCGTTGGCGAAACAGCGCATGAGCGCATCCCCTCCGGCCTTGGTGCCGATGTAGGCGGCGTGGTTGAACAAGAGGCATTCCACCGACGCCGAGGTGGTCACGATGACCGATCCGCCGCCCTGCTGGCCCAGCAGCGGACAGAATGTCTGGAGGAAAAAATACGTCCCCTTGAACTGCAGGTCCATCAACCGGTCGATCTGCTCCTCGGTGGTGTCGACCAGCTTTTCCATCAGCCCCCAGCCGGTGCAGTTCACCGCGACATCGACTTTGCCCCAGGCCTCGACGGCTGTCTGGGCCAGCGCTTCGAGCTCTTGTTTGCGGGTGATGTCACAGGTCGCCCACCGACCGCCGATCTCTTCGGCCAGCACCCGCAACGGGGCCTCATTGCGCCCTGCTACCAGGACGTTCGCGCCCTCTGCCGCAAACCGTCGGGCCATCACCTGGCCCATGTTGTCCTTGCTCGCAGCACCGAGAATGACTGCGACGCGATCCTTTAGTCTGCCCATCGTTGCCCCCTGTTGGATGACTGACCATCCGCTGATGATGTGAGTACGTCGGGTGTCGGCGTCGGGCCGACCCTATAGAATCGGCGAAACACCCCGGCCTTCCGTGCCGGTCCGAGCCATCGCCCGCGCGAGGTGCCATGCTATCACCGTCGGCAAATTCGGCAGGTCCAGCCTCGGGGCCAGTGACGGGCCGTGTCGTGGCTGAGGCGGTGCGGTTGCACGAGGAACGGGCCGGCCAGCCGATCGACGAACCGCATGCCTGGCGCGAGGGACATGCCGCGCTCGGTGGCCTTGAGCCGCGTATCGTGGCCCGGGCAGTGGCGACCCGTCTGGGGACTCAGGTCGCGCAGTCGCTGGAGCGCCTGCGCGGCCTGGCGGCCGGCGCCGCGCTGGTGGCTATGGTGCTGGCGCTGGTCTCGGGGATGGCGGCGGCTGGCGTGGTTTTCGGGGCTGCGGCCACCGAGTCACGCGGGCAACTGAACATCTTCTGGGTCCTGAGCAGCCTGCTCGGGCTGCAGACGCTGTTGCTGCTCGTCTGGGGGCTGTTCATGGCGCTGCCGCGCTCGCAGGGTGGGGTGCTCGGTCAGGCGCTGATCAGCGCCACGGCGTCGCTTGCCCGCCGGGCGAATCGCGACGGGATTCATGCGCTCACCGTCGTGGCGCTGTTGGGCTGGCTGGCGCGCACGGGTGGCGCGCGCTGGGCTGCCGGCATGTTCACGCACCTGTTGTGGGCGGCCTTCGGCGTCGGTGCGCTGCTGATGAGCGTGCTGGCGCTGACATTCCGTCAGTATGATTTCGTCTGGGGTACGACACTGCTCGGCGAGGAGAATTTCGTCGCCCTGGTCGCTGGCATGGGTGCGCTGCCGGCAGCCATCGGGCTCGACGTCCCGGATGGGGCGCTGGTGTCGGCCAGCCGGATCGGGGTCGAGAGCATGCCGGCCGGGCGGCGTGCCTGGTCCACGCTGCTGCTCGCGGCGTTGCTGGCCTACGGTATCGTGCCGCGTCTGTTGCTCGCGGGCCTCTGCCGCTGGCGCTTGGGCAGCCGCCTGCGGACCACTGGTCTGGAGCTGCAAGCGCCGGGTTATCAACGGCTGGCCCCTCGTCTCATGCCGGTCAGCACCGCCCTCGGCGTGGTGGATCCTGCCCCGGTCACGGCGCTGGCCGCCGGCGCCGGTGATCGCCGCGCCGTCACCCGCCTCGGGCCGGTACTGCTCGCCTGGCTTGCGTTGGAGGACGACTGCCGGGAACCTCTGGAGCGGCTCGCCGATGCCCGGGTGCAGGTCTGGGGCAGCGTGGACGACCGGCGTGCCCAGGCCCGCCTGCTGTCCGAGTTGCCTGCCCTTGCGCCGCTGCCGGCGGTGGTGGTTGTCGTCTCCTCGCTGCTGCGCACGCCGGATCGCCACGCCGCGACGCTGCTCGCGCAGGTCCGCGCGGCCACACCGGCACCGGTCTGGCTGGCGCTGATCGGCGCTGATCGCACCGGCGCGCTCGGCATCGATCCTGCCGGTCGCACCCGTGCCTGGGAGGCGGTGGCCGGGCGCGCCGGGATCGATGCGGTGGTCGTCGAGACGGCTGCGACAGCGGCACACGGACGGCTGGAGGTCTTGTTCTCCCGGCTTGCCGACGAGGGGTCTGCAGGTGGTGACTGAGGTCCTGCGTGTGGCTGTCGTCGGCCATACCAACACCGGCAAGACATCACTGTTGCGTACCCTGTTGCGCGATACCCGCTTCGGTGAGGTGCGCGATGCCCCGGCGACGACCCGTCACGTCGAAGGTGCACAGCTGCTGGTGGATGGCCAGGCCCTGCTGGCGCTCTATGACACGCCAGGCCTCGAGGACGCGCCCGGGATTCTCGACTGGCTGGAGGCGCACCCGGGGGATCGCCATGAGGGCGCCCGGTCGTTGCAGCGCTTTCTCGACACCCCTGACGCGGCCGGGCGTTTCGAGCAGGAGACCAAGGTCCTGCGTCAGCTCCAGGAGAGCGATGTCGGCCTGTATGTCATCGACGCGCGGGAACCCGTGCTGCCGAAGTACCGTGACGAGCTGGCGGTGCTGGCCCTCTGCGCCAGGCCATTGCTACCGGTGTTGAATTTCATCGCCGGCCCGGGCACGCGGGTGGCCGCCTGGCGTGAAGCGCTGGCCGAACTCGGGCTCCATACCGTCATCGAGTTCGATTCCGTGGTGTTCGATGCGATCGGTGAACGACGCCTGTTCGAGAAACTCAGCAGCGTCCTGGACCAGTGGCGGGCGCCGCTGGCCGAGCTGCAGGCGGCCCGGGAGCGCGATGCGCGCTGGCGGCGTGAAGCGGCCACGCGCTCGATGGCCGATCTGCTGCTCGACGTGGCGGCGGCGGTCGCGCTGGTGGATGCCGACGACGAGGCGGCCCGCCGCCGTGACGAAGCTGCGCTGCGCGAGCGGGTGCGCGAGCGCGAACGCCGCTGCACCGACCAGGTGATCGAGCTGTTCTCTTTCGGCGGCGTGGCCTACGCGGTTGAGGCCCTGCCGCTCGACGAGGGTCGCTGGCACACGGATCTGTTCACACCGGAGGCGCTTGGCGAATACGGCTTGAAAGCTGGGCGGGGTGCCGGGGTCGGGGCCGCGGCCGGCCTCGCCGTCGACACCTTGAGCGCGGGGCTGACCCTCGGGGTGGGTACGCTGACCGGCGCGATGCTGGGTGCCCTGTTCGGTGACCGGCATGGTCTGGGCAGACGGGTGTTCAATCGTGTGCGCGGCTATCGTGAACTGCGGGTCGATGATGCCACGTTGAGGCTGCTGGCCTTGCGTCAGCGCCGGCTGTTACGGGCCCTCGAGCGCCGCGGACACGGTGCAGTCGCCCCGCTGGATACCGCCGACGAGGTCGACCAGCGCTGGCGCAGCGCCACCCTGCCGCGGGCGCTGCTGCGCGCCCGGGCGCGCCCGGAATGGTCAGCGTTGAATGCGCGAACCGCCGAGGCCTGGCCGGCGCCGGCGGCTGGTCGTGCCGAGGCCTGCACCGAGCTTGCCTCGCAGCTCGGTGAGGACCTTGAGACGACCGCAGCGAACACAGGCTAATCCAGTCGCTCCCGCAGCGCCCGGATCTCGCTGCGCAGCGCCAGCAGGTCCTCATGCAGTTGCCGATTCTCGTCACGCACACGCACGAGATCCTGGTGCAGTGCCGCGCCCTCCTCGTGAACAATACCCTCGATCTGGTTGACCTCGGCCCGATGCTGGGCGTCATGCAGCGTCTGCATGGTGTTCACGATGACCGCGATGAACAGGTTGAGAACGGTGAATGTAGCGAGCAGGATGAAGGGTACGAAAAACACCCAGGCGTACGGATGGAGCTCCATCACCGGCCGGGCGATACCCATCGACCAGCTCTCCATCGTCATCACCTGGAAGAGCGTATACATCGACGCGCCCAGCGTACCGAACCAGTCGGGGAAGTCCGCAGCGAACAATCCCGTGGCGATGACGGCGAACACGTAGAACATGAGCAGCAGCAGGCCGAAGATCGACACGATGCCCGGGACGGCCTTGAGCAGCGCCTCGACGATGAAGCGCAGTTTCGGCACCATCGAGACCAGGCGCAGCAGCCTGAGGATGCGCAGCACCGACAGGGGGCCGGTGGTCGGGATCAGCGCGATGCCGACCACGATGAAATCGAACACGTTCCATGGATTGCGGAAAAAGGCCAGCCGCTTCGCGAACAGTTTCAGCGCGATCTCGACGACGAAAACGCCCAGGATGAGGCGATCCGCCCCGATCAGGACTCCGCCTGCCACGGCCATCGCGGTCTGCGAGGTCTCGAGGCCGAGAATCACGCCGTTCAGCACGATGAGCCCGATGATGACGCGCTGTACCGGTGACGATTCGATCCAGTCGCCGACGCGCTGGCGCAGGCCCCGGGAGTCCGACATGGTGGTGTTCCTCGCTGCGAGACGGCCGCTTATCGCGGCGGGGCGCCAAGCCTACTCAAGGCGCCGTGCCGTCGGCAACGGCAACGGTCAGTCGACCGCCACCGGCGGGTCGAGATCGTCCTTGGGCTGCGCCGGGGTGGGCGGGTGGCGGGCCAGCCAGTCTTCGAGCAGGCGCGCGTGCTCGGCCTCTTCCTCGGCGAATTCGCCGGCAAGCGCCCGCACGCGGCTATCTGCGGTGGTATCGGCGACCTGCTGGTAGAACGCCTGGGCCTGACGCTCGGCGGCCAGGGCGAGCGTCAGGGCCTGGTGCGCATCCATCAGGTAATGGGTGTACTCCAGCGCAGCCGACTCAGGACTTTCCGGCGAAGGCCAGGCGAATTCCCAGGGCCGCAGGGCCGGCAGCGCGTCGCCCTCGGCCGCCGCGCGGCCAAGGGCTTCGTCGCGGTGGAGTCGTGAATAGCCGGCCATGCGCCGGAACAGCGCCGCCACCTCGTTGTGATGCACCGCCATGGTGTCGGCGAGCTCGTCATAGCGCTCCGCGGCCTCCTCCTCCAGGGTCACCGCATGGGCGAGGAACAGCGCCACCGAGGCGCCCGCATGGGCCTCAGGACTCATGCTCGTTGGCCGCATGCAGCCGCGCTGCAGTGAACTCGCGGGCAATGCCGGCGAGGCTGGCGGTGTCATCCGGTGTGGCCGCGGTCGCCAGGGCTGATCCGCCGGCAGCGACCGGCGCGCGGTACAGCAGCCCGGTCGTGAACCCGTCGTCGGTGAGCAGCCGGCGGAAGGCCGCGTTGCGGTCGGCCAGCGGTTCGAACCCCGCAGCGACCAGCGCCTTGTATTCCATCTGTTCCGGCCGGTAGGTGATGCAGGGACTCAGCACCTGCAGGAAGGCGAATCCCGGGTACTCGATCGCCTCGGCCAGCAGTCCCGCCAGAGCATTCGGGTCGCCGGAGAACCCGCGGGCTATGAAGCCCGCGCCGGCGGAGAGGGCGATCTCCAGTGGCCGGAACGCCGCGATCCCCGTGCCGTCCGGCGTGAGTTTGCTGCCGGCCCAGTCAGCCGCACTGGTCGGCGAGGCCTGACCCTTGGTCATGCCATAGACCGCATTGTCCATGACCAGGTAGGTCAGGTTGACGTTGCGCCGGCACGCGTGCAGAAAGTGGTTGCCGCCGATCGAGAAGCCGTCGCCGTCACCGCCGGTGGCGATCACCGTCAGGTCGGGGCGCGCCACGGCAAGCCCGGTGGCGACGGGCAGCGCGCGGCCATGCACTCCGTGGAAACCATAGACGCTGGTATAGGCGGGCAGCCGGGACGAGCAGCCGATGCCCGAGACCACGGCGACCTGCGCCGGCGCCAGCGCAAGTCCGGCCAGGGTCTTGGTCAGCGCGTTGAGGACGCCGAAATCGCCACAGCCCGGACACCAGACGGGCTTGGTTGCCGACTTGTAGTCCTTCGGTCTGATAACGACCGCCGTGTTCACGCTGCCACCTCCAGTTGACGCTGCAGGTGGTGCAGGGCGTCAAGAATCTCACCCGGTCGCAGCGGCAGCGGTCCCGGGCGGTGCCAGGCCAGCGTCGGGCGTGGCAACTCGACCCAGGCTCGCAGATGACGGTAGAGCTGGCCGGAGTGGTTGTGTTCCACCACCACACAGGCCTGGACACCGGCCAGCGCCGCCTCGAGCTGGACGACCGGCAGGGGCGAGAGCAGGCGCAGGGCGATGAGTCGCACCTGCAGTCCCGCCGCCGCCGCGCGCTCGCAGGCTTCACGCACAGGGGGTGAGGCAGAGCCCCAGGTGATGACGGCAAGCTCGCCCGTTCCGCTGACCTCGCCCCAGCGCCCGCCGTAGTCGTGGTGCTCGAGTTTGCGGCGACGCTTGTCGAGCTGACCGACATGATCCTCCGCACGCGTCGAAGGGATGCCGGCGTCGGTATGGGTGAGTCCATCGGCCGTGTACTGCCCGCCCGGCATGCCCGGGCAACTCATGGGTGACACCCCGTCAGCGGTACGCGCGTAGCGCTGGTAGACGCCCGGCGCATCGGCCGCCCCGGGTGAATGCCAGCGGCGCGCGGCGGCGGGCAACGCGGCGGCGGGTGGATCCGCGATGGTGCGCGTCTGGCCCAGGGCCTGATCTGACAGGAGAATCACCGGGGTCTGCAGGGCCTCGGCCAGCGTCACCGCCCAGGCTGAAGTCGGGGCACAGTCGGCGATCCCGATCGGTGCCACCACCACATGGGGTGCCTCGCCATGCAGGCCATAGACCGCGATGTTGAGATCGGTCTGTTCCGACTTGGTCGGGATGCCGGTAGACGGACCGCCGCGCATCACGTTCGCGACCACCAGCGGAATCTCCGCGGCGACCGCCAGGCCGAGGCTCTCGATCATCAGCGACAACCCCGGTCCAGCCGTGGCGGTGAGGGCCGGGACCCCACCGTAGGCGGCCCCGATACACATGCCGATAGACGCCAGTTCGTCTTCGGCCTGGACCAGCCGACCACCGACCCGTGGCAGACGGCCAGCCAGCCACTCGAGGATTTCCGTTGCGGGCGTGATCGGATACGCCGCACAGAACCGCACACCGGCCGCGAGTGCGCCGAAGCCGGTGGCTTCATTGCCGTTCAGGACCCAGCGATCGAGGTGCGCAGCGACGCCAGGCGGGGAGGCGTCCCCGAACGCTGGCAGCCCGTCGCGGGCGCAATCCGCGGCGGCCGCTCGGCCGGCTGCGAGGCAGGCCATCGCGGCGGTGACGCTGTCCGTACCGTGGCGGGCCAGCACCTGGCGGACCCGCGTCTCCATGGCGGCGTCCGGCAGACCGGCCAGGCTCGCGGTCAGACCGAGCGCGACCATGTTGGGCCGACCGCCGGGGATGTCACGGGCAAGGGCGGTCATCGGCACCTGGATGATCCGGCGGGTCTGTGCGGCGATCACGGCCGGGATCTCCCCCTGCCCGGGGTCGGCCACGACCATGGCGCCGTGCGCCAGCGGCAGTTCGTCGGCGAAACGCTCGATGTTGCCCCAGTCCAGGGCGACGAGCAGATCATAGGCGTCGTCCGGGGACTCCACCGGCCGATTGGCCAGGCGGAGCAGGGCGGCGGCCTCACCGCCCCGGATCTGCGGGCCGAAGCTGCGCGCCATCAGGCCGTAGCGTCCGGCGAGGGCTGCGGCATCGAGCAGCAGCTGGCCGGCGGTCATGACGCCGGCGCCACCGCTACCGGTCAGGGCAAGGGAAAAACTGGGTTGCATGGTGCGCGCAAGACTAGCAGTGCCGGCGCTCCAGCAGTGGCCCAGAAGATGCTTATCGCGACTGGTAGTTTCCGAAGTGGTCGGCGCTCACCCGCGCTGTTCTCAGTCCGCGCGCCCGTGCAGCATGGCGACGCCGACCTCGCGATCGAGCACCGCGACCGTCCGCCGATACAGCGTCTCGGCATGTGCGGGCGTGTCGCTGATGCTCACCATGCCCAGCTTGCCAATCTCGCTGAGCGCGCCGATCAGGTTGAAGACCACGCCCTGCTGTCGGGTCGGATCGAAGTGCAGCCGATGCTCGACGATGAGGTCGACGAGATCCTCGGGCGTGAGCTGCCGATAGGCGTCGCGCTGCAGATTGTCGGTGGCGAAGTAGACCCGGCGCTGGCCGGTGGGCGTGTGAAACTCGCCGCGCTCGGCGTCATAGCGCCCGTCGGTGAGGAACTGCAGCATCTGAAAGGGCAGGGTCGTGCCGCCTTTGCGCAGATTGACCTCGATCGCGTAGTGCGCCCAGCCCTCGTCCTCGCGCACCGTGACAAAATCAACGCTGAAGCGTCCGAGCGCGCCATGCCCGGCCAGCACTTCGCCGACGCGTCGGCCGGCCTGCTGCAGCGAGCAGCGGTAGCGCTCGTCCGCCGGGAAGGTGCTGCCGAGGAACACCTGGCCGCTGTTGCCGCCGAGCAGCTGGTCATGGGTGGAAATCACCTCGAGCACACCGGTGGGCGTGATCCGCATCTGTACCGAGGGTGAGCGTTTCTCTCGGCCCTCCAGCCAGACTTCGACGATCCCGCCCATCTCACCGAATTTCGCCAGGAAGCGTTCGGCACTCATGCCATTGGCTTCCGGCCGGAGCCGGGTCGCGAACGCCTCCCGGATCCAGGCTGCGGTGACGCTGCGGCCGTCGAGCTCACGGAAATCGAATACCGCGTTGCCCTCGCCGGAAAAGCCTTCTTCGAGCTTGACCACTGCGCGGGCCAGTCGGGGCCGGCGCGCTTTCAGCGCCGCCAGAGCCTCGCTCAGCTCGTCGGCACCGCGCAGCCCCTCGGCACCGTCCGGCAGGTCCACTGCGGCTTCCCGGAACGCTTGGCGGCTGCCGCTCTTGGTGCCCAGCCAGGCCAGTGCCGGATCGCAGGCATACAGCGGAATACCGAGCTGCACGGCCAGTGTGACTTCCTCGGCGGTGGCATTGAAACAGCTCAGATGGGCGCTCTCGAGGTTGGGAATGGCCTCGCGGATGCGGTCCAGCAGCCGAGGCCGCGCCAGGATCTTGGAGCTCAGGGACTGCGGCGCCGCGTCATAGGCCGACAGCAGCACCAGGCGCCGCTTCGCATGGCTGCTGGGTACGCCTGAGAGCAGGCTGAGATAGTAGTCGATGATCGCCGGGTCGACCGGCGTGCTGGTGACGAACACCAGCCGCGTATGCGGCAGGCGCAGGAGCATCAGCATGCTGAGCTGACGCTCCTCGTAGTGCGCCGCGCCAGGGATGTGGCCGAGGGTCTCCTGGTCAAGGCTCAGCCCGGGCACCACCACCACCGTACGTTCCGCCAGGGGATTCGCGTAGGTGTCGCGGAACATCGGGGCAAGCTTCGTCTGCAGCGCCACGAAACGCGCCCGCTCTTCCGCCGATCCCGGTGCCGGGCTGGCCTCAGCCATCTGCGCGCTCCCGTGCTCAGCCTTCGGACATTCGCTCGCGCACCAGCTCCGCCGCGTCGCGATAGGTTTCCGGCAGGCGGTCCATGAAACCGTTGGGCTTGAAGGTCGGTTCGTACTGCTGGAGCACAGGCAGCAGGATCGCCGCCGGGATCTCGGGGAAACGCCGGGTCTCGCGGAAGTCCGCGATGGGGATGCGGGTGCTGGCGAAGTCTTCGTGGTGATTGGCGGTCTGTGCCAGCGTCCGACCGGTCGGGTCGACAATCACCGAGCCGTCGCCGCGGACACCGGTGGCCTCGGGGAATCCGATATTGTCCTGGGTGACCGAATTGCCCACGCCGACGGTGTAGATCCGGTTGGCACGGGCGGTGGCAATGGCCGACTGTGCGTTCGAGCCGCCCGTCACCGTCATCACCAGGAGTTCCGTGCCCTTCAACGCCAGGCACTGGTAGAGCAGCGGCTCGAGGCCGACCGCCGTCAAGGCGATGTTCCCGATGTCAGTGCGGGCCACCGGCAGCACCTCGTCCCAGCCATACATCTCGACGAAGCGGTCGAGCACATCGTAGACCGTCGTCCCGATCAGGGCGAAGTTGCCGAACAGCCCCAGCGCATTCCGGCCCTTCCACTGCTTGGCGACGATGCTGCCGTCCGGGCCGGTCAGAATCGACAGGTTGAGGATATGCCCCGGCCAGTCGGGATCCCGGACATAGGCCCCCCAGGAAATGTAGCAGCCATAGCGTCGGGCGCGCTCGCCGATGGCCTCGGACTCCGGTCCCGGCAGCTCATAGGCCACGCGCTGGAGTTCGGTGCGCCCCCAGGGCTGCCAGCCCTGGATCGGGAACTCGTGCATGCACAGCAAATCCTGCTTGGCGCCCCACAGCCGCTCGCCACCCCACTCCTCGGGTGAGCCCTGTGCCTGGTCGATCAGCTTGAGCACATGCGCGAGATTCTCCCGGTTGGTACGGCGCAGGTTGTTCAGATCTACTGAGCGCACCCGCGACTGGATGGCAGTGACATTGATCGCCTGCTGGCGCAGTTCGACGGTGTCGTAACGCCCGTTGCGCGCCACCGAGATGCGTTCATGGGCCTCCGCTGCGCGAGCCTGGCCGGCGGCTGCGGTGGGACCCAGTACCCCGGCCACGCCGGCGGCGCCGGCGCCGGCGAGCAGGGCGCGGCGTGAGGTGTTGAGGGGGGCGTTGTCGTTGCTCATGGTGTCGTCTCCACAGGGGCATACAATGGCCCGGAGTCATCCGGGACGTGACGCGGCGATCCCTGCCGCTGGTGCGCCGCACGCGACGCGCTCATCCTCAGTCCTCGGTTGTCGACACGCCTGCCGGGGTGCCGAGAATTCTGTTGACCTCGATGAAATAGCCGTCCGGGTCCCAGAAGGCGCTGAACAGCACCGGGATCACCCCCCCGTCGGGCGCGGGGTACTCGACCCGGGTCGGCGCCGTGGCCACCGTGACGCCCGGTGTGCCCGCAATGCGCTCAAAGCGTTCTTCCAGGTCCAGGGCGTTGATCACGAGGATGACGTCGCCGGGCATGGCGCGGCGGTTCTCGGGGGGCGGGGGCGGCTCGATGTCGAGGCGTTGCATCAGGCCCAGCGCACCGATGAACGTGTCGTTGGCCCGCAGCAGGACCAGGCGCGTGGTCGGCGGTCGACGATTGCCCTCGGCATCGGTGCCGCCGCCGAGCTGCTCGTCGTAGATGACGGTCAGTCCCAACGCGTCGCGATAGACCGGCAGCGAGCGTTCGATGTCCCTGACCAGCAAGGTGGTGCGCCGGATGTCGATGGGGATGCGCTCAGCCTCCGGCACGGGTGCCGCACCGGCCGGACCGGGGACGAGAGACGGTCCGAGCACCAGCGCGGCGGCGAGCAGAATGAACGGCAGGGTTCTGAACATCGGACTCTCCCTCGAGTGCAGGCAGGCGCTCAGTCGGCGAACGCCTCGACGATCGCCTCGATGCGTGCGCTGGGTGGGGCCGCGGCCCGGCGAACGCGCACGCAGGCGGGCAGCCCGGCCTCGATCAGGGCCCGGGTGTGGGGGCGCATGATCGAACCGGCCCAGTCGATCAGGACGGTGGGGACGCTGACCCCGTGAAAACTCTCGGCGCGCTCGGCCCGGAAGGCCAGGCGGTAGGCGCGGGCGTAGTCACTGCCGGCAAGCTGGTAGTGCAGCGCCATCGACTGGACAAGTGTGGCCGGCGCCGGGGGGCGGTCGAGCTGGTGTTCGGGCGCGTCGGAAAACCAGGGGAACGCCTGGAACTGGCGACGGGCAAGGTCCCAGATCTGCGTGAGATGGCTGCCGTCGTCGCGCGGCGCGAGGTCGGGGAAGTAGCGCGACATCCAGGCGTCGACATCGGCGTCGTCGAAGTGTCCGCAGTTGTCCAGGACGAGTCGGGTGACCCGCTCGGGTGTCTGTCTGGCGATCACCAGCGCAATCTGCGCGCCAGTTGCGCTGCCGAACAGGGCGAAACGCTCGATCCCGAGGTTGTCGAGTGCCGCCAGCAGGGTGTGGGCGTAGGGGGTCAGCGACTCGGCCGGCACGGGCAGTGGATCGGACTGGCCGTAACCCGGCGTGTCCAGGGCCACGGTGCGCCAGCGCGTCGCCAGGGCCACCTGCTGGGGTGCCATGAAGACCGAGGACAACGGGCTCGGGTGCAGCAGCACCAGCGGCGCACCGTGACCGAGCATGCGGCCATGGACCTGGCCTCCGGGGGTATTGGCGTAGAGTCGTCTGGCCTGGCCGCCGCTCACGGCGAGGCCTCGATGCCCAGGGCTGCCAGCACGGCAGCATTCGGAAAGCCGTCGGCGATCTGTCCCCGGGCATGCTGGAACTCCCGGATCGCCCCCCGGGTGGCCGGACCCATGATGCCGTCCGGGCTGCCGGCATCGAAGCCAGCGTCGTTGAGCGCCTGCTGCAGCGCCGTCACCTGCATGCGGCTGAGGCGCAGGGTGTCTGCCGGTGGCGGCGTCACCAGGGGCGGTGCGCCGCCAATGCGGTCGGCGAGGAGACCGACGGTGAGCGCGAAGAATTCGGAACGGTTCCAGCGCATCAGCACATGGAAGTTGTCGTAGACGAGGAAGGCCGGTCCCTGGTGGCCGGAGGGGACCAGCAGGCTGGCTGTGGCGTCAGCCACCGGCAGTGGCCCGCCGCCGGCGTTCCGGAGGCCCAGCTGCTGCCATTCGGCGAGCGGCCGACGTTGCCCGCGACCGGCGAGGGTGTAGTCGAACTCTGCCGGCAGCTGGACCTCCCGGCCCCAGCGCCAGCCGGGCTGCCAGCCCAGTGCTGCGAGGAAATTTGCCGCCGAGGCGAGCGCGTCGGGGACACTGTTCCACAGATCGGCACGCCCGTCGCCATCGCCATCGATGGCATGCCGCAGATAGACCGAGGGCATGAACTGGACATGTCCCATGGCCCCGGCCCAGGAGCCGAGCATGTCCTCCGGAGCGACGTGGCCGCGTTCAACCAGCCGCAGCGCGGCCATCAGCTCGCCGGCGAAAAACGCCGAACGTCGCTGGTCGCAGGCCAGCGTGGCCAGGGCGTCGAAGGTGGGAATCTCGCCGAAGAACCGGCCGAAACTGGTCTCCACCGCCCAGAGCGCGAGCAGGATCTGTGCCGGCACACCGTGCTCCCGACTGATCCGCGCCAGCAGCGGCCCATGGGTGTCGGCCAGGGCGCGGCCGCGCTCGACCTGCGTATCGGTGATCCGCAGCCCCAGATAGCGGGCGAAACTGTCGGTGAACTCCGGCTGGCGGCGGTCGGCATCGATGATGCGCTGAAGGTATTGGGCCCTCGCCAGTGTCGCGGCCAGAGTCTGTTCGGAAATGCCCTCGCCGCGGGCCCGGTCGCTCAGGCTGGCGATACACGCCGCAAAGGCCTGGCGCTCCTCGTCGGCCGCCAGCGCGGCGCCGGGTGGCCCGAAGCTGGCGAGAGACAGGAGGATCGGCACGGCGGATGACCACAGGCGCATCGCTTACTCTCCAGCAGAATGACGAGGGGCCGCCTGGGCGGCAATGAAAGGCAGCGCGAGACTCTCGCCGCGGGCGACACGCGGCGGCGCCGTATGCCCTGGCGGGCAGCGGCTGACGTTGGTATTGCCCGTGAGCAGGCGCTGCATCGGATCGCCAAACAGGGTCTGGGGGAACTCGGGCGTCGGCCGGCTCGCCGATTCGAGACGCGCGGCCAGCGTCTCCGGGAGTGTGAATCCAAGGCAGTCGAGGTTGGTCTCCAGCTGTTCGGGACGGGTCGCGCCGACAATCACGGAGGTCACGCCCGGGCGGGTCGTCAGCCAGTTCAGCGCAATCTGGGCCATCGGGCGATCGAGTTCATCGGCAACTTCACCCAAGGCGGCGAGCAGGCTCCGGTGCCGCGCATCCAGCGTCGCCGCCGCCGCGGGATCGCCCGCCGTGAGCCGACCGCTGACCGGTTCACCCTCGGCCCGGTACTTGCCAGAGAGCAGCCCGGACGCCAGCGGGCTCCAGGCCATCACGCCCATCCCCAACGCCTGCGCAGCCGGCAGGTGTTCGCGCTCGATGCTGCGCTGGGCGAGCGAGTACTCGAGCTGCAGTGCGGCCACCGGTTCAAGGCCGCGTGCCTCGGCCAGGGTCTGCATGCGCACGGCATACCATGCCGGGACGTCGGAGAGCGCGTAATGGCGGATGCGCCCGGCGCGGACCAGGTCGTCGAGGGTGCGCAGCACCTCTTCCGGCGGGGTGAGGCGGTCCCAGACATGCAGAATGTAGAGATCGATGTAGTCGGTATCCAGCCGCCGCAGCGAGCCCTCCAGCGCCCGTAGAATGTTCTTGCGCTGATTGCCGCCGGCGTTCGGGTTGCCGAGCTCGGCGGTGAAGCCGAACTTGGTGGCGAGTACGATCCGGTCGCGGCAGGCCCGCTCCCGCATGAAGCGGCCGAGCCAGCACTCGCTGGTGCCTGCGGTGTAGACGTCTGCGGTGTCGATGAAGTTGCCGCCCGCCGCGAGGTAGGCATCGAACAGGCGCTGGGCCGTCTGCCGATCACAGCCGAACCCCCACTCGGTGCCGAAAGTCATCGCGCCGAGCGCCAGTCGGCTCACCCGGAGTCCGGTCCGCCCGAGCAGGACGTAGTCGTCGAGAGCCGGGCTCATTCCGGGCGTTCGCCAGCGTAGCGCTCGATCTCGGCGCCACTGACTTCGCCGACCGTTGCGGACTCGTGTACGAACAGGCGCGCCGGGCTCTCGATGAGGATCGGACCCTCAATGATGCTGTCCGGGCCGATGATCACGCGCAGCTCCCCCGCCCGCTCGCCGGCCTCGCGCGGGCGCAGGTGGAGCCCACCGGCCACGCGGCTGGCGTCGAGGATCTGCAGATTGCCGTTGGTGGTTGCCACGGTGCCGTCGACGGTGGTGCCGTAGAGGCGCACGGTGCCGTTGGTGGTCGCCACGTCACCGCTGATACGGCAGCCTGGCTGGCTTGTGATCCGGCCGTTGGTGGTGGCGAGGTCGCCTGTGGCACTCACGTTCTCACCGAGTTCGATCGCGCCGTTGACTGTGGCGGCACCCCCGACGTCGGCCCCGGCGCTGATCCGGATGCTGCCATTGACCGTTTCCACTCGTCCGGCCCGCGCCTGCTCGCCGAGGCGGATGCCGCCGTTGACCGTGCGCACGCTGCCGGTGACCTCGGCGCGCTCGCCGAGTTCGACGCTGCCGTTCACCGTGGCCAGGGCACCGTCGTGGCGTTCACCGTCGGCAAGGGTGATGCTGTCGTTGACGGTGGCCGAGCATGCTGCCAGCACGATGCCCAGGCAGGCAGCTGAAAGCGTCTTGATGCAGGTATTGAAGGTGCTCATCGTACTGATCTCCCCCGAGTCGCCTACGCCCAGTCTAGCCGCAGTCGCCCGATCTGTCTGTCCGGTCCACGGCGCGATCATCGCTGGGCAGTGACTCGGGTCCCGCCAGCCCGTCTGGGGTCGGCGGCCGCCACCAGATGACCGTCGGGCCCGCGCAGGGTGGCGCCCACGCCGCCGAAGAACATCGATAGCACGTCGAACGCCCGGACCGGCAGGTCAAGCCCGTCAGTCTCGAGTCCCGGTTCGACCGCGGCCTGCCAGCGCTCGGTGCGGTACTCCAGGTGCAGTCTTGGCGCGGCGATGGCCTCGGCCAGCGACAGCCCATCGCCGAGGAAACGCAGCAGCACCTGGAACATGGCGGTGGTGATGCGGTCGGCCCCGGGCGAGCCGATGGCCAGCGCGGCGTCATCGCCGGCATGCCGCGCGCAGGTCGGGGCCATATTCGACGGTACGGGTGTGCCGGGCGGGCCGAAGACCAGGCCGCGGTGGTTGAGCTCGAGTTCGCCAAGGCAGTTGTTGAGCCAGAGACCCGTACCGGGGGGGATCAGCCCCGAGCCATAGCCTGCCGAGAGGGTAACCGCGCAGCACAGGCCCTCGCTGTCGGTGGCGGAGACGTGGATGGTCGAGGGTGAGGCCAGCGCGGCGTCGCCATGCTGCGCGACACCGGCCAGCAGTTCGGTGATTGCCGGGATCGGGTCCTCGGCGCCGTCCAGGCGGGTGCGGCGGAAGTCCAGAGCACACTGCTGGATCGCGGCCAGACGGGCGGTGACCCCGGCGCCAGCGCCGGCCGGCAGTGGCCAGCCGGCGGCGAGCAGCATGGCGGCCAGGATCGCGCCACCGACCGCCGGCGGGGGGTTGGTGGCGATCTGCCAGTCGCCAACACGCAGCGTCAGCGCCGGACGGACGATCGCCTGACAGCCCGCGAGATCGTCGCCGGTGAGCATGCCGCCACGGGCCTGCACATGCGCGACCATGGCCTCGGCCAGTGGCCCGCGGTAGAACGCCTCGGCACCCGCGCTGGCGATCAGGGCGAGACTGTCGGCCAGGCCCGGCACGACGATGGCGCTGCCCGGGGGCCGCAGGTGTCCGGTGTCGTCATGCAGCGCCGTGTGACCTTCGGTGCTGCGCGAGAACACGGGCCCCGCCGAGTAACCCAGATAGTGGTGACAGGCCACAGGCAGCGGAAAGCCGCGGCGGGTCACGTGGATCACCGGCTCGAACAGCTGGCGCCAGGCGATCCGGCCGTGGCGCTGCCAGGCGGTTTCGAGTGCCGCCAGCGCGGCGGGGACGCCTACGCTGCCCGCGTCGACCAGCGTGGTGACGCCGCCACCGTAAGCCATGTCGACCGCGACCGCGCCGTCGCCAAGACGCTCCGGCGCCAGCCCCGCTCCCGGCATGCGGACCTGTCCATCGAGGGTTTCGGGCGGCTGGCCGGGGGGCCAGACGGTGACATAGCCGCCGCCGGCCAACGCGCAAACGCCCGGTTCGGTGTTGGCGGAGACCAGCGCGGCGGCGAGCGCCGCGTCGACCGCGTTGCCGCCGGCCTCGGCGACGGCAGCCCCGGCATCGGCTGCCAGCTGGGAGCTGGCCGCGACGGCGACCTTCATCCTCCGGTCAGCGCCGCCTGATGGAAACGCAGATGCTCACCGATGAAGCTTGCGACAAAATAATAGCCGTGCTCGTAGTCGAGCTGCCGGCGCAGCTCCAGCGGCTGACCCGAGGCCGCGCAGGCCCGCTCGAGTTCTTCCGGCAGCAGTTGCTCGGCGAGCCACGGGTCGGCCGTCCCCTGATCGATGAGCAGCGTGTGCGCGCAGGGCCGGTGCTCGGCCAGCCAGCTGGCGTCGTACTCCCGCCAGCGGGTGTGATCCTCGCCGAGATAGCGACTGAACGCCTTGCGACCCCACGCACAGCGCATCGGCGCGCAGATCGGTGCAAACGCCGAGATCGAGCGGTAGAGCTCGGGGTGTTTCAGACCGATGGTGAGCGCCCCGTGCCCGCCCATCGAATGCCCGCTGATTGAGCGCACGCCGGGCAGCAGCGGCAATGTGGCCTCGGCGATGGCGGGCAGTTCCTCCATCACGTAGCCGTACATGTCGTAGTGGTCGGCCCAGGGGGCTTCGGTGGCGGTCAGGTAGAAGCCGGCCCCGCTGCCGAAATCCCAGTCGTCATCTTCCCCGGCCAGCCCCAGCCCACGCGGTGAGGTGTCGGGGATCACCAGAGCGATGCCCAGCTCCGCGGCGTAGCGCTGCGCGCCGGCCTTGACGCTGAAATTCTCTTCGGTACAGGTCAGGCCCGACAGCCAGTAAAGTGCCGGCACGCGCGCGTGATCGGCGGCTGGTGGCAGGTAGACGGCGAACTGCATGGCGGCGTTGCAGCGCGTGGAGCGATGACGATAGGTGCGCTGCCAGCCGCCGAAGCAGCGTGCCTCGTTGAGCAGTTCCAGTGCCTGGGACATGACGGCTCCTTGATCACCGTTGCAAGGGTTGCGATGTCCGGCATGGTACCAGTGCGCCGAGGGATGACCGAGCGGCGTCGAAAGGGTTCGTCCGCCACCGGATGCGGCTACAATCGCAGCAAAGCGTGCTGATGACCGCGATCGAGGGAGACACCATTGAGCCTGGAAGAGTTGCGCAGCCGTCTCACGGCGGTGGACAGGCGGATCATCGAGATGATCGCCGAGCGCCAGTCTATCGTCGACGAGATTGGCCGCAACAAGCTCACTACCGGGCGTGCCACCCGTGATTTTCAGCGCGAGAAACAGGTGCTGGAAGACGCTCGCGCGACCGCCGAGGCCAGCGGCCTGGGGCCTGATCTCGCGGAGGACATCCTGCGGCTGCTGATCCGCTCGTCGCTGACTCACCAGGAGCGCGCGCGGGTGGCTGCCGCCGGAAGGGGGGATGGGCAACGGGCGCTGGTCATCGGCGGCGCCGGCAAGATGGGGCGCTGGTTTGCCGAGTTCCTGGATTCGCAGGGTTATGCCGTCGACATCGCCGACCCGGCCGGGCCGGTAGCGGGTTTCGGTTTTGTCGACGACTGGCGCGATCCCGTGCCCGAGCATGATCTGATCGTCGTGGCCGCCCCTCTGGGGACCAGCGCCATGGTGCTCGAAGGACTGGCGGAGCTGCGTCCTGGCGGAGTGGTGTTCGATATCGGTTCCCTGAAGTCGCCACTGCGCGAGGGTCTGGGCAAGCTCGCCGCGGCTGGCTGTGCGGTCACGTCGCTGCATCCCATGTTCGGCCCCGATACCCGGCTGCTGTCCGGGCGACACGTCATCTTCATGGATGTCGGCAGGCCCGAGGCCACCGCCCGGGTGCGCGAACTGTTCTCCTCCACGATGGCCGAGCAGATCGACATGGACCTCGAGGATCACGATCGGCTCATCGCCTATGTGCTGGGCCTCTCGCATGCTCTGAACATTGCGTTTTTCACGGCACTGGCGGGCAGCGGGGAGGCAGCGCCGCGACTGGCGAAGCTCTCCAGCACCACCTTCGACGCCCAGCTCGCCGTCGCCTCGCGAGTGGCCGCCGAGAACCCGCGGCTGTACTTCGAGATCCAGGCCCTGAACGATTACAACGACGAGGCCCTGAGCGCCCTGTCCGCCGCCGTGGAGCGCGTGGTCGGGCTGGTCCGCGGGGGCGATGAGCAGGGCTTCGTCGAACTGATGGAAGCAGGCAGCCGGTATCTTGCGAGCAGGGGGTGAGGATGGCGGGGGATGAGCGTGTCGATACGGCATCGGAGCTCCAGCAGCTCAGGAGTCAACTGGCGGCGGTCGCGCATGCGGCGGAATGCCGTAACGTCGCGCTGCAGCGTTCGAGGACCCGCGAGCTGGCCTTGCTGCAGGCGGAACACCTGCCCGCGCTGCTCCATTCCTTCAGTCACTATCTCCGCGAGAGCTATCAGCTCAAGCGGGTGACGGTCCTGCTACATGACCCGCAGCACGAGATTCGCCATCTCTTGCTGGATGCTGGTCGGAGACCGGAAGACCACCCGGACGTGTTCTTCGTGGATGCGCTGGTCGGCCTGGCCCCGCAGTTCAACTCGCTGCGCTCGCCCTGGCTCGGTGCCTTTCGGGCAGCCGATCATGGACTCCTGTTCCCGCAGGCGGTGGATCTCGAGAGCATCGCGATCCTGCCGCTGCTGCGCCAGCAGCGGCTCGTCGGCAGCGTGAATTTCGCCAGCGCCGACCTGGAGCACTTCACCCGGCGGGAGGATGGCGAGTTTCTCGCGCACCTTGCGGTGATCGCGTCCTACTGTCTGGAGAACACCATCAACCGCGCCCGGCTGCTGCGCAGCGGGCTGACCGATGTGCTGACCGGTTGGCACAACCGTCGGTATCTCCAGACCCGCATGCGCGAGGAGCTGTCCCGCGCCCGCCGTGACCGGACTGCGCTGACCTGCATGATGCTGGACATCGACCACTTCAAGACGATCAACGACACCTACGGCCATCTTGCCGGCGACCAGGTCTTGCGTGAGGTTGCCCAGCGGATCGAGGGCGAGGTGCGTGGCAGCGATGTGACCGCCCGCTACGGCGGCGAGGAGTTCGCCATCCTGTTGCCGCAAACAAAGGCTGCCGACGGGGGTATTCTCGCCGAGCGTATTCGTGCGTCCGTGGCCGACGAGCCCTTTGTCATTGCCGGACAGGCCTGTGCGATTACGCTGTCCATCGGGGTCGCGGAGCTGCGGCCGGCCGAGCAGACCGGCGACTTCAAGGCCCTGGGTGAGGCTCTGATCGCGCGCGCGGACGCGGCGCTCTACGCAGCCAAGGCGGCCGGACGCAACCGCGTCGTCGGCGGCTGACGCCTGCGCCGCGGCAGACGGGTGGTTCGCCATCGGGGTCGCGCTGTGGAATACTGGTCGACAAGTTGAAAGGCATCGAACGGGCTATGACGGACTTCATCGATGCCGAGGGCTTTCGTGCCAACGTCGGCATCATTCTGAGCAACGAGAGCGGCCGCGTGATGCTCGCCGGCCGGACCGGGCGGCGTGGCTGGCAGTTTCCGCAAGGCGGCGTGCACCCGGGGGAGACCCCGCAGGCCGCGATGTTCCGTGAGCTCTATGAAGAAGTCGGCCTCCAGTCGCGGGATGTGGCACTGATCACCCAGACCAGTGACTGGCTGCGTTATCGTCTGCCGCCCCGCTTCATCCGGCGCAACAGCACGCCGCGTTGCATCGGTCAGAAACAGATCTGGTTCCTGCTTCGCCTGCTGGCCGACGAGCAGGCCGTGCGCCTCGACGTCTCCTCCAGGCCCGAATTCGATCGTTGGCGCTGGGTCGATTACTGGCGCCCGGTGAAAGAGGTCATCTACTTCAAGCGCACCGTCTATGTGCGCGCGCTGCAGGAGCTCGCGCCAGCGCTGTTTCCCGAGGGCGCGCCCCCGCCACCCGGATGGTGGCCGAAGCACTGGCGCAGCGCGCCAGATCGTGTGCCACTGTGTCCCGGCGAGGGCCGGCCGGCGGAATGCTGACCGGCTCAGAACGGCCGCAGTATCGCCAGCAGCACGATCCCCACAAGGGCAATCGTGGGCGCCTCGTTGAACGCCCGGAACCAGCCCGAACTTCGCCGGCTTGAACCCTCAGCGAGCTGGCGGTGGAGCCGCCAGCACCAGGCGTGGTAGCCGATCAGCAGGGTGACCAGCAACAGCTTGGCCTGCATCCAGCCCTGTCGCAGCAGCCCCGGCTCGGCGACAATCAGCCAGACTCCGAACAGGGTTGTCAGCAGACCGCCGAGCGTCATCAGAATGAACAGCCTTTTTTCCATCAGGCTGAAGCGGGCCAGCGAGATGGCATCCGCGCTCGCCGCGTGATACACGAACAGCCTCGGCAGGTAGAACAGGCCGGCAAACCAGGTGACCATGAAAATGATGTGCAGGGCCTTGATCAGCAGCATTCCGCTCTCCGGTGGCACGCGCGGGCGGCGCAAGCTTAGCAGACGGCATCTTCGGCAGTGAGGGGCGCTCTGGAGATCCGGCCGCGGCCCTCTGGCCGCCGCCAGTGGGTGGGTGCTGTCGTGGCCACGGCCGCGCTGGTCGGCGGGGGTGTTGGTGTCTATGAGCTGGGTGTTCGTCACGCCGGCCACGAGCGTGCCCAGGTGCAGCAGGAGCGCCGGGCCTGGCAACGGGAGCGTGCCGAGCTGACGCAGGCCAACCGTACCCTGCGCGAGCGCATCACGCTGCTCGAGACGTCGCGGGAGATCGACCGTGGCGCCTACCGGGAAGTCGAGGATTCACTGGCGGAGCTGGAGGCCGCCCTGCAGGCGCAGGCAGAGGAGTTGCAGTTCTATCGGGGGATCGTCTCGCCCGAGGACCGGGTGGCGGGGCTGCGCCTGGAGCGTGCGGAAATAAGGCCAGACACGGGATCGCGGCGCTTTCTCGTCCGGCTGGTCGTGGTCCAGGCGCTGCGTCAGGTGGACCGCCAGGAGGGCGAGGTCCGCCTCCTCCTGTACGGCGCCGACGCCGAGGGCGAGCACAGTGTCGACCTGGCCGAATGGGCTGCCGATGAGACCCATTCGGTCGATCTGGGCTTCTCATTCCGTTATTTTCAGCAACTGGAGTGGGAGTTCCGGCTGCCCGAGGACTTTACGCCTGAGCGGCTGCGGGTAGAGCTGCGGCCGGCGGGGCGCGACGCGGTGCCGCTGGATCACGAGATGGACTGGCCCGGGGAGGGCGCAAGCTGATGTTCGGCAGTGACAGGAAACGGCGAGATACGATCAACATCCAGACGCTGATCGGCGCGGGCACCCGGGTTCGGGGCGATATCGACTTCGCGGGGGGCTGCCACGTCGATGGCGAGGTCGTCGGTCATTTGCGCGCTGCGGACGGCGACGTCTCGACCCTGTGCATCAGCGAGGGCGGCCGCGTGGAGGGCAGTGTCAGCGCGGCGCGCGTGGTGCTGAACGGTACGGTGCAGGGTGACGTCTACGCCGGAGAGCGGGTGGAGCTGGGGGCGACCGCCCGGGTGGTGGGCAACGTCCACTATCGGCTGATCGAGATGGCGATCGGCGCCGAGATCAACGGCAAACTCGTTCATCAGGCCGAACAGCAGGCCCTGCTGGAGCAACAGGACAGCCGGGAGGCCTTGCCTGCCGGGGGCGCTCCCACGCCGGAAGTCCGCGGCGCTGACTGAAGCCGGGGCGCTTGAGCTATACTGGTCTATGGTTATCTTGAATTCCCACGGGACGGGAGTGCAGTCATGAGCGTACAGACCTACAACCCCGACGAACTGCCGCCGGCACTGGTCTTCACAGACTCGGCCGCACGCAAGGTGGGCGAACTGATTCGGGAAGAAGCGAACCCGGCCCTCAAGTTGCGGGTGTTCGTCTCCGGGGGCGGCTGTTCCGGCTTCCAGTACGGCTTCACCTTCGATGAAGACCTTCAGGATGGTGATACCGCCATTGAGAACGAAGGCGTCACCCTGCTGGTCGACCCGATGAGCGTCCAGTACCTGATGGGCGCGGAGATCGACTACAAGGAAGATCTCGAGGGCGCGCAGTTCGTCATCCGGAACCCCAACGCCTCGACCACCTGCGGCTGCGGATCGTCCTTTTCGGTCTGAGCTGGCGCGGACGGTGGCTCTGGAGCCAGACAGTACCGACCAGCGACCTGCCCCGGATGATACGGATGCGGCCATGCTGCCAGTGGTGGCGGACCCGCGTCACGACGACGTGCTGGCCGCCGTCGATCTTGGATCCAACAGCTTCCACATGCTCCTGGCGAGGTTGCACCACGGCCAGCTGATCGTCATCGACCGGCTGCGCGAGATGGTGCGGCTCGCCGCGGGTCTCGATGAGCGAAGTCGTCTCGATCCCGTCAGCCGCGACGCGGCACTGGCCTGTCTCGGGCGCTTCGGTCAGCGATTGCGGGAGGTCAGCGCAGATCGCGTGCGGGTGGTCGGGACCAACACCCTGCGCAAGGCGCGCAAGTCACGCAGTTTCATTGCCGATTGTGAACAGGCGCTCGGTCATCCGGTGGAAATCATCCCGGGTCGCGAGGAAGCCCGGCTGGTCTATCTGGGGGTCGCTCACACCATGCCCGCGGAACCCGGTACCCGCCTGGTGGTGGATATCGGCGGCGGCAGCACCGAGCTCATCCTCGGGACGGGACTTAAGCCCCTGAAGCTCGAAAGCCTGTTCATGGGCTGCGTGGGCATCACTCAGGCCTACTTTCCCGATGGCAAGCTGACCCGCAAGCGTTTCGAGCGTGCCCGCACGGCCGCACAGCTGGAGTTGCGTCCGGTACGGGCTTTTTTCACCGAGCGCGGTTGGGATCGTGCGGTCGGCTCGTCCGGGACCATCCGGGCAGCGGCGAACATCGCCCGGCTGCTGGGCCTGTCGGAGTCCGGGATCACTCCGCAAGCCGCCGAGGCGATCATTGAGCGCATGCTCACCGCGGGGCGCGTCTCACGTCTGGACTTGCCTGGGTTATCCGAGGAACGGGCGCCGGTATTCGCCGGTGGAATGAGCGTGCTTGTCGAAGTGCTCTCGATGCTCGGTGTGGAGCACATGGAGGCCTCGGACGGCGCGCTTCGCGAAGGTTTGCTCTACGACATGCTCGGGCGGTTGCAGCACGAGGACGCGCGTGAGCTCAGTGTCCGTGCCATGGCCGCGCGCTACCATGTCGATCTGTCCCAGGCCACCCGGGGGGCGGCCACTGCCGGTCAGTTCTACGGCCAGGTTCGCACGGCGCTGGCGCTCGAGGATAGCCGCGATCGGAAGCTGCTGGGCTGGGCTGCCCGGCTGCACGAGGTCGGTCTGGACATCTCCCATACCAAGTATCATCGCCATGGGGCCTACCTGCTGGAACACGCCGACATGCCGGGCTTCCCTCGCAACGAGCAGCGCCTGCTCGCCGCGTTGGTCGGTAACCATCGTCGCAAGCTCGACCCGGAGGCCACCGAGCGCCTGCCGGAGAGCTGGCGACGCATCGCCCGACGTCTGATCGTGCTGCTGCGCCTGGCGGTGCTGTTGCATCGCAGTCGGGCGCAGGAGCCTTTGCCTGACATCGTTCTGGAAGTGGCTGACGGCACGCTGGTGATGCGGGTGCCGGAGGACTGGCTCGCCGCCAACCCGCTGACGCTGGCGGACCTGCGCCTGGAGGTGGAGTATCTTGCCGCCGCAGGCATCTCGCTCCGCGTGCAGTCTGGCGACGAGACGCCGCAGGTCTCATCGTCTGGAACAGCTTAGGTGCTCTCGGCCCAACGGCTCAGCATCTCCAGCTGCGCGCACCGCTGCGCTTCATGCGCAGGCGGCGTGATGCGCCGGTAACTGCCATCGGCGGCCAGGCACCAGGCCTGCTGGTTGTCGCCGAGGTAGACGTCGAGATCCGCAATGACCCGGTCGCGGATACCAGGGTCGTTGAGCGGGAACATCAGCTCCACGCGGCGGAAGAGGTTGCGGTCCATCCAGTCTGCGCTGGAGCACCAGACTTCTTCCTCCCCGCCATTATGAAAGTAGTAGGCGCGGGTGTGTTCCAGGAAGCGACCGATGATCGAGTGCACCCGGATATTGTCCGACACTCCGGGGATGCCCGGTCGCAGGCAGCAGATCCCGCGGATCACCAGATCGATATGGACGCCGGCGCTGGAGGCCCGGTAGAGGGCGCGGATGATCTCGGGTTCGACGAGGGCGTTGACCTTGACCACGATATGCCCCGTACGTCCTGCGGCGACATGCGCCATCTCCCGCTCGACCAGCTCATGCAACCGGTCGGAGAGGGTGAAAGGCGAGTGGCACACCTGTTTCAGCCGCGGCATTTTCATCAGGCTGGTGAGCTGCAGGAAGAGCTCGTGGACGTCCTCGCCGATCTCCTCGTCGGCGCTCAGCAGCCCGTAGTCGGTGTAGGCCCGGGTGGTCTTGGGATGATAGTTGCCGGTGCCGAGATGGACGTAGCGGCGCAGCCGGCCACTCTCGCGACGCACCACCAGGGCCATCTTGGCGTGGGTTTTGTAGCCCACGACACCGTAGACGACATGCGCGCCGGCCTCCTGCAGGGCGTTGGCGAGCTGGATGTTGGCGGCCTCGTCGAAACGGGCACGCAGCTCGATCACCACGGTCACTTCCTTGCCTGCGCGTGCCGCCTGTACGAGGCTCTCGACAATCGGTGAGTCCGGACCGGTCCGGTAGAGGGTCTGCTTGATCGCCAGCACGGCCGGATCGCTTGCGGCGCGGTTGATGAACTCCATGACCGGCGCGAAGGATTCAAACGGGTGATGCAGCAGGATGTCCTGGCGACGGATGGCCTCGAAGATATCGTCTGCACCGCGAATCGCGGCCGGCACACCCGGAGTGAATGGCGGGTATTTGAGGTCCGGGCGATCGATAAGGTCATACACGGCGGCGAGACGGTTGAGGTTGACTGGGCCGTCGACGCGATAGAGATCCTGGGGCTCGAGGTGGAAGTGACGGAGCAGGTAGTCGGCGAGCTCCGGTGCGCAACTCTCGGCAATCTCCAGGCGTACGGCAGCGCCGTAGCGCGAGGCGGTGAGCTCGCCCTCGAGCGCGCGCATCAGGTCGTCGACTTCTTCGTCGTCGACATAGAGATCAGAATTGCGCGTGACCCGGAACTGGAAGCAGCCTTCGATGTCCATGCCGGCGAACAGTTCGTGCACGAAGGCATGGATGACCGAGGAGAGAAACACATAGTCGCTGCCGCCCGTCTCGGGTAATTCGCTCGGCAGCTGAATGAGTCGCGGCAGCGACCGTGGGGCCTGCACCAGGGCACGCTGGACCGGGCGTCCAAAGGCGTCGTTACCGTGCAGCTTGAGAATGAAGTTCAGACTCTTGTTCAGAATCTTGGGGACCGGGCGCATTGGATCGAGCGCGATCGGTGAGAGCACCGGGACGATCTCCCGCCGAAAGAACTCGCACAGCCATTGCCGCTGCGGTTCGGTCCAGTCACCGCGGCGGATGAATCGGATCCCCTCGCGATCCAGTGCGGGGATCATGTCTTCGTTGAGGACCCGATACTGCTCCGCGACCAGCCCGGTGGCGGTCTCGGCAATCGCGGTCAGCAGATCGCCGGGCTTGATCGCGTCGGGTCCGGGCGCGGCGGAGCCGATTTCCACGCGCTGCTTGAGTCCGGCCACCCGGATCTCGAAGAACTCGTCAAGATTGGTGCAGGAGATGCAAAGAAAACGCAGTCGTTCAAGCAGCGGCGTTTCGGGGTTCTTCGCCTGGTCGAGTACCCGACGGTTGAATTCCAGCAGTGAGAGTTCCCGGTTGATGTAGTACTCGGGGGCCGAGAGGTCCACGGAGGGCTGGGTCTCCTGTTGCGGGAGAGTTACGTTTTCTTCATTCATATCAGCAGTATACGCCACCGAGCAGGACCTCGTGCCGGGCGCCGGTCACAACCGGCGCGTTGCCAGGCCGCCCCGTCAGACGGCGTTCAGCCAACCAGGCAAACGCCGCGGCTTCCACCCAGTCGGGTGCCAGGCCAAGCTGCGCGGTGGTCTCCCAGCCCAGCGCCGGACGCAGCCCGGCGAGACGGCGGACCAGATCGCGATTCCTGGCCCCGCCGCCGCACAGCCAGACACGCTCGCATCCCGGGAACCAGCGCTCCAGTGCGTTGACCACGCTGTGTGCGGTGAATTCGGCGAGCGTGCTCATGACATCGGCCGCCGGCAGTGCCGTCATCGTCTCGGTCGCACGGTCCAGCCAGGTGAGATTGAACAGTTCCAGACCGGTGCTCTTCGGCGGCGGCAGCGCCAGATAGGGTTCCTCGAGCAGCTGCGCCAGCAGCGCAGGGACCACGGTGCCCTGGCCGGCCCACTCACCGTCACGATCGCAGGCGCAGGCCAGATGGCGACGCGTCCAGGCGTCCAGCAGGGTGCAGGCCGGCCCGGTGTCGAAGCCCCCACAGAGCGTGCCATTCTCGACCAGGCTCAGATTGGCGATACCGCCGAGGTTCAGCACGGCGTGGCGACCGGCGTGATCGGCCAGCAGTCTGGCATGGAAAGGCGGGACCAGTGGCGCGCCCTGGCCGCCTGCCGCCATATCGCGTCGCCTGAAGTCGCCCACGGTGGTGATGCCCGTGATCTCGGCGATCGCGCCAGGATCGCCGATCTGCAGCGTGAACGGCCATGGACTGTCCGGACGGTGGCGGACCGTCTGGCCATGACTGCCGATCGCCCGAACCGCGTCGGGCGTGACGCCGGCTTCAGCCAGCAAGGCCAGCGCCGCCTCGGCGAAACAGCGTGCCACCTGCTGGTCGAGGGTGCCGAGCGTGTCGAGGTCCGTGGTCTCGCTCAGAGCGAGTTCGCGCAGCGCGATCCGCAGATCCGTCGGCAGCGGCGTGGCCAGGGTGGCATGCAGAACGGGCTGCGGGCTCTCGAACCCGACCAGTGCGGCGTCGACGGCATCCATGCTGGTGCCGGACAGCAGTCCGACATACAGCGCCGGACGCTCAGCGGCCACTCATGGCCAGCTGCGCTTCGCTGGCGTCCTGGGCCCTGTCGAGGAAGGCCAGCAGCGGCGCCGTCTCGCGGGCAAAGCGCTCGCGGTAGGCAGCAGGCACGGGTTCCGCCGGCGGCAGTTCGACCGTGAGCGGGTCGCGGTGAACGCCGTTGACCCGGTACTCGTAATGCAGATGCGGCCCGGTGGCGAGCCCCGTCATGCCGACGTAGCCGATCACCTGGCCTTGTCGCACGCGGTTCCCGTGGCGCACCTCGGGGTGGAAACGCGACATATGGGCGTACAGCGTGGTGATGTTGCCGCCATGCTGAACGATCACGGTATTGCCGTAGCCTCCCTGCACCCCCCGGAAGATCACCCGGCCATCGCCAGCGGCCTTGATGGGTGTGCCGGTGGGCGCGGCATAGTCCACCCCGCGGTGCGCGCGGATGGTGTGCAGCACCGGATGGCGGCGGTTGAGATTGAAACGGGAGCTGATGCGGGTGAAGTCCACCGGGGCGCGGATGAATGCGCGGCGGATGCTCCGTCCCTCCGGCGTGAAATAATCCGCTCGATCGCCCATGTCGAAGCGTACGGCGCGATAGGTGCGCCCGCGGTTGACGAATTCGGCGGCGAGAATGTTGCCGGTTCGCAGCCGCTGTCCGTCGCGCCAGAGTTCCTGATAGACCACCGAGAACTGATCTCCCTGGCGGATGTCCAGGGCAAAGTCGACGTCCCATTGGAACAGCCCGGCCACGTTCATGGTGACGCTGTCGGGCATGCCGGCGGCTCGCCCGGCGTTGAACAGTGAGCTTTGAATGATGGCTTGCGCCGTGACCACCCGGGTCTCCACCGCCTGCTCGGTAATGGCCGAGCGATAGCCCTGCTCGGCCCGTGCCACCTCCAGCACCCGGATCTCGTCGAGCTCGCGGCTAAGCGTCAGGACTCGGCCCTGCACGTGCTCGACGGTAATGATGTCGCCGGGGCGCAAGATGGAGAGATGCCGGCGGGCCTGATCGTCACGCAGCAGCGTGAACATGTCGGAGACGCTGAGTTCATGCCGGCGGAACATGCGCTCGAGCGTGTCGCCGCGTGCCACCCGCAGTGCCACGGTCTGGACGGCACCCGCCTCGTGCAGGTCGTGGCCAGGCATCGGTCCGGCCGGTGCGGCTTCGCGGTTCATGGCGGCCTGTACCGCATCGTCGTCGGGCGGGGGCGCCAGCACGAGCGGGTTCGGCGCCGCCCGCAGGGCGACCTGGAGGGGCGCCGCCGCGGGGGTCGAAGTCACGTCGGCCGGGGGCGCGTCGCGCGGGGGAGCCGTCACGTCTGCGGCGATACTCTCGACGCCGTCAGCCGCCCGGTCTGGGGCGTCCGGCGGCGGCAAAGACTCGGTCGCCGGCAGCGCTTCAGGGGCACGGGCCATGGGGACTGACCGCGTGGAGGTCTCCGCGGCCATGGCCAGCACGACGACGGGCGCCTCGGTCACTTCGAGGTCGGGTCCTGCCGGGCTGGCAGCGTCCGGGCGTCCGCTGATGGCCAGTACCCCGACCACGGGCAGGAGCAGCCCAGCGGCAAACCACGGCCAGCGATAGCCGCGGCCGGCCCGCGCCGAGTCCGTGTACACGTGCTTGTAATCGTGGCTGATGCCGCCAGACTGCCGCGCCATGATCCTCCCCATGTCGCTGCTACCCACCGCCGGGTAGCCTAGCGGCAACCCGGCAGGCCGTCCAGTTTTCTTTGTAATCCAGTGACGTAGCACGCGTTTCTGGCGCCGCCTCCGGGGCGTTCGGGGGTCAGGCCAGATCGGCCGCACTCAGCGGCAGACGCCGCACCCGTCGGCCGCTGGCGGCGTAGAGTGCGTTGGTCACGGCCGGGGCCACCGGGGGGGTGGGGGGTTCACCGACGCCTCCTGGGGATTCGCGGCTCGCCACCAGGTGAATATGGATCTCCGGCGACTCGGCCAGCCCCAACAGCGGGTAGCCATCAAAATTGCCTTGCACCACGGCACCGCCGCGCAGGGTGATTTCCTCGCGTAGCGCAGCCGACAGGCCGAACAGGATGCCGCCCTCCACCTGGGCGCGAACCGTGTCGGGGTTGACCACCTGGCCGCAGTCCAGGGCGCAGTCGATCCGGTGCACGCGCAGCCGCCCATCCGGGTTGATGCTGACTTCGGCCACCTGTGCAATGTAGCTGCCGAAACAGGCACTGATCGCCACCCCCCGGCCACGGCCTGGCGGCAGAGTACTACCCCAGCTGCTGGCCTCGGCAACCCGCTCGAGCACACCCTGCAGCCGGGAGTCGGCAGGTAACAATGCCCGCCGCAGGGCCACCGGATCCTGGCCGCCAAGCGCTGCCAGTTCGTCGATCATCGATTCCGTGAAAAAGGCATGCTGGGAATGATCGACGCTGCGCCACCAGCCCCACGGCAGCGCATCGTCAACCCGCACCCGCTGGGCCAGGACATTCGGCACCGCATAGGGCATCAGATCGACCGATTGATGGTCGGCGTTGAACAGCTGGGTCCAGGCCACGGGCCTGCCGCCCTCGTCCACGCCCCCCTGCATACGGCAGATCACCAGCGGCCGGTAGAAGCCGCGCTGCAGGTCCTGGCTGCGGTCCCACAGCAGCTGCACCGGATAAGGGACTTCCCGCGCGATGGCCACCGCCTGGCTGACGACATCGATCTCTGCGCGTCGGCCGAACCCCCCGCCCAGCAGGGTGGTGTGTACCTCCACATCGCGCGCGCGCAGCCCGGCGACGCGGGCCGCCTCGCTGCGCGCGCGCAGTGGTGCCTGGGTGGGCACCCACAGCTCGCAGCGACCGTCATGAACCCATGCCGTGGCGTTCATCGGCTCCATGCAGGCATGGGCCAGGTGCGGCACGACGTACTCCGCCTCCAGCCGCCGGGCGGCGTCGGCGAGGGCGGCTGGCGCATCGCCCCGGCGCAGTCGCCGCGAGCGCCGGCCGGTGTCCAGGGCGTCGCGAATCCGCTGCTCGGCCGCTGCGGTGTCGTCGGCCGCGCCGTCGGGTCGGCGAAAGCTGACGGTGAGGGCCTCGGCCGCGCGGCGCGCTTCCCACCAGCTGTCAGCCACCACGGCGACCGCGTCTTCCAGGGCAACCACCGCCTGCACACCTGGCAACTGCCGAGCGGCCTGCGCGTCGAAGTCGACCAGTTGGGCATCGGGGTAGGCGGCCGTTGCCAGTGCGGCATGCTTGAGCCCGGGCGGGCGCACATCCACGCCGAAGACCGCGCGTCCTGAGGTCTTGTCGGGAATGTCCAGGCGCGGCAGGCTCCGGCCGATCAGTCTGAACTCGGCGGGGTCGCGTAATGGCGGCCGCGCCGGCACAGGGCGCGCGGCTGCCCCCTCGACCAGTTCACCGAAGCGCAGGCTGCGCTCGCTCGCGGCGTGCCAGATTCGCCCGTCATGGCTGTCACATTCTTCCTCGGGCACCTGCCAGCGCGCGGCCGCTTCTGCGATCAGCAGGGTTCGCGCCGCCGCGCCGGCCTCGCGGAAGGTCACCCAGCCGTTGCGCACTGTCGTACTCGCGCCGGTAAACATCACGTCGAACAGCCGGGAGGCGCGGCGGCTGGCCGCGCGCAGCGGCCGCCGGGCCAGATGTCCCGGACGGTATCCGCTGCCCTGCTCGAGGAATGTCAGCAGCACCTGCCCGGAGACGAATTCGGGCGCGGCGGGCGCATGCATCACCGAGACCCGCGAGAAATCCGCACCGAGCTCTTCTGCCGCCAGCATCGGCAGGGCGGTGAAGACCCCCTGGCCCATTTCGCAGTGCGGCACGACAACCAGGAGGCTGTCGTCATGGCCGATACGCAGCCAGGTGGTGAGCATCCGCGCATCCTCCCGCCCGAGGCGTGCTTCGGCGCGCGGGATGTCCTGGCTCGGGCGCAGTGCCGCGGCGACGATAAGTCCCCCGCCCACGGCGAGCCCGCTCAGCACTACCTTGCGTCGGGTCACGGGCATCCGGGTTCTCCTGGTTCGGCGGTCTGGCAGGCATGTTAGCGTCGCCAACACCGTTCGTCGCCTGGCGCTGCCCGGATGTCGGTCCGCGGGCGTGTCGACCGCGCCGAGACGATGGATTATGCTCTCGCGCCCCAATCACCGGGCCTGCCGGGGACACGATGACGACAGCTGACCCGATGCGGGAACTCACCCGCGGTACCGCCGAGATTCTCGTCGAGAGCGAACTGCGCGAGCGGCTCGCCTCGGGACGCCGACTGCGCGTGAAGGCCGGCTTCGATCCGACCGCGCCAGATCTGCATCTCGGACACACGGTATTGCTCAACAAGATGCGCCAGTTTCAGACGCTCGGCCATGAAGTCGTGTTCCTGATTGGCGACTTCACCGGAATGATTGGCGACCCCAGTGGCAAGAACCAGACCCGCCCGCCGCTGACGCGCGAGGAGGTTGCCGCCAACGCCGCAACCTACGCCGAGCAGGTGTTCAAGATTCTCGACCCTGAGCTTACCCGGGTGGATTTCAACAGCCGCTGGATGAGCAAAATGGACGCTGCAGGTCTGATCCAGCTTGCCTCTCGACATACCGTCGCGCGGATGCTCGAGCGCGACGACTTCCGCAAGCGCTATCAGGGCGGCCAGGCGATCGCGATCCACGAGTTCCTCTACCCGCTGGTGCAGGGGTACGATTCGGTGGCCCTGCGAGCCGACGTGGAGCTCGGCGGTACCGATCAGACCTTCAACCTGCTGGTCGGGCGACAGCTGCAGCAGGCCTGGGGGCAGGCCCCTCAGGTGGTGTTGACCGTGCCGTTGCTCGAGGGGCTCGACGGTGTCAACAAGATGTCCAAGTCGCTCGGCAACTACGTGGGGATCAGCGAACCCCCCGACGAGATCTTCGGCAAGCTGATGTCGATCTCCGACGAGCTGATGTGGCGCTATTTCGAGCTGCTGAGTTTCCGGCCGCTGGGCGAGCTCGAGGCACTGCGCAGCCGCATCGACGGCGGGGCCAACCCGCGCGATGCGAAGTTCGAACTGGCGGTCGAAATCGTCGATCGCTTCCATGGGCAGGGTGCCGGCGAGCGCGCCCGCGAGGGCTTTGTTGCCCGGTTCAGCCAGGGGATTCAGCCGGAGACGATGCCTGAGCTGGAGCTTGAGGCCTCCGCCGAGGGTCTGGCCATCGCCTATGTGCTGCAGCAGGCGGGCCTCGCGCAGAGCACCTCAGAGGCGCTGCGTCTGCTGGCGCAGGGCGGAGTGCGGATCGATGGCGAGCGCTGCGAGGACCGCGCGCGGGTCCTGGCCCCGGGGGGCAGTCATGTCGTGCAGGTGGGCAAGCGACGATTCGCTCGGGTGCGTCTGCGCGGCTGACGCGGCCGGCCACCCCGGCGGCTCATGGCCCACCCCGGCAGCGCCCCGTCCGGACATAGGTGTTTCCCGGGGTGGTCACCGCCGGCGCAGCCTGGATATATAGGGGTTTCATGCCTTTGCCGGTCGGCCTGAAAAAAAGTGTTGACGGCTCGATGCGAGCGCCTATAATGCCGCGCTCTGCCATCGGCGACAGGCACTGGCAGGCGCCTTGGGACACCCGTCCCGGGCGGCACGAAAATCGCCCGTTAAGGTGTTGACTGCAAGGCGATCGAGTGTATAATTGTGGGTCTGCCCGGATGTGGCGGATCAGCTCTTTAAAAATTAGTGCAGATGATTTGTGTGGGCGCTTGCGTGGTTGTGACTGCAATCATGAAAGCGAACCAACCGTCTCGAGAGAGATGTCAGGTTCTGCTTTAAGTACGAAGCTCAAAGCTTTGAACTGAAGAGTTTGATCCTGGCTCAGATTGAACGCTGGCGGCATGCCTAACACATGCAAGTCGAACGGCAGCGCGGGTAGCTTGCTACCTGGCGGCGAGTGGCGAACGGGTGAGTAATGTTTGGGAATCTGCCCTGTAGTGGGGGATAACCCGGGGAAACTCGGGCTAATACCGCATACGATCTACGGATGAAAGCGGGGGACCTTCGGGCCTCGCGCTATAGGATGAGCCCAAATCGGATTAGCTTGTTGGTGGGGTAAAGGCCTACCAAGGCGACGATCCGTAGCTGGTCTGAGAGGACGATCAGCCACACCGGAACTGAGACACGGTCCGGACTCCTACGGGAGGCAGCAGTGGGGAATATTGGACAATGGGCGAAAGCCTGATCCAGCAATG
>PWZL01000063.1 GCA_003567475.1 Gammaproteobacteria bacterium | reverse complement strand
GGTTGGGCCGGTGGCTGGAGCGGCCCAATCCCGCACTGGATGGCGCGCCACCGGTGGATTATCTCGACACCGCGGACGGACGGCAGATGATCGCCGATCTGCTTGCCAGGATGCAGTCAGGCGCCTATTCGTGAGCGCACCGGCGCGGCTGTGGCGGATTGCCACCGACACCTCGGACTACACCGCTGATGACCGATCAGGAGAGGGGGCACGCCGAACCGGCGGTCGCTGGAATCGCGCCGGCGTGCCCATGCTCTACTGCTCCGGCTCGCAGGCGCTGGCCTGCCTCGAGGTCCTGGTACATCTCAACAGCGGCGACGATCTGCCGTTGAATCGCTACCTTGTCGCCGTCGACATCCCCGACTTGGACTGGCGCCAGCGCACCCGCTTCGATGCCGCCAGCAACGTCGGTTGGGATGCCCTGCCTACGGGCATGGTCTCCCTGGATTGGGGGGCACACTGGATCAACCGTGGCGAGACCCTGCTGGCCGAGGTGCCTTCCGTGATCGTGCCGGATGAACCGAACTTTCTGCTGAATCCGCTGCACCCGCGGATGCGGTGGGTGAAGGTCTGCAAGATCGGGCGCTGGGGCTTTGACAGGCGGTTGCGATAGCGCCCAGAAATTCCAGCCGGAAGCGGGGACACGACGCTCGCCCGCGTGGCACGAGACCGTCATCGCTTGCGACCGCACAAAAGACACATAAGATTCAATGTATGAAGACGATTACCATCAAGGTATCGGAGCCGGTCTATGGCGAGTTCCAGGCTGCCTCAAAAGCGGCTGGCCGCCCCACCTCGGAATTGATCCGCGAGGCCATGGAGCTCTACCGGCGGGACAGACTGCAACCGGTCGGAGATCTGTCGGGATTCCGGCCCCGCTCGGCAGGTAAGGTATTGCGCCCGATGACCGCCGGCGATGACCTGCTCGGCGAGATGCTGGACCGTGATTCGTGATCGGGCTGGACACCAGTTTCCTGGACTGGATGCAGCGCCATCCACTGGGGCGCAAGCGTATTCTCGATACGACGACTTGACCCCGAACGGCCGCGTCCGCATCACGCCGGCAGCAGCCGCTCAGGCGCCACCTCGACCATAGTCTCCCCACAGGTGAACCAGGCCAGCCCGTCCTGCACCGTGCACTGCACCTGCATGCTGCGGGCGGCCAGCGCCGCCAGCGCCTCGGTCACGTCGACAGGCAGCAGCAGCACCGCCAGATTCCGCTGGACCGACACTGTCTCGCGATGCTGCTGCCACCATGCCGTGGCGGTGCGTCCGTAGGTCAGCACCGTCACCTGACCCGCCCTGCCACAGGCCTTGCGGATCTCCCGCGGATCGGGCGTGCCGACATCGATCCAGTGCTCGATGAGTCCGGTGGGATCGATCTCGTGCAGGTCGGCCTCGTCCTCGGTCGAGAGGCCCCTGCCGAAGCGCAGATCCTCGCCGGCGAACAGGCAGAAGGCCAGCAGGCGCACCATCAGGCGCTCGTCCGTCTCCGAGGGGTGACGGGCCAGGGTCAACGAGTGACTGGCATAGTAGCCGCGGTCCATGTCCGAGATCTGGACCTCGGCCTTGAAGATGGTGGCTTTCAGGGCCATGGCGCGCGCCTGCAGCGAGGGGACAGGGTCATTTGCGTGCACACACCCCTGTCCCCCGCCGACCGCTACTTCAGCGTCTGCATCAGGAACACGTACTCCAGCGTCGCGCGCTTGGCGGCCTCGCGCAGGTTCGCCGCCGCCGAGTGGCCACCCTCGATGTTCTCGTAATAGAGCACCTCGTGGCCGAGTTCATCGAGCAGGTGGGCGAGCTTGCGGGCGTGGCCCGGATGCACGCGATCATCCTTGGTGGAGGTGAGCAGGAACATTGGCGGATACTCGCCATCACTGGCGACGTTGTGCAGCGGCGAGATCGAACGCAGGAAGGCACGCTCCTCGGCATTCTCGTCCGGGAAGCCATACTCGTCCTGCCAGCTCGCCCCCGCGAGCAGCAGGTGGAAGCGCAGCATGTCGAGCAGCGGCACCTGGCTGATCACCGCACCCCAGAGGTCCGGGCGCTGGGTGTACATCACGCCGGTGAGCAGCCCGCCGTTGGAGCCCCCCACCACGCCGAGCTGCGGCGCGGTGGTCTCGCCGGAGGCGATGAGATCCTCGGCCACCGCGATCAGGTCATCGAAGATCCGCTGGCGATGGGTGCGCAGCCCCGCCTGATGCCAGGCGGGACCGAATTCACCGCCGCCGCGGATGTTGGCGAGCACGTAGGTGCCGCCCTGCTCCAGCCACAGCCGGCCGCGCACGCCGGAGTAGGACGGCGTCTGGGAGACCTGGAACCCGCCGTAGGCGTACAGCAGCGTGGGCTGCGGCCCCTCGACGTCGTCCCGGCGGACGATGAAGTACGGGATCCTCGTGCCGTCGGCGCTCTCGGCCTCGCGCTGCTCGACCCTCATGCCCTCGGCATCGAACCAGGAGGGCGCTGCCTTGGCGGGCTCGAGGGTCAACCCAGGCGTCACCCGGTAGAGTGTCTCGGGCTCGAGAAACCCAGACACCACGACGTAGGCGAGATCACTCTGGTCGTCGGTGGTCACGACGCGGATCGAGGCGTTCGCGGGAGCCTCCAGGCGACGGCTCTCCCAGCCGCCCTCGGCATCGAAGCTGAAGGCATGCAGCTGGCTGACCACGTTGTCGTTGATCACGGCCAGCACGGTATTGGCCGTCGCGCTCAGGGAGCCCAGTGACTGACGCTCGCCCGGCACGAAGATTTCGCGCACCTCGGGCAGCTCGCCGGTGGCGACGAAGGTGGCCATGTCGATCGACAGCGCCGCACCCGCCGGATACGTCGGGCCCTCGGCGACCGGCGTCCAATCCTCCTCGAGACTGAACAACAGCTGGCCGCGGAACAGCCCCCTCAGCGACGACTTGCGCGGCAACGGCAGGGCGACCGGCTCAGCGGTCGCCTCGTCAGGGAGCAGCCAGTAAATGCCCTCGAAGAAACTCTCGCGCTGCACGGCCAGCAGGTAATGCGTGCCGTCGGCCTGCTGCAGGCGGGTCGGCCACACGCCGACGTCCTCGCGCCGGCCGGCAAACACCGGCGTCGCCTCCTCCAGCGCCGTGCCGCGGGTCCAGCGCTTGACCACGAACGGATAGCCTGAGGTGGTGGCCTCGGCCTCGTCGAGCACGGTGGCGACCAGCAGCGTGTCGGCATCGACCCAGGCCGTCGCGCCCTTGGTCTGCGGGATCACGAAGCCCTCGTCGACGAACTGCCGTTCGGCCACGTCGAACTCGCGGCGCACGGCGGCATCGGAGCCCCCGTCGGACAGCGTCAGCAGGCAGTGGCGATAGTCTGGTGACAGGCAACTGGAGCCCGCCCACACCCAATTCACGCCTTCCTCGGCGGCCAGCGCGTCGAGATCAAGCACCACGTCCCACTCGGGCGAGTCGGTGGCGTAGCTTTCGCGCGTGGTCCTGCGCCAGAGCCCGTGGATGTTGTCGCCGTCCCGCCAGAAGTTCCATAGCGCTCCGCCTCGGACAGCCACGTAGGGAATGCGGTCGGTGCTCTCGACCACTTCCAACGCCTTGCCGAACAGCGCCTCGTAGCGAGGATCACCCTGCAGGCGGGCGAGCGAGCGCTCGTTCATGCTGCGCGCGAAGGCCAGCGCCGCCTCGCCCTCGACCGCCTCGAGCCACTCGAGCGGCTCCTGCTCCGTCTGGATCGCCGCGTTCAGCGCCACGCCCGACCGATCCGCCGCCGTAAATTCCGGCGTGTCACTCATCCCCTGGTCCTCCCTGCCACTGCAGCCTGCCAGCGCGATGGCCATCCCGGCCACCAGCCCGATCCTGCCTGCCCATCGACTGCGCACTTCCCTATCCTCCTTCGAACTCCGGCGGCCTGAAATGCCGCGCTAACCGGATAGAAGACTACCATTGTCGACCGTGCCATGATGCCCGCCATGACGACCGCTGTGCTGGATGTCCTGGTCATCGGCGCCGGGCTCTCGGGGATCGGCTCGGCCGCACGCCTGGCCTGGGCGAGGCCGCCGGGATAGCGGAGACGATCCGTTATGGGCACCGGTCGACGGCGGCCCACTGGGACAGTCAACTCGCCCGCTGGACGGTCGAGGTCGCAACGGTGAGATGACCTTCAGCCTGGACGACCAGCCGTGCGACTGCGGCCAGCAGTTGATCTACCGCGGCATGATGCTCTCATGTCGCCCCAATGCAGCGCTCGCCTTCGGCTACACCAACGCCAGCTTGACGCTGAAGGTCGACCTGACTTTCGGCCGGATCTGCCGGCTGCTGGATCACCTGGCGCGCAGCGGCCACGACTACTGCGTGCCGATCCCGCCCGCCCAGACCAGGACCTGGCCGCGACAGGCCAGCCTCTAGCGCCTGCCGAGCCAGCCGCGACGCCAGAACCAGGCGAGGAGTCCGCCGGCCACCGCGATCATGATACCCAGCGCAAACGGATAGCCGTACCGCCAGCCAAGCTCCGGCATGTTCCAAGGCGAAGCCTCAGGGTCGAAGTTCATGCCGTAGATGCCGGCGATGGTCCCCAGCGGAATGAAGATGGTGGCGATGATCGTCAGCACCTTCATGATTTCGTTCATGCGCGTGCTCTGGCTGGAGAGGTAGATATCCACCAGGCCGGAGGCGATTTCGCGGTAAGTCTCCACGATGTCCATGATCTGGATGACATGGTCGTAGCAGTCACGCAGATGCAGTGCGGTCTGCGGACTCACCTGCAGGGCATCGCCGCGGATCAGGGTATTCAGGAGCTCACGCAGTGGCCACACCGCCCGACGCAGGGTAAGCAACTCGTGCTTGAGGTCGTGGATGTCGGCCACCACCTCGGCAGGCGGGCGCGACAGCACGGCATCCTCCAGCTGTTCGAGCGTCTCGCCATGCTGCTCGAGCACCGGGAAATAGGCATCGACCAGCGCATCGAGCAGGGCGTAGAGCAGATAGTCCGCGCCGCCGCCGCGCAAGCGGCCGCGATCATTGCGCAGCCGCTCAAGCACTGGCGACATCCACGCCTCACTGCCGTCGCTGAAACTGAGCAGCCAGTTCGGCCCCAGGAAAACCGAGAGCTGACTGGTCTCGCCGGTGCCCGCTTCCCCGGGCAGGCGGGCGACCACGAACAGGTGGTCGCCGTAGGGTTCGGCCTTGGGGCGCTGATGACGGTTCAGCACATCTTCAAGGGCCAGGCCATGCAGCCCGAACTGCTCGCCCAGGGCCTTGACGCGCGCGCCATCACCAGCCCCCGAGGTGTGGACCCAGGTCACCGCCACCCCGTTCTGCGACGCCACGACGGATGCAAGCGCCTCGAGGGGTGGCTCGGTCAATACCTCAGGGCCGTAGGCCCGCAACCGCGAGGTTGCGGCGGCCGCCTGCGGATCGGGAACGAGTGTGCCGGGGGAGCTGCCAGGCGGCGTGCGCCGGCGGCTGTGCTGGCTGTGGTGACGACGTCCCTTACGCTTGCGGCGCATGGCCTGTCCCCTGGTGCAGCATACCCTGCAGTTCAGCGAGGATGGACAGTGCGATGGCCGCGGGCCCCTCTCCGCCCAGGGCAAGTCCGACTGGCGCGTGGAGTCGCCCCTCCAGGCGGGCCGCGTCCACGCCCAACCGCTCGAGCAGTCGATCGCGCCGCGCCGTCGGCCCAAGCAGACCGACATAGGGCACGGCACACCCAGCGACCTCGCGAAGGTGATGCAGATCCGTCTGCAGGTGATGGCTCATGAGCACGACCGCATCCGCACCTTCGAGCAGCGCAGTCGGCAACGGCGCGCCGGCGGTGAGCTCATGCACCTGCGCGAAGCCGGCACCCGTCAGCCGGGCGACATACGCCGGTCGATGATCCGCCACCCGTGTCTCCCAGCCGAGCTCGCCGGCGATGCGCAGCAGCGGATCGGCGTCCGGCCCGCCGCCGAGCAGCACCAGACAGGGCGGCGGGCGCAGCCGAAGCACCAGCAGATCCAGCTCACCCACGGTAAGCCGCCCTGCCCGCGCACTGCCGGCCAACCCCTCGCGGCTGGCGAGCAGCAGCGCGTCGAGCCGTCCGGGGGGTACGCCGTCGACCAGCTGTTCATCGCCGTCGAGCAGCAGCGAAGCCCCCGGGCGAGTCGAGGGATCGTCCGAGGCGATCACCAGCAGCTGCACCAGGCGGTGGCCGGCCTTGAGTCGACGGGTCATTTCGGCAAAGGGACGATACCCCGCCTGCGGCAACAGCGGTTGCAGCAGGATCTCGATCAAGCCGTTGCAGCCGAGCCCCAGCCCCCAGAGCTCGTCGTGGCGTGCGTCACGCATGTCGTAGCGCACCAGTCGGGCGGCACCCGCAGCCAGCGCCTCGCCCGCGTGGGTCACCAGATCACCCTCGAGACAGCCGCCGCTCAACAGCCCGGCGAATCGTCCGTCGGCACGAATCAGCATTCGCGCGCCGCGCTTGCGATAGGTGGAGCCGTCAGTACCGACCACCGTGGCGAGCACCAGCGCCTCGCCGGCCTCTGACCAGGCGGTGAACTGCTCGAGCAGGGCGCGCTCGATCACTCGTCGATGAAGCGCCGGGTGAGCGGCGCGTAGGCGTCGATACGCCGGTCGCGGAAAAACGGCCAGCCATGGCGTTGGCGTTCCATGGCCGAGAGATCGAGTGTTTCCACCAGCACGCTCTCTTCATGATCGGGCGCGAGGCAGACCAGCGACCCGTCAGGTGCCGCGATGAAACTGTGCCCCCAGAACTCGATACCGCCCTCGCCGGTGGGATCGGGCTCGAATCCGGTACGGTTCACCGCGACCACGAAGCAGCCATTGGCCACCGCGTGGGCGCGTTGCATCAGCTCCCAGGCCTGCTGCTGGGCGGCGCCATGCGCTTCGCGCTCTTCAGGGTGCCAGCCGATGGCCGTCGGATAGAACAGCAGCTCAGCACCCTGCAGCGCGGTCAGCCGTGCCGCTTCCGGATACCACTGGTCCCAGCACACCAGCACGCCGAGCTGCCCGGCCCCGGTGGAAAAGCTGCGGAAGCCCAGATCGCCCGGCGTGAAGTAATACTTCTCGTAGAAGCGGGGATCATCAGGAATGTGCATCTTGCGGTACTTGCCGACATACCCATGCTTACCGTCGATCACGGCTGCGGTGTTGTGGTAGAGCCCAGGGGCACGGCGCTCGAACAGACTGACGACCAGTGCCACGTCGAACTCCGCGCCAAGTGCGGCGAACGCCTCGGTGGTCTCTCCGGGCACAGCCTCGGCAAGCGCGAAGTGCGCCGCGTCCTCCGTCTGGCAGAAATACCGCGAGCGAAACAGTTCGGGCAGACAGATCACCTGCGCACCCCGTTCGGCAGCCTCGCGAGCGCCCGCCAGCGCGCGTGCCGTATTGTCCGCGACGTCTTCACCCATGCGCATCTGCACAAGCCCGACCGAAAGGGTTTTCTGCCGTGTCATCTACTTCGCCCGCGTGTCGTAGTAAGTGGATTCGTGAAAACAGCTCATGTACTGCTCGAGCAGTTCGGTGCCGGCTTTCGGGCGGATCACCCCCTCGGAGACCTTCTGCCGGATGAGCGTATTCATCCGCCGCTGAAGATCATTGGGGAAGTACTGCACCGAGGCCAGCATGTCACGGATCGAGGTCGCCGGAATGATCTTCTCGATGTAGTAGTTGCCCGGCTCATCGGCATCGGCGTAGACATGCGCCTCGGCCACCCGGCCGAAGAGATTGTGGGCATCGCCCATGATGTCCTGATAGGCGCCCATGAGGAAAAAGCCGAGGTCATAGGCCTCGCCTTCGCGCAGGGCGTGCACCGGCAGGAAGCGCTTGTCATCACGGGCCGAGACGTAGTGGCTCACCTTGCCGTCGGAATCACAGGTGAGATCGACCAGCAGCGCGCGGCGTGTCGGCTCCTCATCCAGCCGGGCGATCGGCATGATTGGAAAACCCTGGCCGATGGCCCAGTGGTCCAGGATCGACTGGAACACCGAAAAGTCGCAAAGGTACTGGTCGACGAGCTGCTCCTCGAGTTCGACGAACTCCGGCGGCACGGGGTCGGGATCGAGTGCTGCGACGCGGTCGAGCACGAGGTAGCAGATGCTCCAGTACAGCCGTTCGGCCAGCGCCTTGGGCTCGATATCAAGATAACCGAGTGAAAACAGCGTGTCGGCCTCGTTACGGGCTTCCCAGGCATCGTGGTACGCCTCGGAGAGCTGGGCCAGCGTCGGGGCCTCGCCACCGCGCTGGCGCACCCATTCCAGGGTCTCGAACAGGCGCTCGACGATGGCATGGCTGTCCTCGCCGGGCACGAACTCATCCTCGATGCGATCCTTGGTATACGCACCCAGCACTTCGACCACCAGCACCGAGTGATGCGCCACCAGCGCACGGCCACTCTCCGAGACCAGCGCCGGCGTGGGCACCTCCTGTTGCTCGCAGACTTCCTGCACGGAGTAGACCACGGCGTTGGCGTATTCCTGCAGGGAATAGCCGATGCCCGGATCGTCCGACGAGTAGCCGACGTCGTAGTTCACGCCCAGCCCGCCGCCGACATCGAGGAATTTCACCGGCACGCCACGGCGATGCAGCTGCGCATAGACCTGGGTGATTTCCTTGACCGCCTGCTTGAGGATCTGGATGTCGGAAATCTGGCTGCCGAGGTGGAAGTGCAGCAGCTCCAGGCTCTCGGGGTGGCCGCGCGAGTGGAGCACCTCCACCAGCTTGACGATCTCGGGAATCGACAGGCCGAACTTGGAGCGATCCCCACCCGACTCGCGCCAGCGCCCTGAGCCTGAGGTGGTCAGGCGCACACGCACGCCGAGGCGCGGCACGGCACCCAGTTCCTCGGCAAGCCGCATGAACTCCACGAACTCGGTGTACTTTTCCAGCACGGGTAACACCGGCTTACCCAGGCCCTGTGCCGCGAGGATGAGCCGCAACATGGTGGCGTCCTTGACACCGTTGCAGATCAGCAGTGCCTGATCATCTTCCATGTGTGGCAGCGCGGCGATCAGCTCAGGCTTGGAGCCGCACTCGAGCCCCATCGAGAACGGCTGTCCCGCCTCGAGCACTTCCTCGACCACTTCATGAAGCTGGTTGACCTTGATCGGGTAAACGCCGCGATAGACGTTGTCGTACTCGGCCTCCTCGATGGCGGTACTGAAGGCACGGTTGATGCGCCGGACCCGTGCCTGCAGCACGTCCTGAAAACGGATCAGCACCGGAAAAGGCACACCGCGCGTGCGCAGGTCCTCGACGACCTCGGCGATATCCACCGACAGATCGTTCTCGCCGGTGGGCATCACTGCGGCATGGCCGCGCCCGTTGACGTGGTAGTAGGCGGCGCCCCAGGCGTCGACACGATAGAGCTCGGCGGCATCAGCGGGCGTCCACTCAAGCTCTTCGTCGCTCAACTGCGCTCGCGGATCGGGATCGGCAGACATCGACTGGCTCCTACTGCCCGAGTACACAGGCAAAAATCAGGGGGGCGACGATCGAGGCGTCGGATTCGATGATGAATTTCGGCGTGTCCGCCGCGAGCTTGCCCCAGGTGATTTTCTCGTTGGGAACGGCCCCGGAGTACGACCCGTAGCTGGTGGTCGAATCACTGATCTGACAGAAATAGCCCCAGCGCGGAATATCCGTCATCTGCAGATCCTGTTCGAGCATGGGCACCACGCAGATCGGAAAGTCGCCCGCGATGCCGCCACCGATCTGGAAAAAACCGATGCCCTGGCCCTGGCAATTGGACTTGTACCAATCCGCCAGCATGATCATGTACTCGATGCCACTGCGCACGGTATGCACATGCTTCACCTCGCCGGTGATGCAATGGCTGGCAAAGATGTTACCGAGGGTCGAGTCCTCCCAACCAGGCACGATGATCGGCAGATTCTTCTCACAGGCGGCCAGCAGCCAGCTGTCCTTCGGGTCGATCTGGTAGTACTGCTCGAGCTTGCCGCTTCTGAGGATGCGATACATGAACTCGTGCGGGAAATAAGCCTCTTCCGCCCGGTCCGCCGCCGTCCATTCCTCGAGCACCGCGCGCTCGATGCGCCGGATCGCCTCTTCTTCGGGGATGCAGGTATCGGTGACGCGATTGAGATGACGGGCCAGCAACGCTTCCTCATCGGCCGCGGTGAGATCGCGGTAGTTCGGAATCCGCACGTAGTGATCGTGTGCCACGAGGTTGAACACGTCTTCCTCGAGATTCGCGCCGGTGCAGCAGATCGCATGCACCTTGTCCTGGCGGATCATCTCGGCCAGGGACAGACCGAGCTCGGCGGTACTCATGGCGCCGGCCAGGGTCACCAGCATCTGTCCGCCGGCTTCGAGGTGCTGGCGGTAGGCATCCGCCGCATCAACCAGGGCGGCCGCGTTGAAGTGGCGGTAGTGATGACGGATGAACGCACTGATCGGCGCGTTGTTCGGAGACTGAGCCATTGCGAAACTCCAGGCAGACTGGCTGCGGGTAATCAGGGTAACTTAAGGTCAACGCCGCATGGGCTGCAAGGCGGCGTCACGCCTGCATTTCCGGCGTGAGCGGGACCTGTTGGGTCAGGCAATGAAACGCACCCAGACCGACCACAAGCTTGCGGCAGTCGAGCGGCACGATTCGCCGTCCGGGAAAGCAATCAGCGAGAATACCGGCAGCGTGCTCATCGGCTGGATCGGCAAACGACGGCATCAGCACCACCGAGTTACCGATGTAGAAATTCGCGTAGCTGGCGGGCAGCCGCTCGCCCTCGTGGAATACCGGCCGCGGCATGGGCAGTTCTATGATCTCCAGGGCACTGCCGTCGACCAGGCGCATCGCGCGCAGCCGCTCCAGGTTGGCCTGCAGCGGCGCGTGATTCGGATCGTTGCGATCCGGCTCTACCGCCGTCACCACAGTGGCGCGGGCAACGAACCGGGGGATGTCGTCCACATGGCCATCGGTGTCATCGCCGACGATGCCCTGTCCCAGCCACAGGACCTGCTCGACGCCCAGCAGCTCGCGCAGCGCCTGCTCGATGGCCGGACGGTCCATGGCGGGGTTGCGATTCGGGTTGAGCAGACAGTCCTCGGTGGTGAGCACCGTCCCCTCACCGTTCACGTCGATTGAGCCGCCCTCGAGGATCAGCCCCGCCTCGAAGCGCGGAATGCCCAGCGCCTCGGCCATCTGCCGTGGAATCTCGTTGTCCAGCTCCCAAGGGGGATACTTGCCACCCCAGGCGTTGAAGCCACAGTCCAGCGCGGCCAGCGGCATCTCGCCAGCGCGCGCCACGAAGATGGCACCGTGATCGCGGCACCAGGCGTCATTGGTGGGAAACCGATGACACAGCACACGGGCAGGATCGACCGCGGCGTCCCCGAGCAGGCGACGCACGTGGGTCTCGTGGGCGGCATCGAGCACGTTGATCCGCACGGGCTCGGACTCGGCCAGCGCGGCCACGGCGCTGACCATGACCGGCTCGACGTGTTCGAAAGCACCCGGCCAGGAGGCACGCTTGTGCGGCCAGGACATCCAGGTCGCCTGGTGCGGCGACCACTCGGCCGGCATGCGGTAGCCGCGCTCCGCGGGGGTGGGATGCTGCATGGAACTAGGCCTGGAAAAGCTTGCCGGGGTTCATGATCCCGCGGGGATCAAGCGCCGCCTTGACGGCCCGCATGACCTCGAGATCTACCGGGTCGGACAACCTGGCAAGCTCGTCTCTCTTGAGCTTGCCCACGCCATGTTCAGCACTGAACGAACCCTCAAGCTCCGCGGCGAGGCCGTGGACCACACGCGAAAGCGCCTCGCCCCAATGCGCGCGGAAGTCAGCCGGCTCGCTGCCCGCGGGTGGCAGAAGATTGTAGTGCAGGTTGCCGTCGCCGATGTGTCCGTAGATCGAGAGGCGACAGTCGGTGACCGCCTGCACGCGTGCAGGCGCGGCGGCGAGATACTCGGGGATACGCGAGATCAGTACCGAGACATCGTGCTTGACCGCGCCGCCGACGTGCTTCTCGGCTTCCGGAATGGATTCACGGAGTTTCCACAGCGCATCGCGCTGCGGACCCGACTCTGCAATGGCGCCATCGAGCACCTCACCGCGTTCCATGCCCTCCTCGAGGACCTGTTCAAGGACATCGCGCAGACTGCCCTCGGCGCCGGCAGCGGACATCTCCATCAGCACATAGTGTTCGTGCGGCGTATCGAGCGGATCGCTGGTGCCTTCGACCAGGCTGAGCACCAGTTCCAGCGACGGCCGGGTCACGTACTCGAAGGAGGTCACCGCATCGCCACTGGCCTTGCGGGCAGCCCCCAGCAGTCGACAGGCGGCCGCGGCATCGGCCACCGCCAGCCAGGCGGTCTGGCGCTCCGTCGGCGCCGGAAACAGCTTCAGCACCGCCGCGGTGATGACGCCGAGCGTGCCCTCGGCACCCAGAAACAGCTGCTTGAGGTCATAGCCGGTATTGTCCTTCCGAAGCCCCTTGAGCCCATGCAGCACCCGCCCGTCAGGCAGCACCACCTCCAAGCCCAGCACCAGCTCGCGGGCGGTACCGTACTTGAGTACCGCCAGCCCCCCCGCGTTGGTGGCGAGATTGCCACCGATCTGGCAGGAGCCCTCGGAACCCATGCTCAGAGGAAACAGCAGGCCGTGTTCGGCAGCCACGGCCTGGCCTTTAGCCAGCACCACGCCCGCCTCCACGGTCAGGGTGAAACCGACGGGATCGACCTCGCGGATGCGGTTCAGGCGGGTCAGTGACAGCAACACTTGACGATCGGCATCGTCCGGTGTTGCCCCGCCGCAGTAACCGGTGTTGCCGCCCTGCGGCACCACGGCGAGCCCCGCCGCGTGACACACGGCCAGCACCGCCGAGACTTCCTCGGTACTGGCAGGACGCACCACCAGCGCCGCCGCGCCCTGGTACAGCCTGCGCTCGTCGACCAGGTAGCCGGCCTGCTCGACGGGATCATCGACCACGCCGGCGGGGCCAACGATCTCGCGAATGCGTGTCAGGGCCGCGCCGCGCTCCATCAGTAGAGCAGCCGTGCGCGCACGGTCCCCTCGATGCCCTTGAGTTCGTCGAGCAGCGCGTCGGCCTCGGGCACTTCGACATCCATGACCACGTAGCCGATGCGGGGACTGGTCTGCAGGTACTGTGCGGCAATGTTCACACCGCGGGCCGAGAAAATGTGGTTGATGGCTTCGAGCACACCCGGTACGTTGCGATGGATGTGCATGATCCGCCGATAGCTGCGGTTGTCAGGCAAGGCCACCTGCGGAAAATTGACCGCGGAGGCGGTGGAGCCGTTGTCACTGTAGCGCACCAGCTTCTGGGCGACTTCGATGGCGATGTTCTCCTGCGCCTCCTGGGTGCTGCCGCCGACATGCGGCGTCAGGATGACGTTGTCGAAGCGCCGCAGCGGCGAGACGAACTCGTCGTCGTTGGACTTCGGCTCGACCGGGAAGACGTCGAGCGCCGCACCGGCGATGTGGCCACGCTCGAGCGCCTGTTCGAGCGCCTCGATATCCACCACGGTGCCGCGGGACGCATTGACCAGGAAGCCGCCCGGGCGCATCGCGGCCAGTTCAGCTTCGCCGATCATGTTGCGGGTCTGCGGGGTCTCGGGCACATGCAGGGTGACGACATCCGAGCCCGACAGCAGGCTCTGCAGATCGGGCGCCGAGGCGGCATTGCCGAGCGGCAGCTTGTTTTCGATGTCGTGATACCACACGCGCATCCCGAGGGCTTCAGCGAGCACGCCCAGCTGGGTCCCGATGTGGCCGTAACCGACAATGCCAAGCCGCTTTCCACGGATTTCATAGCTGCGCGCGGCGGTTTTCAGCCACTCACCCCGGTGGGCCGCGGCGTTCTTCTCGGCGACGCCACGCAGCAGAAAGATGATTTCCGCGAGCACCAGCTCGGCCACGCTGCGGGTGTTGGAGAACGGCGCATTGAACACCGGGATGCCACGGGCCTCGGCGGCCGCAAGATCGACCTGATTGGTGCCAATGCAGAAACAGCCGACGGCGTTAAGGCGCCGGGTGGCCTCGATCACCTCGGCGGTGAGCTGGGTCCGCGAACGGATGCCGAGGAAATGCACGTCGCGCACCGCCTCGACCAGCTCCTCGCCAGTCAGCGAGCCACGCAGGCGCTCGACCTTGCGATAACCCTCCTCGCGAAGCACGGCCTCGGCGGCATCGTGGATACCCTCCAGCAGCAGGAAGCGAATGCGATCCTTGCTTAGTGACAGTCGGCTCATGCGTGTTCAGGCCCGGCGGAATAAAGGGGGGTGCTCCAGCGACCCGCCGGGAAGCCTCACAGGCGCCCAGGCCGGCCCCGGAGGGCGGTGAAAAGCGCTCGATTCTACCATGGCGAAGTTGCGCCGGGCGCCTTCGCCCGCGGCCCGGCGCGCTTGACGGCGCAGCCCCACAAGGCGCTAGACTGATTGGGTCTTGTTATGAAAGCTACAGGTGGCGGAGGGGCCATGGCTGGACCGATCGACTTCTACTTTGACTTCTCCTCGGCCTACTCGGCCATTGCACGCCTGCAGATTGCCGATGTCGCACAGCGCCATGGCCGCGAACTGCGCTGGCGAGCCATCAGTCTCGGGGTGATTTTCCGCGAGCTGCGCCACGCACCGCCAGCACCCGACACCGCCAAGGGGCGCTACATCTGGCACGATGTGGAACGGTCGGCGCGCGAAGCGGGGATGGCCTGGCGCTGGCCGGATCCGTTCCCGTTCAACAGCATCCCGGCCGCCCGGGGCTTTCATTGGCTGCAGGTGAACGACGAGGCGCATGCCCTGCCTTTCCTGCACGCCATGTTCGAGGGCAGTTTCAGTGAGGGTCGGAATCTGTCCACGCCGGATGCGGTCGCCGGGTTGGCCCACGAGCTGGGCCTCGATGCCGACGCCATCCTGGCGGGCATGGCCCAGCCGGAGATCAAGGCGCGCCTGCAGACCACCACCGCAGACGCCGTGGTGGCCGGTGTGTTTGGCGCGCCAACCCTGATCGCCGACGGTGAGATGTTCTGGGGCGCAGACCGCCTGGCCTACCTCGACCGCTGGCTGCAGTACGGCGACGATCGCCCCGCAGGCCACCCCCACTCCCACCAGGAGCCGCCAGAATGACCTCCCCCGTCTATGTCCTGGGCGGTGCCCAGAGCGACTTCGCCCGCAACTGGGCCCGCGAGGGTCACGATATCTTTGACCTGTTCGCCGAAACCACGCGAGCCACCCTCGCTGACGCACGGCTGGCGCCCGGCGACATCGAAGTCGGCCACGTCGGCAACTTCGTGGCTGAACTGTTCTGCCGCCAGGGGCTGCTCGGTGGCTTCTTCGGACTGGTCGACAGCGCAATGGCGGACATGCCGGCCGCGCGGCATGAAGCCGCCTGTGCCTCCGGCAGCATTGCCGTGCTGGCGGCCATGACCGAGATCGAAGCCGGTCGCTACGACTGTGCGCTGGTGCTCGGCATCGAGCAGATGCGCAATGTCCCCGGCGGCGAGGCGGCCGAACACCTCGGCGCGGCGATCTGGACCGGCCACGAGTGCCAGGACGTGCGCTGGCCCTGGCCGCACCTGTTCGCCCGGTTGGGCGACGAATACGCGCGCCGCTACGGGCTGGACTACGCCCACCTGATGGCGATCGCGCGCAACAATTTCGCCAATGGCCGACGCAACCCCTACGCCCAGACCCGGCGCTGGCAGTTCACCGACGCGAGCTTCACCGCCGACGACGAGGCCAATCCGGTGATCGACGGACGCATCCGCAAGCAGGACTGCGGCCAGGTCACCGATGGCGCGGCGGGCATCGTCCTGGCCGGGGAGCGGACCGCGCGGGCTTGGGCGAAGCGCGAAGGCCGGTCGCTGGAGAGCCTGCCGCGGATCAAGGGCTGGGGCCATCGCACGGCACCGATCGCCTTCGAAGTGAAGCTCAAAGCCAGTCGGGAGGCCCCCTACGTCTTCCCGCATGTCCGTCGGACCACCCACGAGGCCCTGTCGCGGGCAGGCCTGGCCGATGCCTGGCAGCTCGACGGCATCGAGACCCACGACTGTTTCACCACCACCGAGTACATGGCGATCGATCACTTCGGTCTGACCGCGCCGGGGGAGAACTGGCACATCATCGAGGACGGCAGCATCGAGATCGGCGGTCGTCTGCCGATCAACCCCAGCGGCGGGCTGATCGGGCTCGGTCACCCGGTGGGTGCGACGGGCGTGCGCATGGTGCTCGACTGTGCGCGCCAGGTCACGGGCACGGCCGGCGACTGCCAGGTCGAGGACGCGCGGGATTTCGCCACGCTCAACGTCGGTGGCAGCGCCTGCACCGTGGTCAGCTTTGTGGTCGGCCGCGACGACTGACCGGTCACCCGCAGGCCAGCGCAGCCGCCCTCCGCGGCGTGCGAACCGGCGCAGACCGGCGCGGGCGCCCGCTCATCCCCCGTTCAGCTTCGGGCTGGCAAGCTGTGTCCCATCGCGTCGGCCTTGCAAACCCTGGGACGCGGCGGCGACACCGCAGGAGACGACGGGAGGTGAGACATGCAGTGGCAACCCTGGCGAGTGCTCGCTGTCGTGGTGCTGGGCGGCGCCGTGATGACCGGCTGCCGCATCGAGGCGGGCACGGGTGGCGGCCACCCGCCGCCGACCCTGGGGCTTGACGGCACCTGGTTCGGCGCCATGGAGGATGCCGACGGCACGCTGTTCACGCTGGAGTGGCGGATCCAGGGCGAACGCCTGACCCGCGAGGTGATCGCGGGTCAGTCCACCGGTGTCCGTGGAGACCTCTGGCGGGTCGCGCCCGGCCAGCTGGAGGGCCGGCTCAGCGACGGCACCTGGGTGCGGCTGCTGCTCTCCGACACCCGCGACCATGCCCTGCTGGTGACCGAGGTCTTCGAGTTCGCGGTCCTCACCCGCGAGGCGCGGGCCCTGCCCCGCTTCCTGTTCGCCGACCTTGACGGCCGCTGGCAGGGTCGCCAGGCCTGGGAGGCCTGGTTCGACGGGGAACGGGCCCGGGCGACGGCGTTCTGCGCGGCCGGCGACTGCGAGATCGTCGCCGATGACGACGTGGTCACCGACCTGGTGTTCACCCGTCTCGATCCGGACTACGGCCTGTTCCGCGGTCGCTTTGCCGACTCGCTCGGCGACTCGGGAATCGCCGGCGCCCTGATCAGCGCCGATCTGCTGTTCCTGGGGACCTACAGCTGTGCGATCGATGACCTGTTCCCTGAGGACTGCACCTTCGGCGCGTTCTCGTTCGACTGACGGCCAGCCAGCCCCCGTCATCGCTCGGCGTGACCGCCCGACTCAGGCTGGGGGTGGGTTGGGGGGGCCTCCAGGCCCGCGAGAATGCGTGCGTCGCGGTCGTAGACATCGGGCAGAAACAGCACCCGGCCCGCCTCGGCGACAGCGGTCGCATAAAGCGTCAGCACGGGCACCGGTTCAGGCAGGTGAACCGTTCGCGGCCGGCCCTCCGCGAGCGCCGCGTCGATCGCCGCGCGATCCCAGGCTGTCCCTGCCAGCAGCCGCTCGGCGAGCTCCAGCGGCCGCTCCAGGCGCACGCAGCCAGAACTGAAGGTGCGCTCGGTGTGACCGAACAGGTCGCGATCAGGCGTGTCATGCATGTACACGTGCCAGGGATTGGGAGACATGAACTTGACCTGCCCCAACGCGTTGTTGGGACCCGGGCGCTGCCGCAGCAGATAGGGAAACCGGCCAGGCCGGGCCAGTGCCCAGTCGATGTCCGTGGCGTCGACCGGACGCCCGTCGAGGTCGAGCACCTCCATGTTGCGTCGCTCGAGGGCCGCCGGATCACGGCGCAGTTCCGGGAGCAGATCGCGCGCGAGGATCCCCGGTGGCACGGTCCAGGTCGGGTTGAATACCAGGTAGCGCATGTCGGCGCGGAACACCGGGGTCTGCCGGTAAGGCAGGCCGACGACCGCGCGGGTCTCCCAGGTGACCTCGCCGGCCTCGACCAGGACCACGCGGTAGCGCGCAATGTTCACCAGCAGATGACGTTCATCCGGCTCGCGTCCCAGCCACCGACGGCGTTCCAGGTTGACGCGCAGCTGGTCGATCCGCGCCGCCACCGGCACGTTGAGCGCTGCCAGGGTCGCTGCGCCGACAACACCGTCGACGGCCAGACCGTGGCGGGCCTGGAAAAGGCGCACCGCAGCATCGAGTGTCGCATCGAAAAAGGCCGCGTCATACGCTGGCAGCTCGGCACCGTCGCCCGCGAGATCCTCGCTGGCGACCAGCCGGCGACGAAGTTCGGCAACCCGCGGATCACGCTCACCGGCCCGGAGGGTCGGTCCGCCGGCCACGTCCGGCCAGCCGCCCCCTGCGGCCAGGCGACGATGCCAGCTCAGGGCGTTTACCAGCCCCCGGTACGCCGGCGTCTGCGGCGCCAGCGCCTCCAGCGCCGCCTGCCGATCGTCCGCCGCCAGCACCGCGTCCACCAGCGCTGCAGGCGATGAGCCCTCCGACGCACGGCGGAAATTCCAGCTGGCATGGAACGATTCCGGGTCCAGTTTGCCGAACGCCAGAGCGAACGCCAGCCGCGTCACCGCATCGGTGGCCAGAATATCGAGCTCTGCGCAGCACAGCCGCTGCAGCCCGGTGTCCAGGGCCTCGCGCAGGGGGTCGAGATGAAAGTCGGCAGGATTCAGGCCGTGCTGACGGGCGGTCCGCGCCAGCGCGGCCACCAGCTCGCTCAGGACGGTCTGGTCCGGCCAGACGGGCCGGAACTGCCGCTCGGCGTAGAGCTGGCTCAGCAGCCACGGATCGGCCACCACCGTATCGGCGATCCTCGGCTCGGCGGCGAGGGCCTCCACCCGCGAGCGCAGACGCTCTTCATCTGGCGGCGTAAACGCCTCGGCCACAGACAGCGCGGCCGCCAGTACCGTGACCAGGAGCGCGGCGCAGTGGCGGCCAAAGCAGGTAGACTTTCGACTTTCGGCCGCAACCGCGGCGTCGGGCAGCATGAGTAACCTCGATGTGTGAACTGTGTGACCGCCAAGCGCTTCAGATCGGCCTCGACCGTCGGCGCTTCATCGCCGCCGGGGTGGGCCTGGCCGCCGCCGCGGTGGCCTTTCCGCAGCCGGCGCAAGCGCGCCGTGCACGCGCGCTGAGTTTTCATCATACTCACACCGGTGAACGTCTGCGGGTGACCTTCGCCGAGGATGGCGAGTTCGTGCCGGAGGCCCTGGCCGAGGTCTCACACCTGCTGCGGGACTTTCGCACCGGCGACAGCATCGCGATCGACCCCGAACTGCTGACGCTGCTGCACCGCATGCGCGAGCGGGCGGGCAGCAACGGCACCTACGAGATCATCTCGGCCTACCGCTCACCGCGAACCAACGACATGCTGCGCGAGCGCGGCAGCGCGGTCGCCCAGCGCTCGCTACACATGGACGGGCGCGCGATCGACGTGCGTCTTCGCGGTGTCCCCACGCGCGAGCTGCGCAGGATCGCGCTCGACCTGCAAGCAGGCGGTGTCGGGTACTACGCGCGTTCGGACTTCCTGCATGTCGATACCGGCCGCGTGCGCAGCTGGTAACCCGGTCGCCGGACGGCCGCCACGTCGACTTCAGCCTTGACGTCACCCCCGACGGGCTGTGGCAGTACAACCGCGATGCCAACACAGGCATTTTTGGCCTTCGCTGCCCTGCACGGTGCCACCATCGACGGCGACACTCTGGCTGGCAGCCGGCCCCTATGGCGTGAGGTCTGTGGCGAACAGCAGCGACTCGTCACGAAAGGCCTTGAACTCGAGATGATTGCCGGCGGGATCGCGGATGAACAGCGTCGCCTGCTCGCCCCTGCGCCCCGCGAAGCGCAGCTGCGGCTCGATGACGAACGCCATGCCAGCCTCGCGCAGGCGCGCGGCGAGCGCTTCCCACTGCTCCCAGTGCAGCACTGCGCCGAAGTGCATGGCCGGGACGTCCTCGCCGTCAACCGGGTTGGTTGCCACAGCCGGCATGGCCTCGGGCGCGACCAGGTGCGCCACGAGCTGGTGACCGTAAAAATCGAAATCGATCCAGTGGTCGGACTCTCGGCCGGTCGGGCAGCCCAGCAGGCCGGCGTAGAACTCACGCGCGTCCTCGAGGTCGGAGACCGGGAAGGCGAGGTGAAAGCGCGTGCTGAGGGCATCTGTCATGGCAGGCGATTCTCGACTGGAGACCTCGCAGATGATAACGCAACGCAGGGGGGCTGATGGACGAGCGAGTACTCGCCGCGATGCGACGCTGGCCGAACGTGCCGGCGGCTTATGGCTGGCTGCGCCTCGACGAGGCCGGCCGCTGGCGGCTCGAGGACGAGTTGATCGGTAACCGCCGACTGGCCGAGTTCATCGGGCGCAATTATCTCGCCGACGAACACGGCGCCTGGTACTTCCAGAACGGCCCCCAGCGGGTCTTCGTCGAGCTCGACCATGCGCCCTGGGTGCTGCATGTCGATACTGACGGTCGCCTGCGCGATCACCTCGGCGAGCCGGTGCATCTGACCGGCACGGGCAACCTCGACGAGGAGGGCAACCTGGTGCTGGGCACGACCCGCGGCGCAGGTCTGGTCACAGGCGCGGCGCTGCTCGAGTTCGCCGATCGACTGGTTGCGCCGGACGGCGAACCCGTCAGCCTGGAAACCCTG
>PWZL01000036.1 GCA_003567475.1 Gammaproteobacteria bacterium | reverse complement strand
ATATATTCGCCCTGCATCGACCAGGGACCGCGACCCGCAGCCAGTTCCAGCCCGTATCGGGTGAACTTGCTGACCCCCTCGAGATCATCGCGGCCGATCAGGCGCGCGTCGATCGCCCGGGCGCCCTCACGGGTCCGCAGCCGAACCGATTCGTACAGGTTGGTGGCCTTGTTGACCGCGTTGCGGCGCTGGTTGATCGCCGCGCCGATGTGCACGTAATTGGTGCCGTCCAGGTAGGGTGCGCCGGTCAGGCGGCCCGACACTGACCAGCCTTCCTCGACGTCGCGATTGAAGGCGGTACCGCCGCCGAACACACCGAAGGCCCCATACCAGTTTGGCTGGATGGTCTCGTACATGATGCCGGGCTCACGGTTGACCTTGTAGGCGTCCGAGGCAGCCGAGCGTTCCATGAAGGTGATGCGCCGCGAGCTCGTGGCGTACTCCAGCCCGAAGGGCTCCTTGAAGTGTCCGAAGGCCAGACGGCCCTGCGGCATTAGGTAGGCGATATAGGCGTTGGCGAGGTCGACTTCGTTGTCGGCAAAGTCGACTTCGAGCTGCCATTCCCAGTCATTGTGCATGATGCCCAGCGCACCGAGGCGCAGCCGGCGGAAGCGGCTGCCGTAGCTCGGGAAGGCGTTGCCTTGGCGAGCGACATTCTCGATGTCGCTGCCAAAGTCGACGCGCTCGACGTCGTACTGGAAGCGCCCGCGGATACTGAAGCGATCCCGGCCATCCGAGGAGTCGATGGCCAGGCGGCGGACCCGAATCGCCGGCTCGTCGTCCTCGAACGGCTCGACCGGGTCGTACTGCACGTCGCTGCGTACCGGTGTTTCCAGCGGCGAGGGCTGCGGCTCGGCCGCCTCGGCCCGGATGGCCTCGGCCTCCTGCTGGGTGAGGATGCCCTTGGCGACCAGGATCTCGATCAGCCGGTCGGTCTCCGGTGAGGCCAGCGCGGGCGCGCTGGCCGCCATGCTGCCCATCAGGGCGGCGACCGCCAGCCCCAGTGTTCGCGATGTCTTCATGGGTGACCCCTTGCTTCGATGGTGAGTTGTTCTGCGGGTGTCCCGGCGGGATCACGCCCTGCCGGAATGACGTCCCGCCGCGCCCGTATACTGGGCAGGGTGATCTGTGGCGGAAAGGATTCAATGTCGCGATTTGCCAACACCCGAACCGTAACAATTCCATGTGACAGACAGGTGACAGCCGCATGACAACGGCCTGGCTGCGAGATCCCTGGTGGTGGACGGTCTGCGGGCTCGGCGTGGGGGCCGTATTGGGGGCCCGTATGCTGCTCGGCCCTGGGTTGGGGCCGGGACTCGCGCCCTGGTTCATGCCCGGGTTGCCGGCGCTGCTGATGTTCGCGCTGGTCTACCCGGTGCTTGAGGAACTGGTCTTCCGTGGCATGCTTCAACCCTGGCTGCTCCGGCGCACCGCCGCGCGCGCGATCATCGGACCGCTGACGCTTGCGAATCTGCTGACCAGCGTGTTGTTTTCGCTGGCCCACGTGCCGCTGCGCGGAGCCGTGCATGCCACCCTCGTCTTTACGCCGTCGCTGGCCTTCGGCCTGTTCCGGGACCGTCACGACAGCGTGCTGCCGCCGATCGTCCTGCATGTGGTGTGGAACACCGCCGTGCTGTGCTTGTTCGGCCAGCCTCCCACGGGTCCCGCCGGTGAGTAAATCAGGGCTTGCCCGTACCGTGTCTCGGTAGGACGCAGGCCGGTGGCTTGTCCCGCGCCGCGCCGCCCGCTATGTTGCGCGCAGACTCATGCACGCCGGCCCCGGGCACCGACCCAGAGGCCACTGGGAGAACACCATGTCCGCTGAGCGCGTTCCGGTCGACCCGGCCCTGTTCACCTGGCCCGACGAGGCGCCGCGCCTGCTCGGCAGTGAGTGCCGCGACTGCGGCACGGTGGTCTTCCCCGCCCAGACGAGCTGTCCCGCCTGCTGCAGCGACACCGTCGTGCAGCGCAGGCTGGGGGTGCGGGGGCGCCTGTGGACCTGGACGGTTCAGTCCTTCCCGCCGAAGCCGCCCTATGCCGGGCCCGCCACGCCGGAGACGTTCCGGCCCTATGGTGTCGGCTATGTCGAACTGCCAGGGGAGACCCGTGTGGAGACGCCGCTGACGGTGGCCGACCCCGGGCAGCTCGAGATCGGCATGGAGATGGAGCTGACCATCGTGCCGCTGACCACGGACGCCGAGGGGCGCGAGGTGATGACTTTCGCCTTCCGTCCCGTGGCACCGACAGGCGGGGAGGATTGAGCATGGACGTGGCGATCATCGGTATCGGTATCCACCCCTTCGGCCGGACCGAGGGGGTCTCGGGCCTTGAGCAGGGGGTGCATGCGGCGCGTGGGGCGCTGGCCGACGCTGGCCTGCAGTGGCGCGATATCCCGTGTGCCTTCGGCGGCAGCACCAGTGCCGGCAATGCCGACACCATGGTCAATCGCCTGGGACTGACGGGGCTGTCGTTCATCAACGTCGCCAACGGCTGCGCCACCGGCGGCAGTGCACTGGCGGCGGCCGTGGCCGCAATCCGCTCCGGCGAACACGACATCGCCATGGCCGTGGGCTTCGACAAGCACCCCCGTGGGGCTTTCGAGGTCAACCCGGCCGATTGGGGCCTCGGCCAGTGGTACGGCGAGGTGGGGCTGGCGCTGACCACGCAGTTCTTCGCCATGAAGATCCAGAAGTACATGCACGACCACGGCATCACCGAGGACGCGCTGATCCGGGTGGCCGAGAAGGCCTTCCGCAACGCCGAGCACAACCCCCATGCCTGGCGCCGCCGGCCGGTCTCCTGCGAGGAGATCGCCAGCTCGCCGATGGTCAGCCATCCGCTCAGGAAATTCATGTTCTGCTCGCCCAGTGAGGGGGCGGTGGCCCTGGTGCTCTGCCGGGGCGACCTGGTGCGCCGCCTCGGACGGACGCCGATCTACGTCAAGGCGGTGAGCATGCGCACACGCCACTTCGGCTCCTTCGAGGTGTTCAGCCCCTGCCAGGCCCTCGAGCAGGCCCCAAGCCCCTCGGTGACCGCCGCGCGCGCGGCCTTCGAGGCCGCGGGCCTCGGTCCGGGGGATATCGATGTCGCCCAGCTTCAGGACACCGAGTCCGGTGCGGAAATCATGCACATGGCCGAGAACGGTTTCTGTGCCGATGGCGAGCAGGAGCGCATGCTGCGCGAAGGCGAGACCGAAATCGGCGGCCGGCTTCCCGTGAATACCGATGGCGGCTGCCTGGCCAACGGGGAGCCCATCGGGGCCTCTGGTCTGCGGCAGGTCTATGAGAACGTGCTGCAGCTGCGCGGAGCGGCGGGGCCGCGCCAGGTGCCCGGTCGACCGCGGGTGGGCTACTCACATGTCTACGGCGCGCCCGGTGTCAGCGCAGTGGCGATTCTGCAGCGTTGAGCCGGCGCGCCGCATGGCGCCGAGACACGCAACGGCGGATAATCGCATCATGAAACTCCAGCAGCTGCGCTATGTCCTGGCGGTCGCCGAGAACGGCCTGAACATCACGGCGGCCGCCGAGCGGCTGCACACCTCGCAGCCGGCGGTCAGCAAGCAGATCCGCCAGCTGGAAGATGAGCTTGGCCTGAAGCTCTTCATCCGCCGGGGCAAGAGCCTGACCGAAATCACCGTGGAGGGCCGGGAGGTCGTCGAACGCGCGGCGGTGATTCTGCGTGAGGCCGAGAATATCCGGCGCATTGCGCAGAACATCAACAAGGACAATCGCGGTCTGTTGTCCATTGGCACCACGCATACCCAGGCGCGCTACGTGCTGCCCCGGGCGATCGCCAAGTTTCGCAAGGACTATCCCGACGTCTCGCTCAGCCTCCACCAGGGCACCTCGGAGCAGCTTGCCGACATGGTCGAGGCCAAGCGCGTGGAGTTCGTGATCGCCACCGGGGGCGATGAGCTGTTCCCCAACCTCCTGCGCCTGCCCTGCTATCGCTGGGATCGGGTGATCCTGGTGCCGGCGGAGCATCCGCTGACGAAGCTGGACCGGCCGGCGACCCTGCACGATCTCGCGGCGCATCCGCTGGTGACCTATGTCTTCTCCGAGCGCGGGGAGTCGTCGTTCCGCAGCGCCTTTGAGCGCGAGGGCCTCACGCCGGAGGTGGTCTTCACCGCTCGCGATGCCGACGTCATCAAGACCTATGTCCGCCTGGGCATGGGGGTGGGTGTGGTGGCGGCGATGGCGGTCGATCCGGCGGACAAGGCACTGGTGGCACTGAGCGCCGCCGGGCTGTTCCCGCGGGTGACGACCTGGATCGGGTTTCGCCGTGAAACCGTGCTGCGGGACTTCATGTACGACTTCATCGCCGGCTTTGCCGCGCACCTCGATCCGTGGGCCGTACGACGTCTGGTGCAGGCCGAGAGCGACGAGGTTCGGGAGGCGTTGCTGGACGAATTCGTATTGCCGCGCCGCGGCGCCGACGGCGCGCTGTTGCCGATCATCGAGCGCTGAGGGCTAGCCCAGTTCGGCGCGCGCGGCGCGGAGATCGGCGCGCACGCCGGCCACCTCCTGATAGCGGTCCTGAGGTGATTTCGCCAGCAGCCGGGTGAGCACGGGCTGCAGCGGACGCCACGGCGGCGGCAGCTCCGGCACCGGCGCATGGACATGCTGGTCAAGGATGGCCGGCACGTTGGCTGCGCGAAACGGCTTCTCGCCCGTGAGCAGTTCGAACAGCAATATGCCGCAGCTGTAGAGGTCGCTGCGCTCGTCGGTGCCGTTGCCCTCGGCCTGCTCCGGGCTCATGTAATAGGGGGTGCCGTGCACTTCGCCTGCGACGGTGAGGTTGACGAAGTCGCTGACCTGTCGGGCCAGACCGAAGTCGATGAGGGCCACGCGACCCTTGTCGCGCAGCATGACATTGGAAGGCTTGATGTCGCGGTGCACGATGCCGGCCTCGTGCACCAGCTGCAGCGCGTCGAGCAGGGCGCCGAAGAGTTCAAGCCCAGCGTCGGCACCCAGCCCGCGGTTCATGCGTTTGCGCAGATCGCCGTTCGGGAAATACTCCATGGCGATGTAGCAGTGGCGCCGGTTGGCCTTGAATTCGAAGATCCCGGCCACCGCCGGGTGATTGAAGTAGGAAATCAGGTTGAATTCACGCGCGAAACGCTGATATTCCGGGTCCAGTGTCAGGGCACCTTCTTCGGCACAGAGCATCTTCAGCACGACCTGGCGCTCGAGCTCGCGGCTGCGGGCCAGGAACACGGCCCGGCGTCCGCTGTAGTCCAGGCACTCCAGCAACTCGTAACCGTACGGGCGTACGCCCATGTGGGCGGCCGTGCGCCGGGCCTTGCGGGTGTGCTCGGTGGCCCCCTCGTTAGGATCACCCAGCAATCGCTGGATCCTGCCGATCAGCAGTTCCCGGCTGAGCAGTTCCTGCGGCAGATAATCGGCAGCGCCCGCTGCCATCGCCTGCACGGCGGTGTACTCGCTGCCGCAGTCGGCGACGATGACGATCGGCGGATGCAGTCCGCCGTCACGGATCTGTTCCAGCCAGCGCAAGCCGCCGTCATCCCAGAGCCGGCTGCCGGAGGAGAAGTCGCAGCCCGTGAGAATGAGATCGTAGCCGTGCAGGGCGTGAAGCTTGCGCGCAAGCATCGGACCGGAGTCGTTGCAGGCGGTGATGGTCGCCGCCGGCCACTCACGCATGATGTAGCGGGACAGGGTGGAGCGCAGTGTCGGGTCGCCTGCGGCGATGAGCACACGCAGCCGATCGGCCGCGCTGACAGATGCCGGCATCGCGACGGCGCTTTGAAGGTTGACGGCCATGACCCCGGTGCTGCTCCGCGCTGCTCGCGCGGCGGGGAGTCGCCACGCGCACCCGCCACGCTAGCAGAGCTGGGAGGCGGCGCCGTGATGCCGGTCACAGCGCCTGCCAGGGCCTCAGTCTTCGATAAGGAAACTGCGAAGCTGATCAGACCGCGAGGGGTGACGCAGCTTGCGCAGCGCCTTCGCCTCTATCTGGCGGATACGCTCACGGGTGACGTCGAACTGCTTGCCGACTTCCTCGAGGGTGTGGTCGGTGTTCATGTCGATGCCGAAGCGCATGCGCAGCACCTTGGCCTCGCGCGGGGTCAGGCCTGCGAGCACCGAGTGCGTGGTCTCGCGCAAACCCTCGACCGTGGCGGCATCGATCGGCGAGGCGGCCGTGGTGTCTTCGATGAAATCGCCGAGATGGGAATCCTCGTCGTCGCCGATAGGCGTTTCCATCGAGATCGGCTCCTTGGCGATCTTCAGCACCTTGCGCACCTTGTCCTCGGGCATGTCCATGCGCTCGGCGAGCTCCTCGGGGGTGGGCTCGCGACCCATCTCCTGGAGCATCTGGCGGCTGATGCGGTTGAGTTTGTTGATCGTCTCGATCATGTGCACCGGGATGCGGATGGTCCGTGCCTGGTCGGCGATCGAACGGGTGATGGCCTGGCGGATCCACCACGTGGCATAGGTCGAGAACTTGTAACCACGCCGGTATTCGAACTTGTCCACCGCTTTCATCAAGCCGATATTGCCCTCCTGGATGAGGTCCAGGAACTGCAGTCCGCGGTTGGTGTATTTCTTGGCGATGGAGATCACCAGGCGCAGGTTGGCCTCCACCATTTCCTTCTTGGCGCGACGGGCCTTGGCTTCACCGATCGACATCTGCCGGTTGATTTCCTTGATTTCGGCGATCGACAGGTGCGCTTCGGTCTCCAGCTTGGCGAGCTTTTTCTGTCGCCGCAGGATCTCTTCCTTCAGCTTGCCGAGCTGCGAGGAATGCTTGCGCTTGGCACGGATATGCTTCTCTACCCACTCGAGGTTGGTCTCGTTTTTCGGGAAGCTGTTGATGAAATCCTTGCGCGGCATACCGGCGTCACGCACGCAGATCGCCATCACCTCGCGCTCGAGGGTGCGGATCTGGCCGACGGTCTCGCGCAGGTCATGCACCATCAGCTCGAAGAGCTTCGGCGCGAGCTTGAACTCCATGAAGGTGGCGGTGACGGCCTCGCGTGCCTTGCGCGTCGAGGCGTGGCGCATGCCGTGGCGGTTGAGCGCGTTGACCAGTTTCTTGAGGTCCCCGGCCAGCGCCACCATGCGCGTCTCGGTTTCTACCGGGTCGGCCCCGGTATCCACCGGGTCGTCACCGTCAGAGTCGTCGTCATCGTCGTCGTCATCGTCACTCGCGGCTTTGCCTTTGGCCGATTTCTTGCCGGCGTCTTTCTTGTCCTTGTCGGACTTCGCGTCCTTGCCGGAGGCGTCGTCGCTGTCATTCTTCGGCGTATTGGGCGAGGCGATCTCGTCGGGCGCGTTGGGGTCGATGATGGCGGTGACGAGATCCTGCAGCCGGGTTTCGCCATTGCGGACGTTCTCGTAGGCACCCAGCAGGGTGCTGATGGTGCCGGGAAAGTGCGACAGCGCCACGCGGACCTGATCCAGGCCTTCCTCGATGCGCTTGGCAATCCGGATCTCGCCCTCGCGGGTGAGCAGTTCCACCGAACCCATCTCGCGCATGTACATCCGCACAGGATCGGTGGTGCGCCCGAACTCGCTGTCGACCGTGGCGAGTGCCGCCGCGGCTTCTTCGGCGGCGTCGTCATCGCTGGAAACAGCCGCATCAGAGAGCAGCAGCTCCTCGGCATCCGGTGCTTTCTCGTGCACCGTGATGCCCATATCGTTGATCATGTTGACAATATCTTCGATCTGTTCCGGGTCGACGATATCGTTGGGCAGGTGGTCGTTGACCTCTGCATAGGTCAGATACCCCTGCTCCTTGCCCTTGGCAATGAGGAGTTTGAGTTCTGACTGGCGCGCTTCGGTCAGCTGACTTAAGTTTTCGGACAAGGGGAAAACCTCCCATGCGGACGGGGGCAAACTGTCAAGTATAGGCTTTGAGGCTTTTCGATTCCAGAAGTTCGTTTCTGCAACAGGCGCCTGGGCTAACGCCCGCTGGCGGCGATCAGCGCCCGCAGTTCGGCCTTTTCGGCCTCTTCCAGGGCGCCGCTCCTCGCGCTCAGCTGCTCGATTCGGGCCCGGCGGGCGTCGACTGCGAGCCGCTGCATGATGTCGCGGTATTCCTCGGCCGCGGCATCATCATCGACCAGCAGTTCGGTGTCCAGCAGTCGGCCGAGATGCCGCCCCTCCGGATGCTCGCGCCAATGCTCCAGCAGCATGGCGGGCGTGAGCTGCGGGTGCGCCCGAATGTCCTCGATCACCGCCCGCAGCAGGGCCGCGCCGGGGCGATCCAGGGTCGCGAGGAAGTCCGGATCCGGGCCTTCCAGCGCGGCCCGAGGGCAATGCAGCAGCCGCAGCAGCGCCTGACGCACCAGACTTGCGCGGCCGCTTCGGGGGCGCGCCCGTGCGGGTGGCCGCGGGTCTGCCGGCGCGCTGCCCGCGCGTGGGTCGCCCGCCGCCAGCAGCTTCTCCAGCCGGGCCGCACCGAGCCCGACGGTGCCGGCGAGTTTCTCCAGCAGGAGTTCGCGGTACACCCCGGCCGGCAGTCGGGCGAGCAGGGGGCGGGCCTGCTCGGCGAGCCGGGCCCGGCCATCCACCGTGGAGGTATCTACCGCCTGGGCGAGTCGCTCGACGAGAAAATCCGACAGCGGTTGGACCTGGGACAAGCGGGCCTCGAACGCGTTCGCACCCTCGCGCGCCACCAGCGAGTCGGGGTCCTCGCCCTCGGGCAGAAACAGGAAGCCGATCTGGCGGCCTTCGCGGGCCTCGGGCAGCGCGTTTTCCAACGCGCGCCAGGCCGCGGCCCGGCCTGCCCGGTCGCCGTCGAAGCAGAACACCACCTCGTCGGTGACACGGAACAGCCGGGCGAGCTGCTCGGAGGTGGTGGCCGTGCCCAGCGTGGCCACGGCGTAGGCGATGCCGTGGCGCGCCAGGCCGATCACATCCATGTAGCCCTCGACCACCACCAGTCGCGTGATCTGGCGCAGCGCCTGGCGCGCTTCGTACAGACCATAGAGCTCGCGGCCCTTATGGAACACCGGAGTCTCGGGAGAGTTCAGGTATTTGGGCTCGCCCGCGCCGAGCACCCGGGCGCCGAAGCCGATCACGCGGCCGCGTAGATCGCGGATCGGGAACATGACCCGTCCGCGGAATCGGTCATAGCGTCGGCCGCGCTCGTTCTCGGTGAGCAGGCCGACGTCGAGCAGGGCCTGCTCGGCGTCGGGGCCACCGCCGAGGCGCTGCTGAATCGTGTCCCAGGCATCGGGCGCATAGCCGAGGTGAAACCGCGCCGCGGTGGGGCCATCGATTCCGCGACCTTTGAAGTAGCCCACGGCTTCGGCGGAGTCCTTCAACAGTTCGCGGTAGATCCTGGCTGCCTGGGCGAGGAGCTCGTGGTGGGAGCGCTGGACGCGGGCCGCCGGACTGTCTTCCCGCGGCACCTCCAGTCCGACCATCCCGGCAAGCTCTTCGACCGCCTCGACGAAGGGCAGTCGGTCATGCTCCATCAGAAAGCCGAGTGCCGTGCCATGGGCGCCGCAGCCGAAGCAGTGGTAGAAGCCCTTGTCCGGGCTGATCGTGAAGGACGGGGTTTTTTCACTGTGAAACGGGCACAGCGCCTTGTATTCGCGCCCGGCCTTTTTCAGCTGCAGCCGGCTGCCCAGCACCTCGATGATGTCGGCGCGCGCGAGCAGCTCGTCGATAAAAGCCTGTGGGATGCGTCCGCTCATGCCTGCAGCCTGCATGCGGGATGGCTCAGTGTACCCCGGCGCGGGCGCGCGGGATCAAGTGGGCGTGCAGGCGTGAACAGCGGGGGAGGGTGGCCGGTGGTTCAGCCGGCAAGTCGCGCCTTGACGCGCTGGCTGACCTGGCCCATGTCCGCCCGCCCGGCGGCGCGCTGTTTGAGCAGTGCCATCACCTTGCCCATGTCTCGGACCGAGGTCGCGGCGGTCTCGGCAAGCGCCGCGTCGACCAGCGCGTCGAGCTCGGCGTCGGTCAGTTGCGCGGGCAGGTAGGCAGACAGCAGCTCGATCTCGGCGCGTTCCTTGGCGGCAAGGTCTTCGCGCTGGCCGCTGTCGTACTGGGCCGCGGATTCCCGTCGCTGCTTGATCATCTTCTCGAGGGTCGCGAGTTCCTGCGCCTCGTCGAGCTCGATACGCTCATCGACCTCGCGCTGCTTGATGGCCGCGAGCGCCATGCGCAGCACGCTCAGCCGCGCCTTGTCGCCGGCGCGCAGGGCGGTCTTGACATCGTCGTTGAGCTGGGACTTGAGGCTCATGTCACGGCCTCGACGCAGGTCTGCGTCTGGCGGGGGATTGACTCAGTACAGGCGGGTGCGACGGCCCTGCTCACGCGAGAGCTTCTTCAGGTGGCGCTTCACGGCCGCGGCTTTCTTGCGCTTCCGCTCCTGCGTGGGCTTCTCGTAGTACTCGCGGCGACGCAGTTCGGTGAGCACGCCAGCCTTCTCGCAGGCACGCTTGAACCGCCGCAATGCGGCATCGAAATGCTCGCTTTCCTTGACGCGAACGCTCGGCATCTTGACCTCGTATCCCAGAGCCCCTGAGGGGCGTAAAAATAACACCGACCCGCCGGACGCCATCAGGCGACCCGCTGGGGCCAGCGACAAAGGGCGGAAAGCTTACTGCCTCCGCGCTACAATTGCAAAACCGCGTGACTCCGCCGCTACCACCCCCGGAAAGGTGCCCGCCATGCGCGTGCTTGGCATTGAAACCAGCTGTGACGAGACCGGCGTGGCGCTGTGCGCCCGCGCGGCCGACGGGCGCGTGCGCCTGCTCGCGCATCAGCTGTTCAGTCAGGTCGACGTGCACGCGGCCTTCGGCGGCGTCGTGCCCGAGCTTGCCTCGCGCGACCATCTGCGCCGGCTGGTGCCGCTGGTGCGGGCCACCTTCGCCGAGGCCGGCGTGGTCGAAGGCGAGGTGGACGCGGTGGCCTACACCGCCGGACCGGGCCTGGTCGGGGCGCTGATGGTGGGGGCGGGCGTGGCCAGCGCACTGGCCTATGCCTGGGGGGTGCCCGCCCTCCCGGTCCACCATATGGAAGGCCACCTGCTCGCGCCGCTGCTCGAGGACCCCGCGCCGGAGATGCCCTTTCTGGCTCTGCTGGTCTCCGGTGGCCACAGCATGCTGGTGCGGGTGGAAGGTGTCGGGCGCTACACCACCTTGGGCGACACTCTGGACGACGCGGCCGGCGAGGCCTTCGACAAGACCGCCAAGCTGCTGGGCCTGCCCTATCCCGGCGGCCCGCGGCTGGCGGCCCTGGCCGAGGAGGGAGACCCGGCGCGCTACCGTCTGCCGCGGCCCATGCTCGACCGGCCCGGGCTGGATTTCAGCTTTTCGGGCCTGAAAACCGCCGTGATGCTGGCGGTACGGGAGGCCGCCGGTGACGACGGCGTCCTCGCGCCGCAGGTGCGCGCCGACATTGCGGCATCGTTCCAGGCGGCCGTGGTGGACACCCTGGTGGCGCGCAGTCTCAAGGCCTTGAAGGCGACGGGGCTCGAACGCCTGGTGGTGGCCGGCGGTGTGGGGGCGAACCGCGAACTGCGGCGCCGGCTGGCCACCGAGGTCGCCTCGCGGGGCGGGGCCGTCTATTATCCGCGGCCGGCCTTCTGTACCGACAACGGCGCGATGATCGCGCTGGCGGGTCTGTGCCGGCTGGGGGATGCCGTGGCCGGGCTCCCGGCGATGCAGGCGCGGCCGCGCTGGAAACTCGACGAGCTCGCGCCACCGCGTGAGCCGCATGTCCACCACTGACGCAGGGAAGCTACAGCCGCATGGACATCATTTTTCTGAGAGGCCTCCAGGTGGAGGCCGTGATCGGGATCTGGGACTGGGAACGCAAGGTACGCCAGACCATTGCCATCGATCTCGAGTTCGCCACCAAGGCCCAGGATGCCGCCGCCACCGATCGCATCGAGGATGCCCTGAATTACCATGATGTCGCGCAGCGGCTGATCGCCTTCATCGAGGCCTCGGAGTTCCGGCTGGTGGAGACGCTGGCCGAGGCGCTGGCGCGGATCATGGTCACCGAATTCGGCGTCAAGTGGGTGAAGCTCAGCGTCGGCAAGCCGGGCGCTGTGCGCGGGGCGCGCGAAGTGGGCGTGATCATCGAGCGTCGCGATGGCGACTTCGACGGTTGAGGTCTTCATTGGCCTCGGCAGCAACGCCCGGCCGGTCCGCCACCTGAAACACGCCTGGCGCGCGCTCGCCGCGCTGCTCGCGGACACGGCCGCCTCCGAGGTCTATGCCAGCGCGGCGGTCGGTGGCGGTGCGCCGTATCTGAACATGGTGGTGCGCGGGCGCACGACGCTCGCGCCCGAGGCGCTGGTCGCCGCCCTGAAAGCCATTGAGCAGTCGGCCGGGCGGTCGCGCGGCGGGCCCGAGGTCACCCTCGATCTCGACCTGCTTTGTTACGGTGCACAGGTCAGCGAGCCCCTGCGCCTGCCGCGGCGTGATGTGCTCGAGTGCGCTTTCGTCCTGCGCCCGCTGGCCGAACTTGGCCCCGATCATCGCCACCCCGTGACCGGCCGGCGCTTCGCCGAGCACTGGCGCGACGCCGCCGCCAGCATGGCCGGCTTGACAGACCGGGGCCGGCTGGAGACGCTCGTTGACGAGCCTTGCGCTCAGGGAGACGATCCATGATCCGCCACGCAGTGCTGCTGACCACGTTGACCCTCCTGCTGGCCGCCTGCGGTGGCGGCGATGGCGGCGGATCGGCACCACCACCCGTCGGCGGCACAGGCGGCGGCGGTGGCGGTGGTGCGGCCACCGGTTGCACCAGCCTGCAGGAACGGCAGTTTGTGTTGAACGAGATGCGCACGAAGTATCTCTACAACGATCTGCTGCCCGAGGGTGCCACGGCCTCCAGCCGGCCGACCGCCCAGGAGTTGCTCAGTTTTCTTGTCGAGCCTGCCCGCGTGCAACGCAAGCGGGGCGCGCGCTTCAGTTTCCTGACCACCATCGCCGAGGACAACGCCTTCATTCAGTCAGGCGCCTTTGCCGGCTTCGGCTTTGGCTCCCGGCCGGAGGGGGGCGGCATGCGAATCACGTTCGTGATCCAGGGCAGCCCTGCCGAGATGGCGGGCTTCGCGCGGGGCCAGGTGATTCTGACCATCAACGGCCAGGCGGTGACCAACTCGACCGAACTCCAGCAGGCCGCCGGGCCACCCGATGTCGGGCTGGAGCGCACCTTCCGTATCCGCCGGCTCGACGGCAGTGAGTTCGAAGTCACCGTGGCCAAGGCGGAGGTCGATACCGTACCGATCCCGACCCACGCGGTGTTCGAGCAGCCGGGCACGCCGGGGATTGCCTACATCGACTTCCGGGCTTTCATCCGGACCGCCGATACGGCGCTCAATACGCTGTTTGCGGATTTTCGCGCACAGGGCATCACCGACTACATCATCGACCTCCGCTACAACGGGGGCGGTCTGGTCAGCACCGCGGAGCTGTTCGGGGATCTGCTGGGCGGGCTCGCGGCAGAGGCTGAGATCTACTACCAGATCCGCTTCAATCCGGCCCGTGCCGCCCTGAACGAGGAATACCGCTTCGAGCCCCTGCCACAGACGGTGCTGCCTGCGCGGATCGTCTTCATTACCTCGCGCGGCAGCGCGTCGGCCAGCGAGCTGCTGCTCAACGGGCTCGAGCCGCACCTCGAGGTGGCGATGGTCGGCGACCGCACCTTTGGCAAGCCGGTCGGACAGGAGGGCTTCGACTCGACGGCCTGTGGTCTCCGGTTGCGTCCGATCAGTTTCGATATCGCCAACGCCGATGGCCGCGCCGACTACTTCGGCGGGCTGCCCGTGGATGGATCGCCGGTGCTCTGCAGCGCCGCCGACGACCTCGACTTCGCGCTCGGTGATCCCGACGAGGCGTCGTTGCGCACGGCGCTGGACTATCTCGCCACCGGTGCCTGTCCGCCCCTGACGCTCAGTGCCCCGGCGATGGCCCCGGCCCGCGCGCTGGAGGAGGTGCCCGCCTGGCTCCCGCGGACGCCGGCCGAATACTACATCGGCGCGTACTGAGCGAGGCCTGCCGGACGGACGGTGGCCAGAGCGGAGATGACGACGTGAGTTCAACCGGCATTGAAAAGCGGCTGACCGAGCTCGAGGGCCGCTACGCGTTTCTGGATGACCTCGTGAATCAGCTCGACGGTGTGATTGTCGGCCAGCAGCGCCGCATCGAGGAGCTGCAGGCGCAACTCAAGCATCTGCATCAGCTGCTGGACCGCGCCCAGGCCGGTGAGTCGGCCTCGGGCGACGAGCGACCGCCGCATTACTAGCGCCGGCGGCCTAGAGCAGGCTGACGCGGAAGCGTCGTCCCTTGATCCGTCCGGCGCGCAGGGCCCGCAGCGCACGGTCCGCGTGCGTGCCATGCACAGCCACGAAGGCACAGGCGGGAAAGATATCGATCTTGCCGATGTGTTCGGCGGCAAGCCCCGCGTCGCCGGTCAGGGCGCCCAGCAGATCGCCCGGGCGAAGCTTGTCGCGGCGCCCGCCCTCGATGCGCAACGTACGCATGGTGGCGGGGCGCAGCTTCGCGGGGTCGCTGCCGGCGGACAAGGCCTCCGCCCATCGCAGGGGCATGCCCAGATGCTCGCCGAGCGCCAGCGCGCGCGGCATCTCGCGGCCTGCGACCAGGCTCAGCGCCAGACCCGTGCTGCCCGCCCGCCCGGTGCGACCGATGCGGTGCACGTAGACGTCCGGATCGCCCGGCAACTCGTAGTTCACCACGCAGTCGAGCGCCTTGACGTCGAGTCCGCGGGCGGCGACATCGCTGGCCACGAGGACGTTGAGGCTGCCATTGGCAAATCGCACCAGCACCTCGTCGCGCTCGCGCTGGTTCAGCTCTCCGTGCAGGGCGGCGGCGGCACACCCCAGCTCCCGGAGGGTATCGCTGAGCCTGTCGGCGTCGCGCCGGGTATTGCAGAACACCACGGTCGAGGCCGGCTGATGCGCGACCAGCAGTGCGGCCAGTGCTCCGGCCTTGTCGGCGGTCTCGACCTCATGAAACCACTGTTCGATCTCCGGCCGGCTGATGGCATCGGTCACGCTCACCTCGACGGGGGCGTGCAGGGCGGCCTGTGCGATCCGCCTGATCGACTCCGGCCAGGTGGCCGAGAACAGCAGCGTCTGGCGCTGTCGGGGCAGCTGCTCGAGGATCTCCTGCAGCGTCTGTTCGAAGCCCATATCGAGCATCCGGTCGGCTTCATCCAGCACCAGGGTCGTGATGTCACCCGGGGCCAGCGCCTGCCGACGCAGCAGGTCGGCCACGCGGCCCGGGGTGCCGACGACGACATGGGGGGCGTGCGTCAGCGAGGCCAGCTGCGGCCCCAGCGCCATGCCGCCGCTGAGCAGCAGGAGCTTGACGTTCGGAATGGCCATGGCCAGTCGACGGATTTCTCGTGCCACCTGGTCCGCCAGCTCGCGGGTGGGGCACAGCACCAGCGCCTGGGTACGCACGCCGGCGACGTCCAGGCGTTGCAACAGGCCCAGGCCAAACGCGGCCGTCTTGCCACTGCCGGTGGGCGCCTGGGCGATCACGTCGCGCCCTTCGAGGATCGGCGGCAGCGTCCTGGCCTGCACCGGTGTGGGCTCGACATAGCCCGCAGCAGCCACGGCTTCTCTCAGGGCTGGGAGCAGGGGCAAGGTGGCGAACAGGCTCATCGTCTCCCGGAAGGCGCTGGGCCGGCGCTACCAGTTCAGGCTGCGGCCACCGTCGACTGCGATCACCTGCCCGGTGATGTACGGGGCGTCGCGGGTCAGGAACAGGATCGTGCGGGCAATATCGCTGGGGTCGCCGACGCGCTTCAGCGGCACACGCCGCAGGATGCCCGCCTTGAGTTTGTCACTCATGCCGTCGTCGGGCCACAGGATCGCGCCCGGGGCGACACCGTTGACGCGCACGTCCGGGCCGAGGTCCTTGGCCAGCGTCAGCGTCAACATCACCAGGCCGGCCTTGGCCGGACCGTAGACGGTGTGATCCCGCAGCGGTCGTTGGGCATGGATGTCGACCATGTTGACGATGCTGCCGCGGGCGGCCTTCAGGTGAGGCAGGGCGGCCTGCGAGAGGAACAACGGCGCCTTGAGATTACTGCCCATCAGGTCGTCCCACTGCGTTTCGGTGACGGTACCGAGTGGGGTGGGGTAGAAGGTCGAGGCGTTGTTGACCAGCACGTCGAGGCGTCCCGCGTGGGCTATCAGCCGCTCGATCATGCCGGGCAGCGCGGCGGTGTCGAGCACATCAGCCTGCAGCAGCAGCGTCGAGTCGGCACGCCGGGCCTCGAGGGTGGCCTGCAGTTTCTCGGCCGCGTCGGCCGAGCCGCGATAGTGAATGGCGATATTCGCGCCGGCGGCATGCAGGGTGTCGGCGACGACCGCGCCGATGCGCTTGGCGGCGCCAGTGATCAGGACCCACTTGCCGTCAAGCGGGATCGGGGGGGTGAGTTCGCTCATGAGGACTCTTTCCAGCGTGGCAACAGGACACCGGCGCGCGCCGGCGAAAGGCAAGGGTACACTACGGTCTGTTCCACGCCACGGATTCGGCGGTGACTCGCGCGACTGCACATCCCGATCCCTCCTCGGCTCTGCCGCCGCCCGCGCCCGCCGCCCGGGCGCACGGCGAGCGTGTGCGTGCCCATATCGTGTCGGCGCTGGAGGCATCTGGCGGCTGGCTGAGTTTCGCGCGCTACATGGCGCTTGCGCTGTACGCGCCGGGGCTGGGGTATTACAGCGCGGGCAGCACCAAGCTGGGCCCGGCGGGCGACTTCATCACCGCGCCGGAGCTGACTCCGCTGTTCGGGCAGGCGCTCGCCCGGCAGCTGGCACCGATGCTGCAGGCACTGGAATGCCCGGTGCTGCTCGAGCCGGGCGCCGGTACGGGCGCGCTGGCCGCCTCGCTGCTGCCGGCGCTGGACGCGCTGGGCGCCCTGCCGGCGCGTTATCTGGTGCTCGAACCGAGCGCGGAACTCGCCGCGCGCCAGCGCGCCCACCTGGCCGAGCGCCTGCCCGAGAGGCTGTTGGCGCGGGTGGTCTGGGTGGCGTCGCCGCCCGAGGGGGAGAGGGCGGGCGTGCTGGTGGCCAACGAGGTGCTCGATGCCCTGCCGGTGGAGCGCTTCCGCGTGAGCACCGAGGGCCCGCTGCGCCTGGGCGTCGCGTTGGACGAGACCGGCGGTTTCTGCTGGCGCGCAGCGCCCTTCGAGCCCGCTTTCGCGGCCGCAGTCCGGGCCCAGCTGGGTGACGTCCTGCAGGGCTTGCCTGCGGGTGCCGAGGGGGAGTGCTGTCTGCTGCTCGCGCCGTGGCTGGCGACCCTGCTCGGGGGCTTCGAGCGCGGCGGGGCGGTGTTCATCGACTACGGCCTGCCCCGCGCCGAGCTGTATCTGCCGGAGCGCACAGGCGGCACGCTGCGGTGTCATTACCGGCATCGCGCGCATGATGATCCGCTGGTGCTCCCCGGGCTGCAGGACATCACCGCGTGGGTGGACTTCACGGCTGTGGCTGAAGCTGCGGTGGCGGCCGGCTGGGAGGTCGCGGGGTTCACTACGCAGGCGCACTACCTGCTCGATGGCGGGCTGGCGGGACTGCTGCCGGACACCGGCGCGGCCGACCCGGCGGCGCTGCAGGATCTGCAGGCGCTGAAGACGCTGTTGCTGCCCGGGGAAATGGGCGAGCGCTTTCGGGTCATGGCCCTGCTGCGGGGTCTGGAGCTGAGCCCGCCCGGCTTCGCACTGCGTGACCTGCGCGACCGGCTGTAGCGTCGCGGCGTCGGGCCCGCCGCCTCAGAGCCCTGGATCGGCGAGGCGCTCGCTGATGGCGTGTACGCGCCGGGCGTGCAGGGCATCGCCCAGGGCCTTGCCCTGCAGGCCGTCGGCCAGCAGGGCCTTGGCCTGGACCTCTCCGGCGGCGCGCGCCGCCGCCTGGATCAGCGCCGCCTGCGGGTAGGGATCGAACTCGAGCCCGGTGCGTCCACGGGCGTCGGCCTCGCAGGCGAGCAGGAAGTCCGCCAGCAGTTCCGGTCGGCGCAGGCCATCGACCGCTTCGATGACCTTCAGCAGCGTCTGTGGCCGCAACTCGTGGGCGCGATGCACCAGGCCGTGGTAGCGGGAGACTTTCACTGCCAGATCACGATGCGCATTGGGGACCCGCAGCCGGTCGCACAGCGCGTGGGTCAGGCGCACGCTGGCCTCTTCGTGGCCGCGATGACTGGGCCAGATCGCCGGGTCAGTCTCGCCCTTGCCGAGATCATGACAGAGCGCGGCGAAACGCACGGTGGTCTTCGGCGAGAGCCGTGCGGCCTGTTCCATCACCAGCAGGAAATGCACGCCGGTGTCGATCTCCGGGTGCCAGCGTTCCGGCTGCGGCACACCGAACAGCGCTTCGATCTCCGGGAAAATCCGCGCCAGCGCCCCGCAGGCGCGCAGCACCTCGAAGAACACCTGGGGGGAGTCCTCGCCAAGTGCCCGGTGGGTTTCCTGCCAGACCCGCTCCGCCACCAGCGCATCGACCTCGCCGTCGGCCACCATGCGCTGCATCAGCGCCAGGGTCTCGTCGGCGACCCGGAAACCCAGCGGCGCGAAGCGTGCGGCGAACCGCGCGACCCGCAGGATACGGACCGGGTCTTCGATAAAGGCAGGCGAGACGTGTCGCAGCCGCCGGGCCTCGAGGTCGCGCTGGCCGCCCCAGGGGTCGATGATGCGGCCCTCGTCATCCATCGCCATGGCGTTGATCGTGAGGTCCCGGCGCGCCAGATCCTCCTCCAGGGTGACGGTCTCGGCGCAGTCGAATTCGAAGCCGTGGTAACCGGGCGCGGTCTTGCGTTCCGTGCGCGCGAGAGCATACTCCTCGCCGGTGTCAGGATGCAGAAACACTGGGAAATCCCGGCCAACCTGCCGATAGCCGCGCGCGCGCAGCGCCTCGGGCCGTGCGCCGACGACCACCCAGTCGGTCTCGACCACCGGTCGACCGAGCAGGCGGTCGCGCACCGCGCCGCCGACCTGGTAGATGTCCATCGATCGGTTTTTCATCCGCTCATTATCGCAGAGCTGCGTGCTATCGTCGGTGACCATGCGCACGCCTGCCCTGCTGCTGTTCCTGCTGATCGCGCTGCCACCGCTCGGCGGCTGTTACTACGTTCAGGCGGCCAGCGGGCACCTTGCGCTGATGCGGGCAGCCGAGCCCATCGAGCAGGTGCGCGCCGACCCCGCGACCGATGCTGAGCTGGCGCGCGCGCTGGCGCGCGCGCAGGACATCCGGCGCTTCGCCGTCGATACGCTGGGCCTGCCGGACAACGCCAGCTACACCCGCTATGCCGACCTTGGCCGAGAGGCGGTGGTGTGGAACGTGGTTGCGGTTCCGGAGTTTTCCCTGGCGCCCAGGATCTGGTGCTTTCCGGTCGCTGGCTGCCTGAGCTATCGGGGCTATTTCAGCGAGGCCAGGGCCAGGCGTCATGCCAATCGCCTGGCCGCCCAGGGTGACCACGTGCAGGTGGGCCAGGTGGCGGCGTACTCCACGCTCGGGCGCTTTGCCGACCCGCTGCTGAACACCATGGTCAGCCGCGGCGAGACCTACCTCGCCGGCATCATCTTTCACGAACTCGCCCACCAGCAGCTCTATATCGCGGACGACACCCGCTTCAACGAGGCCTACGCGACGGCGGTCGAGGAATACGGGACCCGGCGGTGGCTGACGCACACCGGACAGACGGCCGCACTGGCGGATTACGAGCGCCTGCTGGCGCGACGGGGCGTGCTCGATGCGCTGCTTCAGCGTCAGCGCGAGCGTCTCGCGGCGATTTACGCCAGCGGCCTGTCGGCAGATGAGATGCGTGTGGCCGAGGCCGAGGCCTTTCAGCAGCTGCGCCTGGACTACGCCGAGCAGCGCGCCGGCTGGCAGGACGGCCCCACCTTCGACGGCTTCTTCGCCCGGCCGCTGAACAACGCACACCTGCTGGCACTGGCGACCTATCGTGATCTGGTCCCGGCGTTTCATCGGCTGATCGAGCACACGGCAGACCTGCCCACGTTTCACGCGCGGGTCGCCGAACTCGGTGCTCTGGCACCGGAGGCCCGCCATGCCGCGCTGGCGGCGCTGGCGGACGGCGACGCCTAGCGGCGCGCCGAGGTGCGCAGATCGCTGAGCCGTCGGCGTTCGGTTTCCCGGCGCAGGTAGCGCGGCGCGATGGTCTCGAGGGACCGCGGCCGAAGCCCCAGCGCCTCGAAGCCGGATTCGCTGCACACGCTGTTGACGGTCAGCGAGAGGTCGTTGTCGGTGGAGAAGGGTTTGCCGGGCACGAAGTCCATCACCCGGGCCTGCAGTCGCGAGGCCCAGTCCGGCAGCCCGACAATTGCGCGGCGCAGTTCCAGGGTGTCGGCCACGTAGGTCACCAGCTCACGCAGGGTGTAGATGGTCGGTCCGCAGAGCTGGTACGTCTGGCCCCAGGTGTCGGCATCATCCAGGCAGCGCAACATCGCCTCCACCACATCCTCGACATACACCGGCGCGAACCGGGCGTCCGGGCGCGCCAGCGGCAGCACCGGCAGGACGCCGAGCAGCCTGGCGAAGCGGTTGAGAAAGCTGTCGTTCGGACCGAAGACCACCGAGGGCTGGAAGATCGTCCAGGCGAGGTCAGGGCCGCATTCCTCGCGGACCACCTGCTCGGCTTCACCCTTGCTGCGCAGGTAATGGCTTGGCCCGCGCTCGGCGTTGGCCTT
>PWZL01000024.1 GCA_003567475.1 Gammaproteobacteria bacterium | reverse complement strand
GCCACGGCGCGCTGCGGCTGCTGGTGCTCGGCGGCAGCCAGGGCGCCCGCGCCTTGAACGAGGCGGTGCCCTGGGCGCTGGCGAGCCTGGATGCCCCCTGCGAGGTGCGACACCAGGCCGGTCAGGCGACGCTTGAAGCCGCGCAGGCCGCCTACCGGTCGGCCGGTGTCGCCGCCCAGATCGTGCCGTTCATCGACGACATGGCCGACGCCTACGCCTGGGCGGAACTGGTGGTCTGTCGGGCAGGCGCCCTGACGGTCGCGGAGCTGGCGGCCGTCGGCCTGCCGGCGGTGCTCGTGCCCTTTCCCCACGCCGTGGACGACCACCAGACCGGCAACGCCCGCGCCCTGGTGGAGGCCGGCGCTGCCGTGCTGCTGCCGGAGTCGAGCCTGACGACCGACACGCTGGCTGCGGCCCTGGCACGGCTGATGGAGCGGCGTGATGGCCTGCAGGCGATGGCCGAGGCGGCGCGCCGGTTCGCGCGCCCGGAGGCCGCTGCCGCGGTTGCGGACGTGCTGCTCGCGCCGGAGGTGGACGCATGAGCGAGCGCATGCGCAGGGTCGATCGTATCCACCTCGTCGGCATCGGTGGTGCTGGCATGGGAGGTATCGCCGAGGTGCTGCTCAACCTCGGCTATCGCGTGCAGGGCAGCGATCTGCGCGAAGGTGACGTGACCCGCCGCCTGGAGGGACTGGGTGCGGAGATCCACCTCGGCCACCGGGCCAGCCAGCTCGGCGAAGCCGACGTCGTGGTCGTCTCCAGCGCCGTCGATGCGGACAACCCTGAGGTGGCCGAGGCCGTGCGCCGGCGCATTCCGGTGGTCAAGCGGGCCGAGATGCTGGCTGAGTTGATGCGCTTCCGCTTTGGCATCGCCGTGGCCGGGACACACGGCAAGACCACGACCACCAGCCTGATCGCCAGCGTGCTGGCGGAGGGTGGGCTGGACCCGACTTTCGTGATCGGCGGGCGGCTGGCCAGCGCCTCGAGCCATGCGCGTCTCGGCGAGGGACGGTATCTCGTCGCCGAGGCCGACGAGAGCGATGCCTCTTTCATGCACCTGCAGCCGATGCTCGCGGTCGTCACCAATATCGATGCCGACCATCTCGCCACCTACGGCGACGACTTCGGCAGGCTTCGCCAGGCCTTCATCGACTTCCTGCACAACCTGCCGTTCCACGGCGCTGCCCTGCTGTGTGTGGACGATCCGCCGACCCGCAGCGTGCTCCCCGAAGTGGGCCGCCAGGTGATCACCTACGGCGTGGCGGAGGATGCCGACCTGCGCGCCGTGGACATCCGCGCCGAGGGTCTGACCACGCACTTCACCGTACTGGCCGAGGGCCTGCCGGCAGGCCTCGCGGTCACGCTGAACCTGGTGGGTCTGCACAACGTGCGAAACGCGCTGGCGGCGATCGGTGTGGGGCTGGATCTCGGCGTTGCCCCCGAGGCGATCGGCCGGGCGCTTGCAGGCTTCCAGGGGATTGACCGCCGGTTCCAGCAACTCGGTGAGATCGCCCTGCCTGACGGACCGGTGACCTTCGTCGATGATTACGGCCATCACCCGACCGAGATTGCCGCCACCATTGCCGCCGCCCGGGTGGCCTGGCCGGCGCGCCCGCTGGTGGTGGTGTTCCAGCCGCACCGCTATACCCGCACCCGCGATCTGCTGGATGACTTCGCGACCGTGCTGGCCGAAGTCGATACCTTGCTGATCACCGAAATCTACGCCGCCGGAGAGGCACCGATCCCGCGGGCCGACGGGCGGGCCATCTGCCGGGCCGTGCGCGGCCATGGGCGGGTCGAGCCGCTGTTCGTCGACAGCCTCGACGCGCTTCCGGACCATCTTGCCCCGCTGCTGCGCGGTGGTGAGGTGGTGCTGACGCTCGGTGCCGGCAGCATCGGTGCACTGGCCCCCGGACTGCCGGCTCGCGTGGCCGCGCTCGCGGAGGGTGGCGCATGAGTCCCGCCATCGACTTCCGCCCCCAGGGCGAGCTGCGTCGCGACGAACCGATGGCGCGCCATACCTCGTGGCGCGTCGGCGGGCCGGCAGAGTACTTCTTCCGCCCGGCAAGCATCGAGGATCTCACGGCGATGCTCGCGGCGACACCGGTCGAGATGGCGGTGTTCTGGTGTGGCCTCGGCAGCAACCTGCTGGTGCGCGACGGCGGGCTGCGGGGGCTGGTGGTGAACACCACAGGGCTGCTGAACGAGGTGCGCCGTCTTGACGGCTGCCGGCTGCAGGCTGGCGCCGGTGTGCCCTGCACCGTGCTGGCCCGCCACTGCGTCCGCCAGCACCTCGGCCCGGCGGAGTTCTTCGCCGGTATTCCGGGGACCGTCGGTGGCGCGCTGGCGATGAATGCCGGCGCCTATGGCGGGGAGACCTGGTCGTTCGTGGAGTCGGTCACCACCATCGACCGCCAGGGCCAGGTGCATGAGCGCAGGCCTGAAGACTTCACTGTCGGTTACCGCAGCGTGGGGCGTCCGCCGGGGGAGTGGTTTCTCGCCGCGGTGTTTCGTTTTCGTGAAGATCCCGAGACCAGTCGCGAACGGGTGCGGGCGCTGATGGACCGGCGCAAGCAGACCCAGCCGCTGGGCCAGCCCTCCTGTGGCTCGGTGTTCCGCAATCCGCCGGGCGATCATGCCGCGCGGTTGATCGAGGCGGCGGGTCTCAAGGGCCACCTGATCGGCGGCGCTCAGGTCTCGCCGAAGCACGCCAACTTCATCATCAACACCGGCACCGCCACCGCCGCCGATATCGAGGCGTTGATCGACCACGTGCAGCGGCGCGTGGCCGAGGTGCACGGGGTCGATCTGGTTCACGAAGTGCGCATCGTGGGGGAGGCGGCATGAGTGTCGGTCGCCGTCACGTCGTCCGCACCCCGAAAGAGTTCGGCCGCGTCGCCGTGCTGCTCGGCGGCCACTCCGCAGAGCGTGAGGTGTCGCTTGCCAGTGGCCGCGCCGTGCTCGCGGCGCTGCGCGCGCGCGGCGTCGACGCCCATCCGCTCGATCCACGCGACGACGGTCTGGAGGCCCTGCGTCTGGGCGGCTTTGCCCGGGCCTGGAACGCCCTGCATGGCCGCGGCGGCGAGGACGGCACCCTCCAGGGCTGGCTGGCCGCCGAGGGCGTGGCCTGCACCGGCAGTGGTGTGCTGGGCTCGGCCATCGGCATGGACAAGCTGCGCACCAAGCAGCTGCTGGCGGGGGCCGGCCTGCCGACGGCGGCGTTTCTCGTGGTCGATGCCGCGACTCGCGTCGACACCGTGATCGCACAGCTCGGGCTGCCGCTGTTCGTCAAACCCGCACGCGAGGGCAGCAGCGTGGGCATGAGCCGGGTGGATCGGGCCGAGGACCTGCCGGGTGCGATCGCAGCGGCCCTGCAGTACGACGACAGCGTTCTTGCCGAGATTTTCCTGTCGGGCGGCGAGTACACCGTGTCGCTGCTGCAGGGCGAGGCGCTCCCCGCGATCCGGATCGAAACGCCCCGAGCCTTCTACGACTACGAGGCCAAGTACCACGCCGACAGCACCCTCTATCACTGCCCCTGTGGTCTTGATGCCGCGGCGGAACGCGAACTCGCAGCGCTGGCGCTGGCCGCGTTCGAGACCGTGGGCGCGCGCGGCTGGGGCCGGGTCGATCTGATGCTCGATGCCGCCGGCCGGGCCCAGGTGCTCGAGATCAACACCGTGCCGGGCATGACTGACCACTCGCTGGTGCCGATGGCCGCTGCGGCGCGGGGCATCGACTTCGCCGAGCTGGCCTGGCGGGTGCTGGAAACCAGTTTCAGCGGTGCCGAAGGGCACCCGGGAGGGGCCGATGCGCAGGAAGACTAACCGGCGCCGGCGCGAGCCCTTGCCCCTGCCGCGCCTGCCGCGTCTGCCGCGCCCGCAGCTCCGCCTCGACTGGCGGATTCCGGCCTGGGGGCTTGGCTTGGCGGCGGGCGCGTGGCTGACCTTCGAGGCGGCCCTGCTGACGCTCGACCAACCCATCCGGGCCATCGAGATCGAGGGCAGTTTCCACCGCGTGAGCGCGCTGGAGGTCGAGGCGCAGCTCGCCGGCGACATCGGTCGCGGGTTCTTCTCGGCCGATCTCCGAGGCATGCAGACGCGGCTGGAAACCGCCGCCTGGGTCGACACGGCGCAGGTGCGCCGACGCTGGCCGGACACTCTGACCGTGCGCGTGGTCGAGCAGGTGCCGGCGGCGCGTTGGGGCGAGGCCGGCCTGCTGAACGTGCGCGGCGAGCTGTTCGTCGACCACGCCCGGCATCTGCCTCCGGAGCTGCCCAGGCTCGCCGGGCCGGAGGGTGCGCAGGGGCGGGTCGCCGAGCGGTATCTGCAGTTGCGCGAACACCTGCTCGAGCTCGGCTGGCAGGTGGTGGAAGTGGAGCTGGACGCGCGAGGTGCCTGGCGGCTGAAGCTGGACAGCGGCGTCGAAATCCGTCTTGGCCGGCGTGACGTCGAGGCGCGTATTGAACGCTTCCTCGCCGCTGCCGCTGGCGTGCTGGCGCCGCGGATGGCCGAGATCAGTTACGTCGACATGCGCTACAGCAACGGCTTTTCGGTCGGCTGGACCGGCAGTGCGCTGGCCCGGTCGCGTGACCAGGGAGAAGGCAATGGTTAAGGGCAGGAGCAAGGTGTGCGCCTGCGGCGCAGGGGGGTTGCTTGCGCGGTCCGCAATGCGGCAGCGGTGTCGCCATGGACGTCGCCATGCGTAACCGTCGTCAGGATCAGAAGCTGGTGGTCGGGCTGGACATTGGCACCTCCAAGGTGGTGGCCATCGTCGGCGAGCTCGGCGATGACGGCAGCCTCGAGGTCATCGGTATCGGCTCGCATCCATCGCGTGGCCTGAAGAGAGGTGTGGTGGTCAACATCGAGTCGACCGTGCAGTCGATTCAGCGCGCGGTCGAGGAGGCCGAGCTGATGGCCGGCTGTGAGATCAACTCGGTGTATGCCGGTATCGCAGGCAGCCATGTGCGCAGCCTGAACTCCCACGGCATCGTGGCGATCCGCGACAAGGAAGTGGTGGCCGGCGACGTCGAGCGGGTGATCGATGCGGCGCGTGCCGTGGCCATCCCGGCCGACCAGAAGATCCTGCACATCCTGCCCCAGGAATTCATCATCGACAGCCAGGAGGGCATCCGCGAGCCCATCGGCATGTCGGGCGTGCGCCTGGAAGCCAAGGTGCACATGGTGACTGGTGCCGAGAGCGCCGCGCAGAACATCGTCAAGTGCGTAGAGCGCTGCGGGCTGCGGGTCGATGACATCGTGCTGGAGCAGCTGGCCTCGGCGTACGCGGTGCTGACCGAGGACGAAAAGGAACTCGGCGTTGCGATCGTCGACATCGGCGGCGGCACCACCGACATGGCGGTGTTCTGCGGCGGGGCCATCCGCCACACCTCGGTGATTCCCATCGCCGGCGATCAGGTCACCAACGACATCGCCGTGTCCATGCGTACCCCCACGCAGTACGCCGAAGACATCAAGATCAAGTACGCCTGCGCGCTTTCGCAGCTGGCCAATCCTGACGAGACCATCGAGGTGCCGAGCGTGGGTGATCGGCCACCACGCAGACTGGCCCGTCAGACGCTGGCCGAGATTGTCGAGCCGCGCTACGAGGAGCTGTTCTGCCTGGTGCGCGATGAACTGCGCCGCTCGGGCTTCGAGGAGATGATCGCCGCCGGCATCGTGCTGACCGGTGGCAGCGCCAAGATGGAAGGCGCCGTCGAACTCGCCGAGGAAGTCTTTCACATGCCGGTACGCCTGGGCGTACCGCAGTGGGTGGTGGGCCTGTCTGACGTGGTCCGCAACCCGATTCATGCGACCGGCGTCGGGCTGCTGCTGTATGGCAAGGCCAACCTGGATCGGCCGGTCACGAGCAGCGAAGGGGGCGTAGGCCTGCGTGGCGTGTGGCAGCGCATGAAGGCCTGGTTCCAGGGAAATTTCTGAAGAGTCTCTACACGAGGAGGGCAATAACCATGTTCGAACTGATGGATGCTTACAGCCAGAATGCCGTGATCAAGGTCATCGGCATCGGCGGCGGCGGCGGGAATGCCGTCGCACACATGATGCACTCGGGGATCGAGGGCGTCGATTTCATCTGTGCCAACACCGACTCGCAGGCCTTGCGATCGGCCCAGGTACGCACCGCGTTGCAGATCGGTTGCAACATCACCAAGGGGCTTGGCGCAGGTGCCAACCCCGATGTCGGCCGGCAGGCCGCCATGGAAGACCGCGATCGCATCCAGGAGGTGATCGAAGGGGCCGACATGCTGTTCATCACGGCCGGCATGGGCGGTGGTACCGGCACCGGGGCGGCACCGGTGGTGGCGCAGCTGGCCAAGGAGATGGGTATTCTGACCGTGGCCGTGGTGACCAAGCCGTTCGGCATGGAAGGCTCGAAGCGGTCCAACGTGGCCAACCAGGGCATCGCGGAGCTCGGCAAGTACGTCGATTCGCTGATCACCATCCCCAACGAAAAGCTGCTCAGCGTGCTGGGCAGTGACACCACGCTGCTCGATGCCTTCAAGGCCGCGAATCACGTGCTGCAGGGCGCCGTTCAGGGGATTGCCGAGCTGATCACGCGTCCGGGCCTGATCAACGTGGACTTCGCCGACGTACGGACCGTCATGTCGGAGATGGGGATGGCCATGATGGGCTCAGGCGTCGCCACCGGCGAGGGCCGCGCCCGCGAGGCGGCGGAAGCGGCGATCTCCAGTCCGCTGCTCGAGGACATCAACCTCGCCGGCGCCAACGGTATCCTGGTCAACGTCACCGCAGGCATGGACCTGTCCATCGGCGAGTTCCAGGAAGTGGGCGAGACCATCAAGGAGTTCGCCTCCGATGATGCGACCGTCGTGGTCGGGACCGTGATCGATCCGGAGATGGACAACTCCATCCGCGTGACGGTGGTCGCCACCGGTCTCGGTCAGCCCGCGGTGCAGTCGCAGCCGCGGCCGGCGGCCGTGCAGCAGCCGGTGCGGATGGTGCGTCGCTCAGCCTCGGCCGAGCCGAACTACAAGGTGCTGGAGCAGCCGACCTTCCAGCGCAAGCGGGCCGTGGGCGAGAACTTCCCGCCGGCCGAGGAGGGTGCGGACGACCTGCTCGACATCCCCGCCTTCCTGCGCCGGCAGGCCGACTGAGCCGGACGGGCATCGCGTCGCACCGCCCTCCGCGGCGCGATGCCCTGCCAGCGGGAACCGCGACGGCCCGGTTGCCGGTTCGGGCGGCGCTGTGTTACGTTGGTGGATGACTTTGCCTGCTTTATGTCACATTGGCGGCAGGCTTTTGCAAAAAATGCCCGGACAGCAGACACTGTAACTGTCTGGACCGGGTGCCCGCCGCCTCGCGCTGCGGATTTCCGCGGGAACGCCGCACGGCCGTCCCGGAGGGCTGTCAATGCTTGCACAAAGAACACTGAAGACCGCGATCCGCGCCACTGGTGTGGGCTTGCACGGTGGCCAGAAGGTCTACATGACCCTGCGCCCGGCGCCGGTCAACACCGGCATCGTGTTTCGCCGGGTGGACCTCGAGCCGCCCGTGGACATGCGTGCCGATGCGCGCCTGGTGGCCGAAACCATGCTGGGAACGACCCTGGTGCAGGGGGACGCCCGCGTGGCGACCGTCGAGCATCTGATGTCGGCACTTGCAGGGCTCAGGATCGACAACCTGTTCGTCGATCTGGGGGCGCCCGAGGTGCCGATCATGGACGGCAGCGCGGCACCCTTCGTGTTCCTGATCCAGTCCGCCGGCATCGAGGTGCAGACCGCGCCGCGGCGGTTCGCGCGCATCACCCGCCCGGTGGAAGTGCGCGACGGCGACAAGTGGGCGCGAATCGAGCCTTACGACGGCTTCCGCGTGAATTTCGAGATTGACTTCGACCACCCCGTGTTCCGCCGCCATCCGCAGCGCGCCAGCGTCGATTTCTCCACCACCAGTTTCCTGCGTGAGGTCAGCCGCGCCCGCACCTTCGGTTTCATGCGTGATATCGAGGCGCTGCGTGCCCGTAACCTGACGCTGGGCGGAAGCATTGATAACGCCATCGTGCTGGACGATTACCGCATCCTCAATGAAGAGGGCCTGCGCTACGAAGACGAGTTCGTGCGTCACAAGATTCTCGATGCGATTGGCGATCTGTACCTGTTCGGTCCCAGCCTGCTCGGCGAGTACACCGGCTACAAGTCGGGCCACGAGTTGAACAACCGTCTGCTGCTGGCGTTGCACGCCCAGCCGGAATGCTGGGAAGACGTGGTCTTCGATGATGCGAGGCGGGCGCCGCGCGGGTATCGCCCGCAGGGTGCGCTGGTCAGCTGAAGCTTATTCCGGGGGACGATACGCACGGGCCTGGCGCAGACCGCCAGGCTCAGGTGCGCGGTCTGACTTTGACCTGCAGCGTGTGCGCCGAGACGCCGGCTGCAGCCAGGGCATCGAGTACGGTGCCGGGGTCATAGCGCAGCCGGCTGGACCAGGCGGCGCTGTCGACGGTGAGCACCGCGGTGCCGTCGGTCGAGACACTCAGGTGCTGGACGTGCTCACGCAGTCCGGCGGGCAGCACCGGAACGAGGCCACGGGTCTGGGCGCTGCGCCGGGCGGCCTCGCGCGCGAGGTCGGCGAGACGACCTTCGCCGTCGGTGATGAGGCGATTCAGGGAAGACAGCTTCTTTTGGCGCACAGCAGGAACCTCGACAGCATGACCGAGCAATGCAAACGAGAACCCGGTCTCGGCCTGAGCGGTCATTCTTGGGCATATTCAAAGCCGCGACAATGGCAAAGCCGCCGAAAGGCGTCGACGCAAAGCTTCCGGTCTACGGGTGGCTCACCTACGACAGCGGGGTTACCGAACACATGATGCCTGGATCCGGCGCAAGACCTGCGCCCGCGGTGGCCCCGTGATCAAGCTGCTGGTCTTCTCGCGCCGCGACCGCCGCCTGCGCCAGTACGACCTCCACGGCCCCCGGACCTTCGCCCTGGCCGCGGTCGGTGTCGTGGCACTGCTCGCCGGCCTGTTCTACACCGGGCTCACCGCCGGTGTGCACATGGCAGAGACACGTCCGGGGTCATCGCACACCCTCTGGCAGACGCAACTCGAACAGCAGGCCCGCGAGCTCGAGTCGCTGCGCGTGCAGGCCCACGAACAGCTCGATGCACTGGCTCACCGCCTGGGCCAGATGAATGCCCACGTCATCCGCCTGGACGCCCTCGGCCAGCGGCTGACCGGCATGGCCGACCTGGAAGACGGCGAATTCGACTTCACCCGGGCGCCGGGCCTGGGCGGCCCTGAGGACTGGCTCGCCGGCGAGTCCGGGCGCAACGAGCTGGCCGACGTGCTGCGCATGATCGACGATCTCGAGACCCAGCTGCAGGACCGCCAGACCCAGCTCAGCGTGCTGGAGGACCTCCTGCTCGACCGCAATCTGCGCGCGCGCGCCCAGCCGGAGGCCCGTCCAGTGGCCGCCGGGTGGATTTCCTCACGCTTCGGCCGTCGCACCGATCCGTTTACCGGCCGTCCGGCCATGCACCGGGGGCTCGACTTCGCCGGTCGGCCAGGCACGGAAATCCTCAGCGCCGGCGATGGCGTGGTCATCTTCTCCGGCAGCCGCTACGGCTACGGCCGGATGGTCGAGATCAATCATGGCAACGGCTATGTGACGCGCTATGCGCACAACAAGGACAATCTCGTCGAAGTGGGTGACACGGTGCGCAAGGGCGAGGTGATTGGCCTGATGGGCTCGACCGGCCGCGCCACCGGCACCCATCTGCACTTCGAGGTGCTGCTCAACGGCCGCCAGGTCGACCCGCTGCCCTACGTTCAGGCACGGCGCTGAGCACCGCGCCAGGACCGGCGCCAGGGAACCCCGGTTCCCCGGCCCGGTCGTTGTCAATAGAATAGAGCACTTTACGCGCGACGGCCTCCAGTGGGCGCAGCCGCCTCGCCGCGCGCCAGTCGATCGGGAACACTATTTTGGCCAAGTTTCTCAGCAGTCTTTTCGGCAGCCGCAACGATCGGCTGATCCGTGGGTATCGCAAGTCCGTCGCCCGCATCAACGCTCTCGAAGACGACCTTCAGGCCCTCTCCGACGAGGCGCTGGCAGCGAAATCCGAAGCGTTCCGTGAGCGCTATCAGCAGTCTCCCGACCTCGATGCCCTGCTGCCCGAGGCCTTCGCCGTCTGCCGCGAGGCCGCACGGCGCACCCTCGGCCTGCGGCATTTCGATGTCCAGCTGATCGGTGGCATGGCACTGCACGAGGGCAATATCGCCGAGATGCGTACCGGCGAGGGCAAGACCCTCATGGCCACGCTGCCGGCGTATCTCAACGCCCTGAGCGGCAAGAGCGTGCATGTGGTCACGGTGAACGACTACCTCGCCCGTCGCGACGCCGACTGGATGGCGCCGGTCTACACTTTTCTCGGCCTCACGGTCGGCGTGATCCGCAGTGGCCAGCCACCCGATGAGAAGCGCGAGGCCTATGCCTGCGACATCGTCTACGGCACCAACAACGAGTTCGGCTTCGACTATCTGCGTGACAATCTGGCCTTCCGCAACGAAGACCGCATGCAGCGCGGTCTGGCGTTCGCCATCGTCGACGAGGTCGACTCGATCCTGATCGACGAGGCCCGCACGCCGCTGATCATCTCCGGGCCCTCGGAGGAGAGCTCAGAGCTCTATGGCCGCATCAACCGCCTGATCCCGAACCTCACGGTGCAGGAAGAGGAAGACGGTCCGGGGGATTACTCGGTCGACGAAAAGACCAAGCAGGCCAACCTCACCGAGGACGGACTGGACAAGGTCGAACAGCTGCTGGTCGAGGATGGACTGCTGGAAACCGGCCAGGGGCTCTATGACGCCGCCAACATCCGGCTGATGCATCATCTGAATGCCGCGCTCAGGGCGCATGCGCTGTTTCACAAGGACGTGGACTACATCGTCAAGGATGGCGAAATCGTCATCGTCGATGAGTTCACCGGCCGCACCATGGCTGGCCGGCGCTGGTCCGATGGCCTGCACCAGGCCATCGAGGCCAAGGAAGGCGTGCGCATCAAGGAAGAGAACCAGACGATCGCCTCGATCACCTTCCAGAACTATTTCCGCATGTACGAGACGCTCTCGGGCATGACGGGTACCGCCGATACCGAGGCGGTCGAGTTCCAGCAGATCTATGGCCTGGAAGTGGTGGTCATCCCCACCCACAAGCCGATGATCCGCAAGGATCTGCCCGACCTGGTCTACCTCACCCAGAAAGACAAGTTCGAAGCCATCCTCGAAGACATTCTCGATTGCAACGAGCGTGGCCAGCCGGTGCTGGTCGGCACCACCTCGATCGAGGCCTCCGAACTGCTCTCGGGCTTTCTCAAGCAAAAGAAGATCCGCCACGAGGTGCTGAACGCCAAACAGCACGAGCGGGAGGCCGACATCATCGCCCAGGCCGGACGCCCGGGTGCCGTGACCATCGCGACCAACATGGCCGGCCGAGGCACCGACATCGTGCTCGGTGGCAAGCTCGACGCCGAGCTCGCCGAGGTGGCCGACGACGACACCGAGGCCCAGGCGCGGGTCAGGCAGGACTGGCAGGCGCGCCACGACCAGGTCCTCGAGGCCGGCGGGCTGCACATCGTGGGCACCGAACGCCACGAATCGCGGCGCATCGACAATCAGCTGCGCGGTCGCTCGGGCCGCCAGGGCGACGCCGGCTCGTCGCGCTTCTATCTCTCGATGGAAGACAACCTGATGCGCATCTTCGGCGATCCCGCCCGCACCAAGGCGATGCTGAGCCGCGTCGGCATGCGCGAGGGTGAGGCTATCGAGAGCAAGATGCTGAGCCGCCAGATCGAGCGCGCCCAGCGTAAGGTCGAGGCGCACAACTTCGACATCCGCAAGAATCTGCTCGAGTACGATGACGTCGCCAATGACCAGCGGAAGGTGGTGTACGCGCGTCGCGCCGAACTGATGGAGGCCACCGACATCTCCGAGGCGATCCGCGGCATCCGTGCCGAGGTCGTGAACGAGGTGATCAACGTCTACATCCCGCCGCAGAGCGTCGAGGAGCTGTGGGACACCGAGGGCCTCGAGCAGGCGCTGGAGCGCGATTACGGCGTGACCCTCGAGGTCGGCACGTGGATCGAGGAAGACACCTCGCTCGACGAGCAGCAGCTGCGCGAGCGCATCGTCGACGAGCTCGAGGCGCGCTACCACGAGAAGGTGGCGCGTATCGGCGAGCCGGTGATGCGGCATTTCGAGAAGGCCATCATGCTCCAGCAGCTCGACTTCCACTGGAAGGAACATCTCGCGGCGATGGATTACCTCCGCCAGAGCATCGGGCTGCGCAGCTTCGCTCAGCGTAATCCGAAACAGGAGTACAAACGCGAGGCGTTCCAGATGTTCACGCAGATGCTCGACACCGTGAACCAGGACACCATCAAGCTCCTCTCGCGCGTGCAGATCAGAAGCGAGGAGGATGTCGAGAAAGTCGAGGAGCAGCGCCGCGCCTCTGAGCGGCTGAAGTTCCAGCATGCCGAGGCGCCGTCGCTGACGGCGGCCGCGCCGGCGGCAGCCGCCGCCGGGATCGCAGGGGGCGCCGCAGTGGGTGCCGGGGGCGGCGTGGCCGCCCCGGCGGCCCCGCGCCAGCCGGCGGCCCCGCAGGTCGAGCAGTTTGTGCGCGAGGAGCCGAAGGTCGGGCGGAACGACCCCTGTCCCTGTGGCTCGGGACGCAAGTACAAGCACTGCCACGGCAAGCTGAGCTGAGCAGGCCGTCCGCAGGCCGCAGGCCGCCTGTGCCGGGCCGTGACCGGCCCGATGGTCGGCGGCGCCAGCATTCAAGTTTGCCCGCCCGCTGGCCGATACCCCCGGTATGAACGCCGCACTCGCCTTTTTCGCTGCTGCCGTGGCTGTTGTCGGCCTGTGGCTGCTGCTGCGTCGTCGGGCGCACCCACGCCGCGTAGCGGGGGAGGGTCGGCCGGCCGCCAGGCGCGCCCGTGGGCAGGTGGCTGCGGCACCGGTGGCGGCCGAGCGGCTGTCCGCCGGCGCCGCGCTGAGCACCGGCGCCTACGATAACCTGCTCACCGGGGGCCGTGACACAGGGAGAGCTGGCGCTGCGGCCCCGGCGGGGGAAGAGACGCACCCGACCCTGGCCTTCGATCTGTACGAGGTCGCCACGCTCGAGCCCGCCGACCTCGAGCGCCTGCGCCAGCGCCTGACCGGGGTGTCCGTGCCGCCGCGTTCCGTCCAGCAGCTGATGTCTCCGGAGTTCATGGAGGATGTCTCGCCGCGGGCGCTCACCGAGCTGCTGGTGTGCGAGCCGGTGCTTACCGCGCGGATCATCGGGCGCGTCAACTCACCGTTCTACGGCCTGCGCTCGCCGATCAGCAGCGTGGCCCATGCGATCACCTACCTGGGGTGCAATGCGGTGCGCAATATGGCGCTGCAGTTCGCCATGGAAGAGGCGCTGACCGGGAAGGACCCGGCCTTGCGGCGCTTCCAGTCGCAACTGCTGGATGTCGGCGCCATCGCGGTGGCCCTGGTCGAGGCGCTGGCGCCAAAGCTCGGTATTCGCGACATCAGTGCCACTTCGACGCAGACGGTCCTGTCCTTTCTCGGCGATTTCGTCGTGCCCCGGCTGCTGCCCGGGGAGACGGCCAGCCGGCAGTGGGCGCTGGGGCTGGCCGAGCGCACGACCGCCGAGCAGTTTTCGCTGGGTGCCAATGCCATGGTCATCGGCCAGCTGCTGATGGAGGCCTGGGAGCTGCCGGAAGGCATCCGTGAGGATGTGCGGGACCTGAACCGCGTGCTGGTCCGGCGCGTGCCGAACCCGGTGGGCGAGCGTGATGCCCGCCTGGCCCTGGGCTATGCCTGTGCGCGGATCGCCGAAGGGGTGGTGCTGGGCCGGATCCAGGAGCCCGGGCAGATCGACATCGATGACGACTGCGTGGCGGAGTTCTTCCAGTTTCAGGGCTATCTGGCAAGACCGCCGTTACAGCGTCTGTCGGAGATTCTGGCCAGCGGTGAGTTCGCGCGAAGCCTGCGCCGACTGGCGCGTGGTCGCGCCGCCGCGGCCGACTCCCCGGCCGTCGCCGCCGCCGGGTGACTGACACCGGAGATCGGCGCCGCGTGCTCGAAGTCGTCGCCGGCATTGTGAGTCGTGCTGACGGGCGCGTCCTGCTGGCCCAGCGCCCGGGTGGGCGCGATCACGCCGGCTTGTGGGAATTTCCCGGCGGCAAGCGCGAGCCTGGCGAAAGCCGTCGTGAGGCACTGGCCCGGGAACTCAACGAAGAACTGGGGCTGACGCTGGCGCGGGCCGCCCCGATGGTCGCGTTCGAGTACGTCTACCCGGCCAGGCGCGTCGCGCTGGATTTCTGGTGGGTCACGGACTGGTCAGGTGCGCCGGTCGCCCGCGAGGGTCAGGCCTGGGCGTGGCTGCGCCCCGCCGAACTTCTCGACCTGCCGCTGCTGGCGGCCAATCGCCGTCTGGCATTACAGCTCTGGCTGTCGGGCGGATATCCCCGCTGGCGCCGGCCGGGTCGCCCGCGTCGCCTGCACCCGCCTGACGGTCTGGCCGTGAGCCTGGGGCCGGGCGTCTGCGTGGTGGCCGAGGGTGCCCCGGCGAGCCGCCGCGGGGCGGCGCTGCGCACGCGCTGGCTGGCCGCCTGCCGCGCGGCCGGCGTCCCCGTGGCCGTCCCGCAAAGCCTGAGCCGCGCGCTGTGCCCGCGCACTGGCGGACCCTCGTGGGCGTCGCGCAGACGCTCGGCGCTGGCAGATGTCGATGTGGATTTCTGGCTGTGGCCGCGACCGCGACGTGGGCGCCATGCGCTGCAGGCGCTGCGAGGTGAGGGGGGCAGCGGGCTGACGGTCGAGCTCAGGCGGGCGCTGTCGCGGCAGGCCTGGGGGTGCCGGCAGCGTCAGCCCCAGTGCTCGCGAATCCAGGGGGTGGGACGGATGTGGCGATACCACTTGCCGCCGCGCCCCTCGAGGGCGTCTTCAGGTTTCGGGTCGCCGTGAAACACGATGACCCGTGCACCTGCCGGGATGCGGGGTGTGCGCAGCCAGGTCAGCGGCCCCACGCCGACGCAATGGTGCTTGAAACTTGGACACCAGGCCTGCGGCCAGTGCTCGAGCAGGCCCAGGTCATGGAAGTAGTGCGAGAGGTACTCCTGCTCGTTGCGCAGCGTCTCGCGGATGGCCGGGAACTCGCTGCGGAAGCGCTCGAGCAGCACCGGATGGGCGCCAATCTCGAAGCGCATCACCGAGGTGTTGCCGACGAAACTGTCACCCCGCCAGCGTAACGGCCGATAGTCCTTGATCACCCGGAAGGCCGCATCGCCGGCGAAGAACGGGTCGAGGGCGTCGACGATCACCACATCCAGATCCAGATACAGCGCCTGGCCCTCCAGATCGGCGAGCGTCTCACCGAACAGCCCCACCTTGCGCCAGCCGTGGGCATTGATGTCCGGCTCGTCCGCCCAGCCCACCTCCGGCAGCGGGCGCGCGTCGATGTCCTCAGCCAGACCCTCGGGGTTGTCGGTGAAGCAGACGAAGCGGTGCGGCGTGGCCAGGTGCCGTCGGACCATGGCGCGCAGGCGGTTGACGTCTGAGGCGGGGAACTTCGTGCCCCACTTCATACAGACGATATTCTGCTGGCTCGCGCTCAGCACAGCGCCAGGAGGAACTCGATGTCCTCGTCGGTCTGGCGGGCGCGCTGGCCGGTGCCCGACCAGCGCAGAAAACGCACCGTAAAGCGGTGCTGGCCGCCGCTGATCTCGGGGTAGAGGTCGATGTCGCGCGGCATCAGTACGCGGATGAGGTTGGGGGTCTGGTTGCGCTCCAGCGCCTGCTGGTACATACCGCCCGCGGCCAGCTGCCGGGTGGGCCGTGCGCTCTCGCGCGTGAGCCAGAGGATCTCGGTGACCGCATCGCAAAGCGGGCGCAGGATGGCGAGCCAGTCCTCGAGCTGGGCCTGGCGCTCGTCCTCGCCGCGGCTGAGCCAGTAGGTGTAATCCGGCAGATCGAACACGCAGGTGCCGCCCGGGATGGCGCTGCGGTGCTTGATCGCGCTCAGGAACTCGGATTCGCGCAGCTGCTGGACGAAGTTGGAACCGCTGGCATTCAGGCCTTCACGTAGCGACTCGACCGTGTGCAGCAGCGAGCTCAGGCGCCCGAGATCCACGCCGGGCTGGCGCTGGAAGCGACGCAACCCCTCGGCGTGGCGCTCGAGCTCTTTCAGGGCCTCCGAGCGCAGGTCGCCCCGGGCGAGAATGGCGAGGATGTCGAGCAGACTCATCACCGCGGCGCGACTGCCCCAGTCGCTGCCGTCTTCGCCGTGGAACACCGCCTGCTGATACAGAAACTCCAGGCGCAGGAAGGTCCGCATCCGCTCGGTCAGCGGCTGCTCGTACTCGACCATCGGTATGGCGCCGGTGGCCCCCTCTGCGCGCTGCGCGGGCTCATGCATCGCCCTATTCTGCTATGCAGGAGGGAGACTCAGCAAATCCGGGCCGCGGCGGCCATGAGTGTGGCGTGGAGGGCGGCGACCTGCGCCTGCGTGTCGGCCAGGCTGCCGGCGTTGTCGATCACGTGGTCGGCACGGGCCAGGCGGGTCTCGCGGCCGGTCTGGGCAGCGAGGATCCGTCGGGCGGCGGCCTCGTCCTGGTCGTCGCGCCGCATCAGCCGTTCGAGCTGCAGCGCCTCCGGGCAGTCCACCACCACCACCTGGTCGACCAGGCGGTCGAAACCGGTCTCGACCAGCAGTGGCACGGCGATCACCACATACCGGCCCGGTGCGGCGTCCGCCCGCGCCAGCGCGGCGGCGCGGATGCGCGGATGCAGGATGCCCTCCAGCTGTTTGCGGCGCGCCGCGTCGGTAAACACCCGCTCGCGCATCCGCCGCCGGTCGAGACCGCCCTCGGCATCCAGCACCTCGTCACCGAACGCCGCCCGGATCTCGGCCAGTGCGGGGCTGCCGGGCGCGACCACTTCGCGGGCGATGAGGTCGGTGTCGATGACCGTCACGCCCAGGGCCTCAAAGGCCTGCGAGACGGCGCTTTTGCCGCTGGCGATGCCACCGGTGAGGCCGACGCGCATGGGCGGCGCATCGCCGGCGGCCGACGGACCGGGGTTCACCGCGCGCCCGGCCCTGGCATTACAGCCCGGTCGCGCCGAGGTAGAGGCGGTTGATGTCCTCGCCCCAGACCAGCGCGATCCAGCCGGCGGCGGCGAGATAGGGCCCGAAGGGGATGGCCATGTCGCGATCGCGGCCGCGGACGACCATCAGGCTAAGGCCGACTGCCGCGCCGACCACGGCAGACAGCAGGATGACCTGCGGCAGGACCTGCCAGCCCAGCCAGGCACCGATGGCGGCCAGCAGCTTGAAGTCGCCATAGCCCATGCCCTCCTTGCCGGTGACCAGCTTGAACAGCCAGTAAATGCTCCAGAGAATGAGATAGCCGGCCGCCGCGCCGATCACCGCCGAGGGGAGATCGGCGAACACACCCGTCCCGCCGGCGGTGAGCGCCAGCAGCAGACCGGCCCACATCAGCGGCAGGGTGAGGCTGTCGGGCAGCAGGGTGGTGTCGAAGTCGATCAGGCTGGCGGCGATCAGTGTCCAGGTGAACAGCAGGGCTGCGGCGCCCTGGGGGGTGGCGCCGAACTGCCAGATCACCGCCAGGCTGAACACCGCGGTGGCGGCCTCGACGACCGGATAGCGCGTGCTGATGGCTGTGCCGCAGGCCGCACAGCGCCCGCGCAGCAGCAGCCAGGAGATCACCGGGATGTTCTGCCAGGGCCGGATGGCCGTGCCGCAGGCCGGGCAGGCCGAGGCCGGCACCAGCAGGTTGAAGCGTGCCGGCGTGTGTTCGGGCGCAGGCGCCTCGCGAAGCTCCGCGCACTGCGTGGCCCATTCGCGCTGCAGCATGATCGGTAGCCGATAGACCACAACGTTCAGAAAACTGCCGATCAGCAGGCCGAGCACCACGGTCACCCCGAACAGCAGCGGGGGATGGGTCTGCAGCAGCGAGAGCATGGTCGGACGGACGCCTGGCGCGCGCAGGCGCGGCGCTCAGACCACCTGACCCATCTGGAAGATCGGCAGGTACATGGCGACCACCAGGCCCCCGACCAGCACGCCGAGGATGGACATGATGGCCGGCTCCAGCAGGGCGCTCAGGTTGTCCACGGCGTTGTCGACCTCGGCCTCATAGAAGTCCGCCACTTTCGAGGACATCTCGTCCAGCGAACCGGACTCCTCGCCCACGGCGACCATCTGCACCACCATGTTGGGGAACAGGCCGGTGTTTTCCATCGAGCGTTGCAGGCGGGTGCCGGTGGCGACCTCGTCGCGCATGCGCAGCACCGCATCTTCGTAGACGATGTTGCCGGTGGCACCGGAGACCGACTCCAGCGCCTCCACCAGCGGCACGCCGGCGGAGAAGGTGGTCGCAAGCGTGCGCGAGTAGCGGGCGATCGCGGATTTCTCGAGGATCGGGCCGATGGCCGGGAGCTTGAGCGAGATCCGGTCCAGCGTCTGGCGGAAGGCACGCGAGCGCTTCTTGAAATACGTGAAGGTGTAGCCTGCCGCGACCACAGCGGCGAGGATGATCCAGCCCTGCGCCTGCATGAACTGCGAGAGGTCGATGACCATGCGCGTGAAGGCCGGCAGGTCAGCGCCGAAACCGGTGAACAGCTCCTCGAACTGCGGCACCACGAAGATCAGCAGGATGGCGGTGACCACGATAGCCACGACCACCACGGCTGCGGGGTAAGTCAGTGCCTTCTTGATCTTCTTTTTCAGCGCCTCGGTCTTTTCCTTGTAGGTGGCAATCTTGTCCAGCAGGGTTTCCAGCGCACCGGCCTGTTCGCCGGCGGCGACCAGGTTCACGAACAGATCGTCGAAGTACAGCGGGTGCTTGGCCAGTGCGTCGGCCAAGTTGGTCCCCCCCTCGATGTCCTGCTTCACGGCCAGCAGGAGTTTCTGCATCGCCGGGTTGTCGTGGCCGTTGCCGATGATATCGAAGGCCTGCACCAGCGGAATGCCGGCGGCCAGCATGGTGGCGAGCTGCCGGCTGAAGATGGCGATGTCCTGCGGAGTGACCTTGCCTTTTTTCTGGAACAGGGTGCTCTGCTTGCGCACCTTGGTGGCGACGATCCCCTGGGCACGCAAGTGCTGCTTGAGTTCGGCTTCGGACTTGGCAATCAGCTTGCCGCGCTGGGTCTTGCCCTTGCGGTCCTTGCCTTCCCAGGTGAAGGGAATGTCTTTGACAGTGGCGCTCTGTGCCATGGCCGAGGGTCCTGAAGAATGGGTTCCACGATGGATTGTGCGCGGTGCCCAGGGGGGCCGCGCGGGCATCGCTCACAGTTTAGCCGATCCCGGCGCCCGCGCTACTCGACGGTGACGCGATTGACTTCTTCCAGACTGGTCAGTCCGTCGCGGACTTTCTTCAGCCCCGCCCGGCGCAGGTCCATGATGCCGTCGGCCAGCGCCTGGTCCGCGATCTGCATGGCATTGCCGCCGGCCATGATGATCCGCCCGATCTCCTCGGTGACCGGCAGCACCTGGAAGATGCCGAGCCGGCCCTTGTAGCCGTCGGTGCACATGTTGCAGCCCACCGGACGATAAATGGTCAGGCCCGCGTCGACTTCGGCCTCGGTGAAGCCTTCCTTGAGCAGCGCCTCCTTGGGGATGTCCGCCGGCTCCTTGCAGTGCGAGCAGAGCTTGCGTGCCAGGCGCTGGGCGATGATCAGGCTGACGGTGGAGGCGATGGCGTAGGGCTTCACGCCCATGTCGACCAGGCGGGTCAGAGTCTTCGGCGCATCGTTGGTGTGCAGGGTGGAGAGCACCAGGTGGCCGGTCTGGGCGGCCTTGATCGCGATCTCGGCGGTTTCGAGATCACGGATCTCGCCGACCATGATCACGTCCGGGTCCTGGCGCAGGAACGCCTTCAGCGCCGAGGCGAAGGTCAGGCCGACCTTGGGGTTGACGTTCACCTGGTTGACGCCCGGCATGTTGATTTCTGCCGGGTCTTCGGCCGTGGAGATGTTGCGCTCCTGGGTGTTCAGGATGTTCAGCCCGGTATACAGCGAGACGGTCTTGCCCGAGCCGGTCGGCCCAGTCACCAGGATCATGCCGTAGGGCTTGGCCAGCGCCTCCATGTAGAGGTTTTTCTGCGGCTCCTCGTAGCCCAGCGCGTCGATGCCGAGTGTCGCACTCGAGGGGTCGAGGATACGCATGACCACCTTCTCGCCGAACAGCGTCGGGCAGGTGTTCACGCGGAAGTCGATGGCGCGGTTCTTGGACAGCCGCATCTTAAGTCGCCCGTCCTGCGGCACCCGCCGCTCGGCAATGTCCAGCCGGGACATGACCTTGATGCGGGCGGTGACCTTGGTGGCCAGCTGCACCGGCGGCGAGGCGACTTCCTTCAGTACCCCGTCGTGGCGCATGCGCACACGGAATTTCTTCTCGTAGGGCTCGAAGTGGATGTCCGAGGCACCTTTCTTGATGGCGTCGAGCAGCACCTTGTTGACGAAGCGCACGATGGGCGCATCTTCGATGTCGGCTCGGGAGACCGCATCGCCACTCTCGTCCTCGTCGTCGGAGGAGATGTCCAGCCCGTCGAGGTCGAGATCGTCATCGGCCAGCGCCGACATGCTGGTGTCGGCGGCCTCCATGACGGAGCCCAGGCGCCTCTCCAGTTTGTCCTCCTCGACCACCACCGGTTCGATGGACAGCGAGGTCTGGAACTTGATCTCGTCGACGGCCTGCAGGTTGGTCGGGTCGGAGACGGCGACGAACATGCGTTTGCCGCGGCGCAGCAGCGGCAGGACGCGGTGTTTGTTGAGCAGCTTGTCGTCGACCAGCTTGACCGTGTCGAGGTCGACCTCGATCGCATCGAGATCCAGCAGGGGAACGCCGAACTCGTGGGAGGCGGCGACCGCGACCTGGCGGTCGTCGGCGAGTTTTTCTGCGATCAGGT
>PWZL01000031.1 GCA_003567475.1 Gammaproteobacteria bacterium | reverse complement strand
GCCGCTGACCACGCCGACCGTCGCCAGTCCGATCGCAAGGTCGGCGCCGTTGGCGAAGCCGAGTTCCCGGAAGGTCTTCGCAAGACCGGCTGCGGTGCCATGCCCGCCCTCGAAGCCGATCTCGATCAGAGCGCCAGTCATCGCGGGCATGCCGAAAACAGGCCCCAGCAGCACGATGACGAGCGTGATCCCGACCACATACTGACCCCAGGCCAACGTCTGCCCGTGGGTAATCATCGGACCGGCCCGCTGCCAGATGACTGCGAGCGGCGGGATGCGCTTGCCGACGAACAGGCAGGCGAACACGACCGTGATCAGCAGCGAGGGCAACGCGGCCCAGACTTCCCGCACGTAATCCGGAAACAGGCCCTGGGCAAGCGTGCTCTCCGGCGCCACCTGCGACACCAGACGCCCCAGCACTTCCGGGCCGGCCAGCAGCGCCACCGTCCCCGCGACGATGGAGCTTGGCAGATACAGCCGCTGCAGCACCGTCACGTGCCGCCGGATGAAGACGCCTGAGATCAGCAGGAGGCCAGCCAGCGCCAGCGCGATGAATGCCTGCTCGACCGTCATCCTTCCGGCTCGCGAGGTGTGCCGTCACCGCCGAGCACCTCGGCGAACACCTCCCGATCGACATTCCCGCCAGAGAGCACCACTGCCACCCGCCGACCACGATTACCGGCCCGCTCCTGCGAGGCCGCAGCCACTGCAGCCGCGCCCGCGCCTTCGGCCACATTGTGTGTGGTCTCGAACAACAGCCGCATGGCTGCGCGCACCTCGTCGTCCGTCACCTCCACCACCCGGCTCACGCCGCGGCCGATCCGCGCCAGCGCCTCGGGCTCCGGCGTGCGACAGGCCATGCCGTCCGCGATCGCAGTGAGCGCCGGCGCATCGACCGCCTCACCTGCGGCAAACGATCGCGCATAGGCCGGTGCATGCGCCGAGACCACGCCGACCACTTCCGTGGTCAGGCCCAGCGCATCACGCACCGCCAGCATCCCGCAGATCCCCGAACCCAGGCCTATGGGCACGTAGACGACATCCACACCCGCCACCGCACGCAGCAGCTCCAGCGCATAGGTCGCAACGCCGGTGACGAGATCCTCATGAAACGAGGCCACCATCCGCAGGCCGCGGGCATCGGCAAGCTCTGCCGCATGCTCCCGGGACGCCTGGAAATCCTCGCCATGCTCGATCAGCTCAACGCCGAACGCGCGCATGGCGGCATTCTTCTCGCGGCTGTTGCCGTGCGGTACGACGATGGTGGCGGGGATGCCGTGCAGGCGGGCAGCGAAGCCGACGGATTGCCCATGGTTGCCGCGGGTGGCGCTGATCACCCCGCTGGGTAGCACGCCCCGCTCGGCCAGGCACGCGAAGTGCACCAGCCCGCCGCGGATCTTGAAGGCGCCAACCGGGGTCTGGTTCTCGTGCTTGACCCAGACTTCCGTGCCGAGCGCCTCACACAGCAGCGGCCAGCAGTACTGGGGGGTGGGCGGCATATGCGCGTGCACGATACGCGCGGCGGCCTCGATCTCGGCGAGTGTCGGGACGGCGCTCATGCCTCAAGCATAAGGGCCCCGAAGGGCCCTTGCACGAACTGGCGGAGAGGGTGGGATTCGAACCCACGATACGGGGTTACCGTATACTTGAATTCCAATCAAGCGCCTTCGACCACTCGGCCACCTCTCCTGGAAGGGCGGCAAGCTTACCCCGGACTCGCGACACTGGCAATTCACTCGGACGCGCCGACCGGGGCGCGATCGGCCATCAGCGCTCGATCAGCGGCCGATCGAAGAAATCCGGCGGGCTCTCCAGACAGGGTCCACGACGGCTGACCCGGCGCGGCTCTTCCACAGGTTGGGGCGGAATTCGCAGGGCCCGGGATTGATCCGGCGCGGTGAGCCCTTCGGGGATCTGCAGGGGCGCCACGCTGGGCGCGCCGGCGTAGCGTTCGGGGCGCTCGCAGGGCACGCTAGCGCAGGCCGCCAAGGTGGCGGCAGCCACGGCAATGACACCGCTGCGTGCGATCAGGTTGCTTGGACGGTTCATGGCAATGTCACTCCGGCGTCTCTGAGCGCCTGCTCCACGATCGGCCTGGCCGCCTCCGACAGGCGCGTCAGCGGCAGGCGGACCCCTCCGTTGATGAGTCCCATGCGCTCAAGTGCCCACTTGACGGGAATGGGGTTGGCCTCGACGAACAGCTTTTCGTGCAGTCCGGCAAGCGGTTTATCGAGTGCTGCGGCGTGCTCGGCATCCCCCGCCAGGGCGGCCATACACATGCGCTGCATCATGGCCGGGGCGACGTTGGCCGTAACCGAGACGACGCCGTTGCCACCGGCCAGGATGAATTCGCGCGTCGTGGCGTCATCCCCGCTGTAGAGACCGAAGTCTTCGCCGCAGAGTTCCCGCAGCCGCGCCACTCGCGCCACCTCCCCCGAAGCCTCCTTGAGTGAGGTGATATGCGGATGTTCGGCGAGTCGGGCGACGGTCTCCGGCTGCATGTCCACGGCGGTCCGGCCGGGAACATTGTAGAGCATCACAGGACGCTCGAGGGTATCGGCGATGGTCGTGAAATGCCGATACAGCCCTTCCTGGGTCGGTTTGTTGTAATACGGCGTCACCAACAGGAACCCGGCCACGTCCAATGAACTGACCGCCAGGGAGAGATCGAGCGTCTGCGCAGTGGAGTTCGAGCCGGTGCCGGCGAACACGGGAATCCGCCCGTCGGCCAGCTCGACCGACCGGGCGATCAGCGCGATGTGCTCGTCTCGCTTGAGCGTGGCCGACTCGCCAGTGGTCCCCGCGATCACCAATCCCGCGGTCTCGGCCTCGACATGGAACTCGACCAGCCCGGCCAGCGCGCGCTCGTCGACACCGCCGTCGGCGTGCATGGGCGTCACCAGCGCGACGAGACTACCTTGGAGCATGGAGGGCAATCCGGGAAGCAAGACCAGCCGCGCATGGTAGCGACCGCTGCGAGCCCCGCGCAAGCCGCCTTGCGCGCGCGTGGGATAGCGGTACACTTCCGATCAGTCTCATGAGTGCTCTCTCCCAGGAATCCCCCAGACCGAGGCCCGCTATGGAGCAGCTGCTGGTGCTGTCCGCCGTCGGCTCGGACAGGAAAGGCGTCGTCCGCGATCTGACACGGATCGTTCTCGATTGCGGCGGGAACATCCTCGAAAGCCGGATGACAGCCCTGGCGTCGGAGTTCGCCGTCCTGATGTTGATCTCCGGCAAGTGGCACACGCTAACCCGGCTGGAAAAGGAGCTCGACCGGGTGGCCGAGGCCAACGAGCTCGAGATCCAGCTCAAGCGCACCGAAGCGCGCGGCCAGCGGGGCAATCTGCTGCCCTATGCCGTGGACGTCGTCTGTCTGGATCAACCCGGTATCGTGCATAACCTGGCGGGCTTTTTCGCAGCCCGCGATATCGAGATTGCCGAGCTCAACACCCGGAGCTACGCGGCCGCCCACACCGGAGCGCCGATGTTCGCCGTGCAGATCACCGTCAACATCCCTGCCACAGTGCACATCTCGGCTCTGCGCGAGGAGTTCATGGACTTCTGCGACCAGCTCAACCTCGACGCGATCATGGAACCGGTCAAGGGCTGAGCGCGCCGGCGCTGCCCTGATGGAAGCGATACCAAGGAGACAATGGAAATGAGCGAGCTTGCGATCGGGAAGGCGGTCCCTGGGTTCAGCGCCCCGGCGACGGGAGACAAGACGCTGAGCCTGGGCGACTTTGCGGGCAAAACCCTCGTGCTGTACTTCTATCCCAAAGACAACACCCCGGGCTGTACCACCGAGGGTCAGGATTTCGCTGCCCACCATGCCAAATTCAAACGTGCGGGCGCGGTGATCGTCGGCGTGTCCCGCGACAGCCTGCGGGCCCACGAGAACTTCCGCGCCAAGTACGAATTCCCCTTCGATCTGATCTCCGATAAGGATGAAGCCCTCTGCCAGGCCTTCGGCGTCATCAAGGAAAAGAACATGTACGGACGGAAAGTGCTCGGCATCGAACGCAGCACGTTCCTGATCGACCCCGAGGGCGTGCTGCGCCAGGAGTGGCGTGGCGTGAAGGTGAAGGGGCACGTCGAAGAGGTCCTGGCCGCCGTCAAGGCGCTCTGAGATGACGCCCCGCTCGCGGGCGAGCCGGCAGCGCGAGGCCCGCAAGGTCTTCGTGCTCGACACCAACGTCCTGATGGACGATCCGGCGGCGATCTTCCGCTTCGCCGAGCACGACATCTACATCCCGATGGCCGTGCTCGAAGAGCTCGATGCCGCCAAGAAGGGCATGTCCGATGTCGCCCGCAATGCCCGCCAGGCCAGCCGATTTCTGGACGAACTGGTCAGCGAGGCCGGGACCGACGGGCTGGCGAACGGGCTGGCGCTGCCTGACGCGGCGGCGGCGGCCTGGAGCAAGGAGCCGCCGCGACCACGGGGGCGGCTGTTTTTTCAGCTGCGGGTTCACGACGCTCCCCTGGAGGGTGTGCCGCTTCGCAACCTGGCCGACAACGTGATCCTGGCCGCAGTGATGGGTGTGCAGCAGGAACGGCCCGAGGACCTCGTCATCCTGGTGTCGAAGGACATCAACCTCAGAATCAAGGCGACCGTGCTCGGTATCGCCGCCGAGGATTACTTCAGCGACACCGCGCTGGAGGATGCCGACATGCTGCCGCCTGGCATCCTGGCGCTGCCGGACGATTTCTGGGCGAGGCTGGCACCGGACCTGGACTCATGGCAGGAAGACGGTCGGAGCTTCTACCGCGTTCGCGGCGAACAAACGCGGGAGTGGTCGGTCAACGACTGCCTCTATGCGCCGCCGGCTCCGGAACAGCCACGTGGGTTCGAGGCCATCGTCTGCAGCCACGAGGGCGACACGGCGGTACTGGAGATCGCCCAGGACTTCCGCAGCGAGCGCCACGCCGTGTGGGGCATCCGCGCGCGCAACCGCGAGCAGAACTTCGCGCTCAACCTGCTGATGGACCCGGACATCGACCTGGTGACCATCCTCGGTGCGGCTGGCACCGGCAAGACGCTGCTGACGCTGGCAGCTGGGCTGTCCCAGACGCTCGATCTCAACCGCTACAGCGAAATCATCATGACGCGGGTCACGATTCCGCTCGGCGATGACATCGGATTCCTGCCCGGCACCGAAGAGGAGAAGATGGAGCCGTGGATGGGTGCGCTGATGGATAACCTGGAGGTCCTGGCCAAGCCGACCGATGGTGGCGACTGGGGGCGCGCGGCCACCCAGGATCTGCTGCGCAACCGGATCAAGATTCGCTCGATGAATTTCATGCGCGGTCGTACGTTCCTCAACCGCTACGTGATCATCGACGAGGCACAGAACCTCACCTCCAAGCAGATGAAGGCGCTGGTCACGCGCGCCGGCCCGGGTACCAAGCTGGTGTGCCTGGGTAATCTTGCGCAGATTGATACGCCCTACCTCACCGAATCCACCTCGGGACTCACCTACCTGGTCAGCCGGTTCCGCGACTGGCCCCACGCCGGTCACCTGACGCTGCTGCGCGGCGAGCGCTCGCGCCTGGCCGACTACGCCTCGGAGCGCCTCTAGCCATGGAACCCCGGACGCAGGCGCACGGTCTGATCCGGTACTTTCCGCCGCCGAGACGGTGTTGCGCGTGATCCACATCTTCCGAGCGCTGGTCCTGCTGCTGGTCAGCCCCGGCCTGGTCGTGGCTAACCCGATGAACCTGCCCGATATGGGCAGCCCGTCGGATACCGTCATGTCCAAGGAGCGGGAAGCGCAGATCGGCCGCATGGTCCTGCGCCAGCTCCGCGATGCCGGCAGTATCGTCGAGGATCCGCTGGTCGACCAGTACATCCAGGACATCGGCCACCGTCTCGCCGGGCATGCCCACGAAGGGGATTTCCGTTTCCATTTTTTCATCGTCGACGACGGTGCCATCAACGCCTTCGCCATGCCCGGCGGTTACATCGGCATCAACAGGGGGCTGATCGAGGCGACGCGCAACGAGAGCGAGCTTGCCGGGGTTCTGGCACACGAAATCGCCCATGTGACCCAGCGGCATATCTCGCGATCGATCGCAGCGGGCCGCCGCACCTCCATTGCCGCCGCCGCGACCATGCTGGCCGCCGTGATCCTCGGTGCCGTGGCGGGCGGCGATGCCGCCATGGGTGCCATGGCGATGGGTCAGTCCTTCGCCATCGAACAACAGATCGCCTTCACCCGCGCCAACGAATACGAGGCCGACCGGGTCGGCATCGGCGTGCTCGCAACCGCCGGATTCGACCCCGAGGGCCTGCCGCGCTTCTTCGAGGTGCTGCACCGGCGCTACGGGATGGCGCAGGCGAACGTGCCGGAGTTTCTGCGTACCCACCCGGTGACCAGCTCGCGCATCGCCGAGGGGCTGAACCGGGCACGCCAGATGGAACATCCCGGTCAGATCGAGGATTCTCTGGGTTACGCACTGACCCGTGCCCGCCTGCGGGTGCTGGCAAGCAGCACGCCGGAGGCGGCGCGAAACTGGTTCGAAGACGAGCTGGCAAGGGACGAGCACCCCCGGGAGGCGCTTGAGTACGGGTTTGCGCTGGCCGAACTGCGGGCAGGACGCTCGGATGGCGCGCTATTGACCTTCCAGCGGAAAGTCGAACAGCACCCCGAGGTTGTGCACTATCACGTGGGGTTGGCCCAGGCCTATATGGCCACTCGTGACCTCGAGCAGGCACTGAGCGTATATGGCAATGCCCTGCGGCTGTTCCCCCGCAACCTGCCCCTGGTGATCCACTACAGCGAGGCCCTGCTGGCCGCCAATCAGCCTGGCGAGGCTCACCGGGTACTGCTGGACCTGCTGAACAACGTCCCGCCCACGCCCGAACAGATTCGCCTGATCGCGATGGCCGCGAGCGCCTCGGGCGAAATGGCCGAGGCGCACTACTACATGGCCGAATTCCACATCGTCAACGGTAATGCGCCGCTGGCGGTCAATCAGCTCTACATGGCGCTCGCCGCCCCGGACCTCAACAGCGTGCAGCAGGCACGCTTCGAAGCGCGCATTCAGTGGATCATGGACACCGTCCCGGACGAACTGCGTCGCGAACTCGAGCGCCAGACACGCGAGCCGTCAGGACAGGCGCGCCGCTGAGCGGCTGGCATCGGGCCACGCGCTGCACTACAGTGTCGAGCTTTTCCCATCGGCGCAGCCCTGTCGGCATGCCGCATAGAAACAACACCTTGAAGCCATGAGCAGAATTCGCCTTCTATTGACCGTGCTGGTCATGCTGCCTGGTCTCGCCGCCTGCGCGAGCACCGGCCAGGCCGCCGCGACCGCCGAGTCCCGTGCCGTGGACGCCGAGCCGGCTGCCGAAGTACGCAGGGAACGCAATGTCGACCCCTTCGAGCCGATCAACCGGTTCAACTTCGCGATCCACCGGATCGGCGATCGTTTCGTTCTACGGCCTGTCGCGCGCGCGTATCAGACCGTCACACCGGCGCCCGTGCGCCGCGGGATCGGCAATTTCTTTTCCAATCTTGCGATGCCGATCGTCATCGTCAATGACGTGCTCCAGGGCAAATTCGATGCCGCCGTCGACGACACCGGACGTTTCCTGGTCAATTCGACGATCGGGCTGCTGGGCTTCATCGACGTGGCATCGCAGGCCGGCCTGGATCGGCCGAACGAGGACTTCGGCCAGACCCTGGGCAGTTACGGGGTGACCCCGGGGCCCTATGTCTTCATTCCTTTCATCGGACCGACCACCTTCCGGGACGGGATCGGTACGGTTGTCGATGCGGTCATGCATCCGCTGTTCTGGTACGGCAACAGCAGCCGCCGGGACAAGCTCGCGATCGTGTTCGCGATGAACGAACGGGCCGCGCTGCTCTCGGTCGACGGCAACATCGACAGCGCCGCCGACCCCTACCTGTTCATCCGTGAGGCGTATCTGCAGCGTCGTGAATTCCTGATCCATGACGGCGAGCCGCCGGTCGATGATTTCTACGACCTCTATGAGTTTGACGATCTCGACGACCTGGATGAGCTCGACGACCTGTAGGTGGATCAGTCCTCGGCCAGGCCCAGAATCCCGGCCACATCACTGATATCGGCGATCCCTAGCAGCGATGAGGGCACCTGCTCGAAGGCAATAGCGCGTCCAGCCCGGTCGGCCCAGCTGCGCCACTCGATCAGCAATGCCAGTCCCGCGGAATCCCCCTCCACCACGCCGGCGAAATCGATGACCAGGTCCTCCTCGCCGGCCAGTATCTGGCGGCTGTACTCCAACAGCCGATCGTCGACCGTTTCGAAGGTCAGGGGACCCTCGATGCGCACCCGCCCATCGGCCGCGCGGTCCAGTCGCACCTCGCTCACCCCGCGCCATCCTCGTCGGGCGCTGCGATGCCGCCCTGGCGCTCAAGCAGCGCGATGACGTCATCAAGACCGCGTCGACGGATCTCCGCATCGTACTGCTCGCGGAAATTGCGGACGTAGGAAATACCTTCGGCCACCACGTCGAACACCTTCCAGCCGTCGTCGGTCTCGCGCAGCATGTAGGCAATCCCCACCCGAGTGCCGTCACTCAGGCGCACTTCGCTATCCACCCGGGTACGACGAGGATCGACCTCCCCGCGTACCGGACGGATCACCAGCTGATCAGGCGAGAAATCCAGGGCATTGTCGGCATACTGGCGCACCAGTGCGCGATAGAGCGCCTGGGCGAAACGCCGTCGCTGGTCGGCCGACGCCGAACGAGCGTGTCGCCCCAACACCAGATCACCAGAGCGCTGCACGTCGAACACCGGCAAGAGGATTTCGTCGATGGCCGCGAACAGGGCGTCGGCATCGCTGGCGAACTCCTCGCGGCGCTCTTCCAGAACATCGAGCGCTTGGCGGGCGGTTCTTTCTATGACCTCGGCCGGATCGCTTCCGGAGGCGGTCGCATCCGCTGTATCCGCGAAGGCAGGAGCACTCGACAGGGCCAGGCCGGCAAGCATCGCGAGGGTAGCCGTCAGAATTCTAGTCATCGTCTTCGTCATCCGATTGCGAGAACAGGAACCGGCTGATCAGGCTCTCCAGAACCAACGCCGATTGCGTAAGATAAATCTCGTCACCGTCGCGCAGCGAGTCGAACGAGCCGCCGGCGCCGATGCCGATGTAATTGCCGCCGAGCAGGCCGGCAGTGAGGATCGAGGCCTCGGAGTCCTCCGGGATCTGATCGTAGCGCCGGTCGATCTGGAGCGTCACCACAGCGTCTAGCCGCTCCGGATCAAGCTCGATTTTCTCCACCCGGCCAATGGCCACACCGGCCATCGTGACCGGGGCGCGGGCGGTCAGCCCGCCGATGTTGTCGAATCGCGCCGTCACCATGTAGGTCTCCACCCGTCCCATGCCGGTGCCGGTCGTCTGCGTGGTCAGGAAAAACAGCGCGGCTATGCCCAAAAGGACAAACAGGCCGGTCCCAAGTTCAACGGTTCGTGTCTGCTGCATCGCAGTAATCCTTGTCAGAGCAGTGCTGCGGTGATCATGTAATCGAGTATGAGCACCGACACGGCGGTGATCACGACGGTCCGGGTCGTGGCGCGGCCCACGCCCTCGGCAGTGGGCCAGGCGGTGTAGCCCTCGTAAACGGCGACCAGACTCGCGGCCACGCCGAACACGACGCTCTTGAAGATACCCTCTCGCACGTCGTCCATGCTGACGAGCGACTGCATCTGTGACCAGAACACGCCGGGATCGACTCCCATCCATGCCACACCGATCACCCACGAGCCAAAAATGCCAATGGCCGTGAAGATCGCCACAAGGAACGGCATGGCGATCACGCCACCAAGAAAACGCGGCAGCACCACGCGTTTCATGGGGTCGACAGCCATCATCTCCATGGCTGAGAGCTGATCGGTGGCCTTCATCAGCCCGATTTCCGAGGCCAGCGCGGTTCCCGCGCGGCCGGCGAACAACAGGGCCGTGACCACGGGGCCGAGTTCCTTGATCAGCCCAAGCGCCACGGCGCCCCCAAGCACGTTCTCGGAGTTGAACCGTGCCAGCAGATCAAATCCCTGCAGACCGAGCACCAGCCCGACGAAAAAACCGCTGAGCATGATGATCGCCAGCGACAGCGCACCGGCATTGTGCACCTGGTGGACCACCAGCCGGAAACGCAGCAGACCCGCCGGGGTGTACATGAGCAGCCGGCCCAGGAACATGGCCATGCTGCCCAGCGCCCTGAGGAACGCGACCAACGTATCGCCGATCTCGCGGATAAGCCCCATCAGCGGTGTGCCTGGTCGCGGTCGAACAGGTCGTCGCCATAGTCGCGCGCCGGGAAGTGGTAGGCCACCGGACCGTCCGCCTCGCCATGCATGAACTGCCGCACCAGGGGCGAGTCGGTGTCCATCAACTCCCGATGGGCGCCGGAGGCCACCACGCGACCCTCGGCGAGCAGGTAGGAGTGATCGGCGACCAGCTCCAATTCGCGGACATCATGTGACACGACGACACTGGTCAGGCCGAGGGCCTGATTCAACCGGCCGATCAGCCGCACGATCACCCCCATGGAGATCGGATCAAGGCCGACGAAAGGTTCGTCGTAGATCAGGATATCAGGGTCCATGACAATGGCCCGCGCCAGCGCCACCCGTCGGTTCATCCCACCGGAGAGCTCCCCCGGGAAGAGCCTGGCCGCGCCACGCAGGCCCACGGCATGGAGCTTGGTCAGCACGATGTGGCGGATCAGCCGCTCGGGCAGGCGGGTATGCTCTCGCAAGGGAAAGGCCACGTTTTCGAACACGTTGGAATCGGTGAGCAGCGCGCCGTTCTGGAAAAGCATGCCCATCTGACGGCGCATTTCATACAACCTGCCCAGGGTCAGGGTCGGCACCTCGTAGTCGCCCACCCGCACACTGCCTGCATCAGGCTTGAGCTGCCCGGTAATCAGCCGCAGCAGCGTGGTCTTGCCGGTACCGCTAGGGCCCATGACGGCCGTCACCTTCCCCTTGGGGATCGCCATATCGAGACCGTCAAACACACGGAAGTCTCCGCGGCGGAAACACACGCCGCGGAGCTCGATCAGGTTGCCCTCAGGGGCGGCGAGTCTCACGCCGCCTGTTCCATATCCGGAGAATATTCTCCGCGGGTGGCGAGTCCGTTAAGACGGGCGCGCAGTCCGAGTGCGGCCTGCCCTGCCGCCACTGTCTCAGAGCGCCCCCCCCAGGCCTTCAGCGCCGGGGCCTGCAGCGCCCGACCGTAGGAAAAAGTGAGGTTCCAAGGCAGCGAATAGCCTGCGTTCATGGCATTGAGGTGCGCGGTCGCCAGCGTGTCGCTCTGACCACCCGAGAGGAACGCGACGCCGGGGACCGCACCGGGCACGTAGCGCTTCAGGCAGCGCACCGTCGCCTCCGCCACTTCGTCCACGCCCGCCTGGGTCGGGCATTTCTTGCCGGAAATCACCATGTTCGGCTTCAGCACCATACCCTCGAGCAACACCCGATGGTGGTGGAGCTCGCGAAACACCTGCGAGAGCACCTCGCCGGTGACGGCTTCACAGCGGGCCAGGTCGTGGGCGCCATCCATCAGCACCTCGGGCTCCACGATCGGCACGATGCCGCCTTCCTGACAAAGCGCGGCGTAGCGTGCCAGCGCCTGGGCATTGGCACGGATGCAGTCAGCCGTGGGGATGCCGTCGGCAATATCGATGACCGCGCGCCACTTGGCAAACTTCGCGCCCAGCCCGGCATACTCGGCCAGGCGATCCCGCAACCCATCCAGGCCCTCGGTGATCTTCTCGCCCGGGAAGCCTGCCAGCGCCTTGGCACCGGCATCGACCTTGATCCCGGGGAGCATGCCGTGCGCCTCGAGGTAACGGGCGAAGGGAGTGCCGTCCGTGCAGGACTGGCGCAAGGTCTCGTCGAAGAGGATGACGCCGCTGATATCGCGCCCAAGATTCTCGGTGGTGAACAGCATCTCCCGATAGCCACGGCGATGTTCCTCGGTGCTTTCCAGCGAGATGCTGTCGAAGCGCTTCTTGATGGTCGGGGAGCTCTCATCAGCGGCCAGAATACCGCGGCCCTTTTCGACCATCGCCGTAGCCACGGCGTGCAACTCGGGAGCATTCATCACAACAAGTCCTCCGACTGGGGCCTCTACAGACGCCGGGCAGACGGTTGTGCGCCCGGCAGGGTAGCTGAGAAGGATAGCAAATCCCGCAGTATAGAGCCGTTTTGCCGCCACCATAGCCTCGGCGCCTGCGCCACGCCCCGCCGATGGATTGGCACCTCGCGTCAAAGAGGACTAAAATAGTGCTGTATCCGGTCACACGCATATGACGAGGCAACGCATGCTGCGCATGAGCCGATTGACAGACTACGCGACCGTGGTGCTGGCGCAGATGGCTGCGGCACCTTCGCGGCTGCACACCGCGAACGAACTCGCCACGGCCACCGGGCTGACGCAGACCACCGTGAGCAAGCTCCTGAAAACGCTGGCGCGTAGCGGGGTGCTCACCTCACAACGCGGTGCCACGGGAGGCTATGGCCTTGCCCGTTCTGCCGACCAGATCAGCGCGGCCGATGTGCTCGACGCGCTGGAAGGCCCGGTCGCCCTCACCGAGTGCGCCAGCGACGACGGGGGCTGCGAGTACGAGGCCCAGTGTCGGGTAGGCAATGCCTGGCAGGTCATCAATTCCGCCATCCGCGAGGCGCTGGACGACGTAAGTCTTCTTGACCTGGTGTCGCAGACGCCGCGCTTCGGACCCCTGCGGCTGGAGGCGCCAGCCCGCGAGCGGCGCCCCGCGGCCACGGAGGCTGCGGGAATACCCATGCACTTCAGGCCACGAGCCTGACCATCGAGGACGAGGATCATGGCAACCAACGAACACGAGCTCGAGCATCTCGTCTCGCGCAAGTACAAGCATGGCTTCTACACGGAAATCGACTCAGATACGGTTCCGCCCGGCCTCAATGAGGACGTCATCCGCTTCATTTCGGCGAAGAAGGAAGAGCCCGAGTGGCTCACCGAATGGCGGCTGAAGGCCTATCGACACTGGCTGACCATGCCGGTGCCGCAGTGGGCGCATGTGCATTACCCGCCTATCGACTTCCAGGCGATCTCCTATTATTCCGCGCCCAAGCGCCCCGAGGATGCCCCGCAAAGCCTGGACGAGGTCGACCCCAAGCTGCTCGAGACCTATGACAAGCTGGGCATTCCGCTGCATGAGCGCGCGCGGCTGGCCGGTGTGGCGGTCGACGCGGTGTTCGATTCGGTCTCGGTCACAACGACCTTCAAGGAAAAGCTCGCCGAGGCCGGAGTGATCTTCGGTTCGTTCTCCGAGGCAGTTCGGGAGCATCCCGAGCTGGTCCGCCGTTATCTCGGCTCGGTCGTGCCGGCGCGGGACAACTTCTACGCTGCGCTGAATTCCGCGGTGTTCACTGACGGTTCCTTTGTATACATCCCCAAGGGTGTGCGCTGCCCGATGGAGCTGTCCACCTACTTCCGCATCAATGCTGCGAACACGGGTCAGTTCGAACGCACCTTGATCGTCGCCGACGAGGGCAGCCATGTCAGCTACCTGGAGGGTTGCACCGCGCCCATGCGCGACGAGAACCAGCTGCACGCGGCAGTGGTGGAGCTGGTGGCACTGAAAGACGCCGAGATCAAGTACTCCACGGTGCAGAACTGGTACCCCGGCGACGAGGAAGGCCGCGGGGGTATTTACAACTTCGTCACCAAGCGCGGTGACTGCCGCGGGGCCAACTCGAAGATCTCCTGGACCCAGGTGGAGACCGGCTCGGCGATCACGTGGAAATATCCCAGCTGCATCCTCCGAGGCGAAAACTCCGTCGGCGAGTTCTATTCGGTGGCGGTGGCCAATAACCTCCAGCAAGCCGACACCGGGACCAAGATGATCCACATCGGGCGTAACACCCGCAGTACCATCATCTCCAAGGGCATCTCCGCGGGTCGTGCCCAGAACGCCTACCGTGGCCTGGTGCGGGTGCTGCCCACGGCCGAGGGGGCCCGGAATTTCACCCAATGCGACTCGCTGCTGATCGGGGACCGCTGCGGTGCGCACACGTTCCCCTATATCGAAGCCCGCAATCCCAGCGCCCAGATCGAGCACGAGGCGACGACCTCCAAGATCGGCGAAGACCAGCTGTTTTACTGCCTGCAGCGCGGGCTCTCGGAAGAAGACGCCGTCAACATGATCGTCAACGGCTTCTGCAAGGAAGTGTTCCGCGAACTGCCGATGGAGTTCGCGGTGGAGGCCCAGGCACTGCTCAACGTCAGCCTCGAAGGCGCCGTAGGCTGAAGCGACATCTCAACAGGGAAGAACCATGCTGAAGATCAAGGACCTGCACGCCCGCATCGACGGAAAAGATATCCTGAAGGGCCTGTCCCTGGAGATCTCCGCCGGTGAGGTGCATGCCATCATGGGCCCCAATGGGGCGGGCAAGAGCACGCTTGCACAGGTGCTGGCTGGCCGCGAGGGGTATGAAATCGTCTCGGGCAGCGTCGAATTCTGCGGCAGGGATCTCCTCGCCCTGGCGCCCGAGGAGCGCGCCCGTGAGGGGGTTTTCCTGGCCTTCCAGTACCCGGTGGAGATCCCCGGAGTGAACAACGTCTACTTGCTGAAGGCGGCCCTGAACGCCATTCGCAAGCACCGTGGCGAGGACGAGCTGGACGCTTACGCCTTCATGAAGATCATCCGCGAGAAAATGCAGCTGATGCAGATGGATGCCAGTTTTCTCAATCGCGGTGTCAACGAGGGCTTCTCCGGGGGTGAGAAGAAACGCAACGAAATCCTGCAGATGGCCGTACTGGAGCCCAAGCTCGCGCTGCTCGACGAGACCGACTCGGGACTGGATATCGACGCGATGAAGGTCGTTGCTGACGGGGTCAACAGCCTGCGTTCGCCCGAACGGGCCATCATCATGGTCACTCACTACCAGCGGCTCCTCGACCACATCGTCCCGGATGTCGTGCATGTACTGGCGGATGGGCGCATCGTCAAATCCGGCGACCGCAGCCTTGCGCTGGAGCTCGAGGCGCACGGCTATGAGTGGCTGCAGCAGGCCGTGGGCACGTGAACGCGATGCTCGAGAGCCTGCGCGAGCACTGGCGTGACCAGGCCGCGGCGTTGCCCGGCGACACCGCGCGGCGCGAGCGCGCGCTGGAGGCCTTCCTGGCAGAGGGATTGCCGACCACCGCCGAGGAGGACTGGAAATACACTTCACTGGCGCACCTGGAGCAGGCGCGCCTGACCCTGCCCGGCCCGGTGACGCTGGCCCGCGCGATGGCGGCGGTTGAGCGCCATGGGGTACCAGACCTCGAGGGACCGCGACTGGTCTTCGTCAACGGCCAGCTGATCCCGCCGGCCTGCCGTCTGGAGGGACGGGTTCCCGGCCTGACGATCGAGTCGCTCGCCCAGGTGCTGGGCGAACACGACGCCGACGAGGCGCTCGATCGAGTCGTCGACCTCGACCGCTACCGCCTTGCCCGATTGAACACCGCGCTGTTCCAGGATGGCGCACGCGTGCGCGCCACGAAGGGCGTGATCACCGACGCACCCATTTACCTGCTGTTCCTCACCCTCGGCGATGCCGAGGCGATGCAGCTGGTCCAACCCAGGGTGTTGATCGAGACAGCCGAGGGCGCCTCGGTCACCGTCATCGAGCACCACTGCGGCGAAGGTGAAGCCGCCGTGATCAATGCAGTCACCGAGATCGTGGCCCAGCCTGGCAGCCGGGTGACCCATTACCGGATCCAGGAACACGCCGACACGCATGCGCAGGTGGCCAGCCTCAACGCCCGTCTGGATCGCGACGCGGCGCTGGTGTGCCACAACATCGACCTCGGCGGTGCGGTGGTGCGAAATGATGTCCACGTGCGCCTGATCGCTCCCGGCGCAGACGTCGAGCTGAACGGGCTTTACTTCACCCGCGGCACCAGTCATGTCGACAACCACACGCGCGTCGATCACCTCGCACCCCACACCAGCAGCCGGGAAGACTATCGGGGCGTGCTCGCCGGGCGCTCCCGGGCCGTGTTCAACGGCAAGGTCCTGGTGGCCGAGGATGCCCAGAAAATCGAAGCCCACCAGTCAAACAACAATCTGCTGCTGTCGCACGAGTGTGAGATCGACACCAAGCCGGAACTCGAGATCTATGCCGACGACGTGAAATGCAGCCATGGCGCGACCGTCGGTCAGCTCGACGCCACGGCGCTGTTCTACCTGCGTTCACGCGGACTCGACGAAGACACGGCACGCGGCCTGCTCACCTTCGCCTTCGCCGAGGAAGTCATTGCCCGGCTCGGGATCGCGCCGCTGGCCGAACGGCTGTCCAGCACCGTGATCGGTCACCTGCCTGACAGTGACCGCCTGCGGGCATTCACCTGAGGAACTGCCGATGAGCGCATACCCTGCAGAAACGGCGAGTGTCCTGGATGTCGATGCCCTGCGCGCCGAATTCCCGATCCTGCACCAGCAGATCAACGGCCGGCCGCTGGTGTACCTCGACAACGCAGCCTCGGCGCAGCGTCCGGCCTGCGTGATCGACGCGATCGCGGACTACTACCGCCATGACCACGCCAACGTGCATCGGGGTGTCCATACCCTGAGTGATCGCGCCACTCGCGCGTTCGAGTCTGCCAGGGAAACCGTGGCGCGGTTCCTCAACGCCACCAGTACCCGCGAGGTGATCTGGACCCGTGGCACGACCGAGGCGATCAACCTGGTGGCCCAGTCGTTTGCCCGACCACGGCTCCAGGCCGGTGACGAGATTCTGATCAGCACCATGGAGCACCACGCCAACATCGTGCCGTGGCAGATGGTGACCGAACAGACCGGTGCCCGGCTCCGGGTCGTGCCGATCCACCGCTCTGGCGAGCTCGACATGGATGCTTTCGAGCGCCTGCTTGGCGAGCGCACCCGGCTGGTGGCACTCTCGCATGTCTCCAACAGTCTCGGCACGATCAACCCCGCCGCGCGTCTCGTCAATCTCGCCCACGAGCGAGGCATTCCCGTGCTGTTTGACGGCGCCCAGGCAGGGCCACACCTTCCCATCGACGTCCAGGCCCTGGGCTGCGACTTCTATGCCTTCTCGGGGCACAAGCTCTTCGGCCCGACCGGTATTGGCGTGCTCTGGGGCCGCGAGTCGCTGCTAGAGGCCATGCCACCGTGGCACGGTGGAGGCGAGATGATCCGCACGGTGACTTTCGAGAAAAGCACCTGGAACGATCTGCCCTTCAAGTTCGAGGCCGGCACGCCGAATATCGCCGGGGCCGTCGGCCTTGGCCGTGCACTCGAGTGGTTCATGGCGCAGGACCGCGAGGCGCTCGCGGCCCACGAAGATACGCTGCTTGCGCGCTGCACCGAGGTCATCGAGGCGCTCCCCGGTCTCCGCATCATTGGCACGGCTGAAGACAAGGTCAGTGTTGTGTCTTTCGTGGCCGACGACGTGCATGCCCACGATCTCGGCACCATTCTCGATCATCAGGGGGTCGCGATCCGCACCGGACATCACTGCACCATGCCACTGCTGGAGTGGTACGGTGTGCCCGCCACGGCCCGCGCCTCGATGGCCTTCTACAACACTCACGAGGAGATCGAGATCCTCGGGCAGGCCCTCGAGCGCGCGCTGGCCATGTTTCGGGATTGAGTCCGGGCCCGTGAGCCTGGTGCGGCACAGTCCATGACGGCACTCGAGGCGCTGTATCGCGACGTGGTGCTGGAGCACAATCGGCGCCCGCGGAATTTCCGTCGGATGGCAGCACCTTGCGGCTGCACCGACGGGGTCAACCCCCTGTGTGGGGACCGTTTGATGGTGTGCCTGAGGCTGGACGGCGAAACCATCGCCGAGGCCAGCTTCGAGGGCAGCGGCTGCGCGATCGCCGTGGCGTCTGCCTCAATGATGACCGAGGCGGTCGCGGGGCGGACTCGGACGCAGGCCCTGGCGCTGGCTGACGCGGTCTCGGGCATGCTCCGGGAGCGGTCGGGCGATTTGTTGGACGGCGATCTGGCGGCGCTCGCAGCCGTGAGTGCCTACCCCAGCCGGGTGAAGTGCGCGACACTCGCCTGGGAGGCACTGCGCGCCGGACTGACATCGGGTGCGACACGGGTCAGCACCGAGGATGAAGGGGCGCCACAGGACACCTGGGCGCAAGCAAACGAATCGGCAAGGAACGGACACTGAACGATGTTTGGCCAACACAACGAACCCGTCACGCTGCAGCGTGACTGCATGGCGGTGCTGATCCCGGCAGGCGAGGAATTGCGCCTGCGCCAGGGCACCAGTGGCTTCATCACCCAGTCACTGGGCGGCAGCTTCACGGTTTATGTCGAGGGCAACCTCTTCCGGGTCGCGGGCAAGGATGCCGACGCGCTGGGCAAGGAGCCCGTCCCCCCGCCCGAGATCCCGGAGAATGCCAGCGACCATGACATCGAGTCGGTGGTCTGGGACCAGATGCGCACCTGCTTTGACCCGGAAATCCCGATCAATATCGTCGATCTCGGACTGATCTACGACTGCCGGCTGGGCCGCGACGAGCAGGGCCAACGCGAAGTTTCAGTCAACATGACGCTGACTGCGCCCGGCTGCGGAATGGGCGATATCCTGGTGCAGGATGTCCGTGAAAAAGTCGAACTGATTCCAACCATCAGCCGTGCCCACGTGGAACTGGTGTTCGATCCGCCGTGGAACCAGTCGATGATGTCGGAGGAAGCCAAGCTTCAAACCGGTATGCTGTAAGCTGGAGATGGAAACTAGGCGTATCCCATGAAAAGACTGACGTTGCTGCGGCATGCGAAGTCCAGCTGGGACGATCCGGCGATTGCCGATTTCGATCGACCACTGAACCGCCGCGGTGAGCGTGATGCGCCGGCCATGGGCCGGCGGCTGCAGGAGGCCGGCGCCAGGCCCTCACTGATCCTGAGCAGTCCCGCCGAGCGCGCACTGGCCACTGCGCGTCAGGTCGCCGACGCCTTGGGCTATCCGCGTGAATTCCTGCAGACCGACCCAGCCCTTTATCTCGCCAGCGCCGAGCGGCTGCTCGAGATCATCGCAGTGCAGGACGATACTTTCCGCGACCTCCTGATCGTGGCCCACAACCCGGGCCTGACCGACCTCGTCAACGCGATATCCGATCATCCCTTGGATAATCTCGCCACCGGTGCGGTCATGGTCATCGACCTGTCCATCGCGCATTGGCGGGATGTACTGGACGGGGACCGCGGGCGCTGCGTCCTCTACGACACCCCGAAAAGCAGCAGGCCGCCCGGCTCCGGGGCTCTGCAACGTGTCGGCGCCTAGGCGCTCTCCATCCCCGGCGCGCCTGCGGCAACCCGTCGCGGTCCTCTCCCTCCTGTTGCTGGGCGTGCTGATGCAGGCCGCGGCCGCCGAACCCGCGCCCCCCCCCGCTGCCGGCAGTCTGGACGACAGCATCGAGGTGGCGGCGACCGAGTCGGAGGCCACCGCCGAACCAGAGCCCTCACCCGCCCGCCCGCGCCGCGCCGGGGTGGCCAGCGTCTGCGATGAGCCCGGCTCGGAGGGCGGCGACTGGCTGGACCAGCTCCAGCGGGGCGTGTATTACGGCGTCTGCGGCAGCGCGTACTGGTTTGATGGCCTGTTCGGCACAGCGCGATACGATCTGGACTCCGGCGACAGCTATGGTCGCTTTGGTGTGTTTCCAGGGTGGGATCGGCGCGACGGCCTCGACACCCGGGTGCGTTTGCGCGCCCGCTTCGTGCTGCCGGCCATGCAGGAGCGCCTGGCACTGGTCGTCGGCCGCGGTGACCGTCAGGACATCACCGAGGAGAGCGCCTCAAGCACCGGCACACCGGTGCCGCCGAGCTTCCGACGGATCGACGATGACGAGTGGCTGGTCGGCCTGGTGTACGCACAGCGCGGCGCCTTCGAGAATGGTTTTGACGTGGGCGCGGGTATCCGCTTGCGTACTCCGCTCGACCCGTACGTGAAAGCGGGCTACCGCCACCACTTCGGGATCGGCGATCACACCCTGCTGCGCCTGCGCGAAACGCTGTTCTGGCGCGACAGCCGCGGTTTCGGCTCAACCACCGAACTGTTGCTCGACCGCATGATCGGCGAGGATTTCATGGTTCGCTGGAACAATACCGGTACTCTCGCGGGCGACACCGAAGGCCTTGAATGGGGCAGTAGCCTGAGTCTGTTCCACAACCTGAGCGAACGCCGAGCCATGGTCTATTCCGTGCTGTCCGAGGGCGAGACCAGCGCCGACGTCCGCCTGCAGAATTACGGTGTCGAGACCCGCTATCGCCAGCGCATCGCCCGCCGCTGGCTTTTCCTCGAAGTCTCCGCCAGCGCCACCTGGCCGCGCGAAACGCTGGAAGAACGCCGCCGGATCAACCCGGGTATCGGCATCGGCTTCGAAATGTACTTCGGCCCGGTGCCCGAGGGCACGATGCGTTGACCCCCGGCCCGGCGCTCGCACCTCGCGACAATGGGTGTAGCATTACGCGTTTGAGCCTGCCTGAACGGAATCTCGATCATGCTGGATGCGACCCCGCAAACCATTTTTCTCAAGGACTACACTCCGCCAGCCTTTCTCATCGATGAGGTGCGCCTGGAGTTCCATCTGCACGATGAGGCGACCGAGGTCACCGCAGACCTCACTATGGGCCGACATCCAGACGCGGACACGGACGGCGACCTCGTGCTCGACGGCGATGGTCTGGAGCTTGTTGCGCTCTCACTCGATGGCGAGCCGCTTGCCGCCGAGCGCTACAGTGTCGAGCCCACGCGGCTCGTCGTGCGTGGTCTCCCGCAGCGCTTCACGCTGCAGACACGGGTGCGTATCCAGCCCGAAGCCAATTCCCAGCTGATGGGGCTCTACGCCTCCCGAAACGGCTACTTTACGCAGTGCGAAGCCGAGGGCTTCCGCCGGATCACCTATTTTCTCGACCGCCCCGACGTGATGTCGCGTTATACCACCACGATCCGCGCCTGCCGCGAACGCTTTCCTCTGCTGTTGTCCAACGGCAACCTTGAGGCCAGCGGCGAGGAAACCGGCGGGCGACACTGGGCGCGCTGGGTCGATCCGTTTCCCAAGCCGGCTTACCTGTTCGCGATGGTTGCGGCGAAACTCGACTGCCTGGAAAGCGATTTCGTTACGCGGTCGGGTCGTACGGTGCGACTGGGGGTGTATGTCGAACCGGGCAAGCTAAACCAGAGCGACTTCGCCCTCGAGTCACTGAAGTCCGCCATGCGCTGGGACGAAGAAGTCTACGGCCTCGAGCTCGATCTCGACCAGTACATGATCGTCGCCGTGGGCGACTTCAACATGGGCGCGATGGAAAACAAGGGACTCAATATTTTCAACACACGGTATGTGCTGGCGCGGCCCGACACGGCCACCGATCAGGATTACCAGATGCTCGATCGGGTGGTGGCCCACGAGTATTTCCACAACTGGACAGGTAATCGCGTCACCTGCCGTGACTGGTTTCAGCTGAGCCTCAAGGAAGGCCTCACCGTCTTCCGCGATCAGCAATACGGCGAAGACCGCTATTCAGGCGCACTCCAGCGCATTCAGGAAGTGCGGCTGCTGCGTGCCGCCCAGTTCCCGGAAGACGCCGGCCCCATGGCGCATCCCGTGCGCCCCGAGGCCTATATCGAGATCAGCAATTTCTACACCGCCACCGTGTACAACAAGGGCGCCGAGGTGGTCAGGATGATTCACACATTGCTCGGAGCGGAGCGCTTCCGCGCCGGCATGGACCTCTACTTCGAGCGCCACGATGGCCAGGCGGTGTGCGTGGAGGATTTCGCCACGGCCATGCAGGACGCCTCGGGCGTAGACCTCACCCAATTTCGTCGCTGGTATGTCCAGGCCGGCACACCAGTGGTGGAAGCCGAGCTTGCCCACGACCCCGATACCCGGCGCTGCACGCTGACACTGCGCCAGCACTGTCCGCCCACCCCGGGGCAAGCGGAAAAGCTGCCGTTCCATATCCCGGTGGCGATGGGGTTGCTGAACGCCCAGGGCGACGACCTGCCGCTGCGCCTCCAGGGCGAGACCGCCGCTTCCGGTCACACCCGCGTGCTGTCGCTGCGCGAGCCGGAGCAGCGGTTTGTTTTCGAAGACATTGCCAGCCCGCCAGTGGCCTCACTGCTGCGGGGTTTCTCCGCGCCGGTCATCCTCCGGCAGGACACTTCCGACGCCGAGCTCGCGCATCTCATGGCGCATGACAGCGATGCATTCAACCGCTGGGAGGCCGGCCAGCGGCTGGCGATGCGCGAACTTCTGCGCGGCATCGAGAACTGGCAGGCGGACCGGCCACTGGTGTTTTCAGACGCGTACATCGAGGCCTGCCGGCAGGTTCTGCATGACGCCACCGATGATCCCGCCCTCGCCGCCGAGGCCCTGACTCTGCCCTCGGCAGCTTACATCGCCGAGCAGCTCGACGAGGTTGACCCGGAGGCGATCTTCCAGGTCCGCCTGGCCTTGCGACAGCAACTTGCCACAACACTGCACCCGGCTTGGCAGGCCGCCTACGAACAGTTCCGCGTCGCGGGCCCCTATTCGCCTGCACCGGCGGCGGCTGGCCAGCGCAGCTTGCGCAACGTCGCGCTGGCCTACCTGATGGAACTCGACAGTCTCAGCATCCGACAGACCTGCCTGGCGCAGCTCGAGGACGCTGACAACATGACCGATGCAATGGCGGCATTGACCGCGCTGGCCAACAGTGCGTGTTCTGAACGTGAGACGGCCCTTGAGCGCTTCTACGCCCGCTGGCAGGACGAGCCGCTGGTGGTGGATAAGTGGTTTTCCGTCCAGGCGATGTCGCGCCTGCCGACCACCCTGCAAACGGTCCGCTCGCTGCTCGCACACCCCGCGTTCGACCTGCGCAACCCGAACAAGGTGCGCGCGCTCATCGGCAGTTTCTGCCACGGGAACCACGTCCGCTTCCACGCGGCCGATGGGTCAGGTTATGTCTTCGCAGCCGAGCAGGTGCTCGCGCTGGATGCTCTGAATGCCCAGGTCGCCGCCCGCCTCGCCCGTGCCTTCGACCGCTGGCGTCAGTTTGATGCTGGACGCCGGGAGCATGCTCGCGCGGCGCTTGAGCGCATCCAGGCACGCACGGAGCTCTCCAGGGACACCTATGAGGTGGTGAGTCGCGCACTCGCCGCCGCGGAGGATGACGCATGAGCGACGAGCGCTACGTAGACCCCACCCGCGAGAGTTTCGCAGTCTTCAAGTCCTTACCGCGGGACACCCCGATTCATATGCTGAATCTGTTGCAATTCCGCGGTCGCGCCGACTACCCAACCGATCACCCCGACGCGACCCGAGGGCTGAGCGGCGCCGAAGCGTACCGGGAGTACGGTCGCGCGAGTGCCCCGGTCCTCGCCCGGGTCGGCGGCGAGGTGGTCTGGCGCGGGCGCATGGAAGCGATGGTCATCGGCCCGCAGGACAAGACCTGGGATGCGGCATTCATCGCCGCCTACCCGAGCGCGGCAGCCTTTCTCGCCATGGTGACGGATCTCGAGTACAAGTCTGCCGTGGTACACCGACAGGCGGCGGTGCTGACCAGCCGCCTGATCCGCTTTGAGCCGCTCGAGACGGACGGGCGCACTTTCTCCTGACCGACACACGGGAGGCTCGAGATGTCGATCACACTGCTATATGCGGGCATGCTGGTCCTGTTGCTGCTGGCCCTGTCGTGGAATGTTGTCCGTTTCCGTCGGCGCCTGCGCGTTGGCCTGGGTGACGGCGGTCACCCGGAACTCCAGCGTGCGATTCGGGTGCATGGCAACCTCCTCGAGTACGCGCCCCTGGGCCTGATAGTGATGGGGCTGCTGGAGGCTGATGGTCTGCCTGCCGTGTGGCTGCACGCCGCCGGAGCCACGCTGGTCATCTGCAGGCTGCTGCACGCATTGGGCCTGTCACGGTCCGACGGTACCAGCCTCGGGCGCTTCATCGGGACGCTGGGGACCTGGATGGTGCTCGCAGGTCTGGCGCTGACTGCGATCGCCCGCGCCCTGAACTGACCCACTGAATGGTATGACGCCAGCGGGCGCATGACCCGTCGCGGGTCACTCGATTGGGCGCGTTCGGGGCGCCTGAGGCGCGTCCGCGTCATAGACCAGCTCAAATGGCTCGATCCAGAACGGCATCTGCTCGGTCACGGCCAGTCCGTAGGGCGCCAGCAGGTCGTTCCAGAACCGGGTGTGCAGCGCTTTCCAGACGACCGGGTCGCGCACCGGTGAGCCATCGACAGCTGTATGGGCTGCGGTCACCTCGCCGAATACCGCCTCACGCACTTCGCGCAGGCGGACCAGCAGCGTCGGACGCCCGTGCATATCGACCAGCACCAGGCACAGCCCCGCATAGGGCACCTGGCGCTCAGTGCGCTCCACAACCCACGGCAGGGTGAAGGTGCCGGTCTTGTCGCCGGCGCGGATCAGGTCGAAGATCCGGTAGGTGGTCTCTTCATCGAGGCCGATCCAGCGCACTTCCCAATTGTCGGTGAGATCGAGATCGGGCCGGCTGTTGCGAGCGGCGTCGAGAAAGGCCTCCACTGCAGCGGCTGAGGGCGGGGAGACGCGGGGGGACAGGTGCACGGTGGATTACCTCGCGATAAGGGTGTCGCCAACGGTGATGGACTCGCCTTCGCCTGCGAGCAGGCTGGCATTCTGACCAAAATAGGCGCCCGGGAGCTCGGGTTGGGTTTTCATCGCCATCAGTGTGCGCAGTGGCTCGCGGGACACGACCACCTCGCCGGTGACCTGGTCGATGGACGTGATCGCGCAACGACTGCACGGTTTTCGCAGTTCGAGCGCATAGCGGCCATCAGTGTACTGCAGGCTAACGAGGCGATCTTCTTCAAAAGGCGCCAACCCGCGCAGCACGATGTTGGGGCGAAAGCGATCCATGGTGACAGGCTGAATACCCTGAGCCGCCAGTCGGCTGTTCAGCGCGGCGAGTGAACTCTCGGAGGTGACCAGGAACGGAAAACCGTCGGCGAAAGCGGTATGTGACTGCTCGCCGCGGAGGTCGTGAGCGTCCACTGGTCTGCGATGGCTCGCAGCGAACCGCACGAGTCTCAGAGGCCCTCCCCGCCACATCCCAAGCACATTGGTCAACCATCGAGAGGCGGCTTCACCCTCGTCCGTCGCGACGCAGCGATCGTTCCACACCGTCACCTCGACCTGACGCCCATCCGCGGGCGCAAGGCTGAGCACCAGCGGTACCGCTGACTCATGCTCCAGCACGAGCGCCTGTGCCGACAGGCGCACCGCGATGGTCGCCATGGTCTGCAGTTCACGCTGGGTCACGAACCGACCCGAGATATCGGTGATCATCCAGTGTCGATCGAAGGCCAGACCGCGAACCCCCAGGGTGGTGCTCTGAAGTGCGATACCCCGGAGCGACTTCACGGGAAAAACATTGACTTGGCTGATCTCGACCATATGCGTCAACTCGCGGTAATGACTGGCTTTCCAAACCGTAAGGTGGCGTCCGGAATCGCGATTATCGCGTGTTCTGCGGCATAATACCGCGCGTGATGACCCGCCCCTGCTGTCACTTCTGAGCGTGGCCACCGCGCTGCACCGCGCACGACTCGATGCGGTCGTGCGGGCACTGCTGGCCAATGGCGCCCGCCATATTGTCGATCTTGGCTGCGGACCTGGCGAGTTGCTCCAGACGTTGCGTGGCTACTCGCAATTCCGACGTCTGCTGGGCATAGACATCGATGCCCGTGCACTCGCGAAGGCCCGCGGGGCGCTGGGACTCGATCTATTCAATCGGAATGCCAGGCTCGACGTCTGTCTTGGCTCGTTCGAGGAGACCGACTGGCATCCTGCGCGGGTGGACGCCGCAGTCATGCTGGAGACTATCGAGCACGTTCATCCTGGCCGGCTGTCGAAAGTCGTGCGAAGCGTCTTCGGCGAACTCTCGCCAAGCCTGGTCCTCGTGACTACACCCAATCGGGAGTACAACCCGCTCCATGGCATGGCGCCCGGCGAGCGGCGACACCCCGGCCACCACTTCGAGTGGACGCGGCGCCAGTTCCGGGCCTGGGCGCAAGGCGTCGCCGATCATTACTGCTACCGCGTGCAGTTCTCCGACATCGGCCCCCGCGACCGCGTGCTGGGGAGTTCGACCCAGATGGCGAGTTTCTGCAAGCCGGCCTGAAGCGACATCCGCCCGGCCTGCCAGAAACGGTCAGTCGTCCGACATCGCCAGCAGGCTCGCATTCCCGCCCACCGCGGCGGTGTTCACAGTCACCACCCGCTCGTAGGCGAACCGCGAGAGATAATGCGGACCGCCGGCTTTCGGGCCAGTGCCGGAAAGCCCCTGGCCGCCGAACGGCTGCACGCCAACCACCGCGCCGACCTGGTTGCGATTGATGTAGGTGTTGCCCACATGCGCCCTGGCGGCGATGTGCCGGGCAGTCAGATCCACCCGGCTATGGATGCCAAGAGTCAGCCCGTAGCCGGTCGCATTGATGTCGTCGATGACGCGGTCAAGCTCACGGGCACCATAGCGCACGATGTGCAGCACCGGGCCGAAGACTTCGCGTTCGAGCTGTGCGATGGAGTCGATTTCCGCAGCCACCGGCGCCACAAAGCTGCCTGCTGCGCAGACTTCGGGGAGTTCGCAGCGATATACGATCCGCCCAGCGACACCGATGTGCGCCACATGCGCCTCCAGCATGTCCCGAGCGGTCTCATCGATGACCGGGCCAACATCCGTCCGCAGATCGGCGGGGTCGCCAATCACCAACCGGCGCATGGCGCCGGCAAGCAGGCCGAGTACACGGTCGGCGATGTCTTCCTGCAGGTAGAGGACCCGCAGTGCCGAGCAGCGCTGGCCCGCACTGCCGAAAGCCGACTGCAGCACGTCAATGACCACCTGTTCGGGCAGCGCGGAGCTGTCGACGATCATGGCGTTCTGCCCGCCCGTCTCGGCAATCAGTGTGGCGATCGCGCCTTCACGAGCCGCGAGGCTGCGGTTGATCCGCCAGGCCGTCTCGGTCGAGCCGGTGAAAGCCACGCCTGCCACACGCGCATCGGCCACCAGGGCCGCGCCGACCACTGCGCCCTCCCCCGGCAACAGCGGCAGCGCCGCTGCGGGAATGCCCGCCTCGTGCAACAGGGTCACGGCCCGTGCGGCGATCAGTGGCGTCTGCTCGGCAGGCTTGGCAATCACCGTATTGCCGGCCACCAGCGCAGCCGCCACCTGGCCGGTGAAGATCGCCAGTGGGAAATTCCACGGACTGATACAGACGAACACACCGCGCCCATGCAGGGACAGCTCGTTGCGCTCGCCGGTGGGCCCTGGCATCACCTGAGCACGCGCCAGTCCCTGCTCTGCCTGGTCGGCGTAGTAATGCAGAAAATCCACCGCCTCGCGAAGCTCGGCCACGGCATCGCGCAGCGTCTTGCCCGCTTCGCGCAGGCACAAGGCGAGCAACTCCGCGCGGTGGTCCTCGAACAGCGCCGCGGCGCGGCGTAACCGCCCCGCCCGCTCGGCCGCGCCGAGGCCATCCCAGCGCACCCGGTACGCTTGCGCCACAGCGACCGCCTCATCTGCCATCGCGGCATCCGCCCACACCGCATAGCCCACCGTCTCGGCCAACCGTGCAGGGTTCACCGAAGCATGACCACCTCCCTCGCGGGCTCGCCCGTCGATCAACGGATACGCGCGGATGCCGGACCGTGGCCCCATGGCGGCGCCGAGCTGCCGCAGCACCGTGCTGTCAGCGAGGTTCAGCCCAACGGAGTTGGGCCGGGTATCGCCGTAGAGTTTCGCCGGCAGCGGGATGCGGGGGTGGGGATACGGGCTAACCCGGCCAAGGCTTTCCAGCGGATCTGCGATGATCTCGTCGATCGGCGCGTCGGCATCGACGATACGGTTCACGAACGACGTGTTCGCACCGTTCTCGAGCAGGCGACGCACCAGGTACGGCAACAGATCCTGGTGCCGCCCAACCGGTGCATACACCCGGCAGGCCGGCGCACCCTCCAGACGGGCGACTTCGGCATACAGCTCTTCGCCCATGCCATGCAGGCGCTGAAACTCGAAGTCGCGGTCACCTGCCAGGGCCATGATACTGGCCACCGTGTGGGCATTATGTGTGGCGAACTGCGGGTAAAGCGTCGCCGGCGCACGCAACATCTCCCGGGCACACACCAGGTAGGCCAGATCGGTTGCGGCCTTGCGCGTGTATACGGGATAGCCGGGCAGGCCCTGTTCCTGGGCTCTTTTGATCTCGGTATCCCAGTAGGCACCCTTGACCAGGCGCACGAAAAGGGTGTCACCGACCTCCTGCGACAGCCCTGCGAGCCAGGCAATGACCTCGGGCGCGCGCTTCTGATAGGCCTGCACCGCCAGCCCCAGCCCGCCCCAGCCTGCGATCGAGGCATCGCGATACACGCGCTCGAAGATTCGCAGGGACAGTTCCAGGCGCTCCGCCTCCTCAGCGTCCACTGTGAGCGCAATGCCCGCCGACTGGGCACGCTGCGCGAGCGCCAGCAGCCGCGCCGCCAGTTCCTCGATCGCCGCCTCGGCGTGCAGGAACTCGTAGCGGGCGGTGAGCGCCGAGAGCTTGACCGATACGCTGTGGCGCGTCGCCATCGGCTGGCCGTCATCCGTACCCTGTGCCGTGTGGTCGATGGCCCGCGCGTAGGCCTCCATATAGCGCTCGGCATCGGCGTCGGTCAGCGCAGCCTCGCCGAGCATGTCAAAAGAATAACGCCAGCGGCGATTGTCCCGCTGCGCGGCACGTTTCAATGCCTCAGGGATGTCGCGGCCCATGACGAACTGGTGCCCCATGATGCGCATCGCCTGGCGCATGGCCGCCCGCAGCACAGGTTCGCCTGCACGCGCGGCGAAGTTCTGCAGCACTCGTTGCGGATTTTTCTGCACCTCCGTCCTGGGACGCATCAGCCGACCGGTCAGCATCAGCCCCCAGGTCGACGCGTTGACGAACCATGATTCGCTCGTTCCGAGGTGCTCTTCCCAATGCCCCGAGGCGAGCTTGTCGGCGATCAGCCGATCGGCCGTGTCATCGTCCGGAATCCGCAGCAGCGCCTCCGCCAGGCACATCAGAACAATCCCCTCCTCTGAGGAGAGATCGTACTCCTGCAGAAAAGCATCAATGCCGCCCTTGTTCGCCTGGTGCTGGCGAACGCCTTCCACAAGGCTTGTCGCGCGGGCATGGATCGCCTCGCGGGTGCGCGTGTCCAGCCGGTAGCGCTCGACGAGCGCGCTGACCAGCCTGGTCTCATCAGCCAGCCAGTCACGATTGATACGTTCGGCCGGTGACCATGACGGCGGTACGCGCAAGGCTTCGCCGTGGCTTGATCCCGCCGGGGATTCGACTGCGGACATGCTCACGCCCTCCTGCTGGCACATTGACTGGCGATCAGGACTACTGACTACCGGGGCTGGCTGAGGCTATCGGCTCATGACACCCGCGCGAGACGTCCCTGTAAATCGCGGGACACCGCGGCGGCCGTCGCGGCGGCCGACGCTTCTGCACCGATCAATCCGAACAGATCTTTCGGATCGCTCATGTCGGGTACCAGCGAGAGCGGCTTGCCCAGCCCCAGTTCAGTGGCGGCATCTCGCAGGAACTTCAGCGCCGAGAAGTCTTCCAGCGCGAAGCCAACCGAGTCGAACACCGTGACTTCGTCAGCGCGACGGCGGCCCTCGGTCTCGCCGGCCAGCACCCGCCACAGCTCGGTGACCTGGAAGTCTTCGGGCATCTGCTGGAGCTCACCCTCGATCCGCGTCTGCGGCTCATACTCGACGAATACCGAGGCGCGCGCGAGCACTTCGCAAGCCAGCTCGGTCTTGCCAGGACAATCGCCACCGATCGCGTTGATGTGCATGCCGGGTTCGATCATGTCCCCTGTGAGAATCGTGGCATTGGCCTTGTCGGCTGTGGCGGTGGTGACGATGTCGGCACCACTCACAGCCTCCCGCGCATTGCGGCAGGCCACGAATTCAAAGCCGCTGTCGGCGAGATTGGATAGCGTCTTACCGGTGGCCGCACGGTCGACGTCGTAGAGACGGAACTCGCGAATGCCAAGCAGGTGGGCAAAAGCCAGGATCTGGAACTCGGCCTGCGCGCCGTTGCCGATCACCGCCATCGAGCGGCTGTCCGGCCGCGCCAGCGCGCGGGCGGCCAGCGCCGAGACGGCTGCGGTGCGTAGTGCAGTGGTCAGAGTCAGCTCGGAGACGAGCTCCGGGGCGCCGGTGGCCACGCGTGAGAGCACGCCGAACGCCATCACGGTGGGCAACCCCTGGACCGGGTTCTGCGGATGACCGTTGACGTACTTGAACGCGTAGTGCTGTGCATCGGCCACCGGCATCAACTCGATCACACCGACCGGCGAATGGCTGGCGGTGCGCGCCGACTTGTCGAACTCGCTCCAGCGCAGGAAATCCCGCTCCAGCCCGGCTGTCAGCCGGCGCAGGCAGGTCTCCATGCCCAACGCGCGCAGAATGCTGGCAACGTCGGCCGGGGATAGAAAACGAGAATCGACGGATACGCTCACATCACACCTCCTTGTCATCAGGCCATTCAGTCTCGGACACGGCCTTGGTAATGTAAATAGGCAATCTGATGGTGATTTCGGTAATCTATTGCCAATCTAATTAGAATGATTGATCAAAATGACAGGATTGGATGAACTCGACCGTCAACTGCTCGAACTGCTGCGCAAGAATGCCCGCAGCAGCATCGCCGCCCTGGCCAAAGCACTCGGGGTGGCCCGTGGCACGGTCACCAACCGCATCGCCAGGCTCGAGGCCGGCGGCGTGATCGCAGGCTACACCCTCAGGCTGCGTGCCGATGATGCCGACAGCGGCATTCTTGCCTGGGTGAGCATCGCCATCAGCGGGCCCCAGACCCGCAGCGTGATCACCCGACTCCTGGCGGAACCGGACGTCCAGGCCGTGCACGACACCAACGGGCGCTGGGACCTGCTCGCCGAGGTCCGCACCGCCGACCTCGCAGCGCTTTCCCGGCTGCTCGAACGGCTGCGCAGCCTGCCCGCCGTGAGCACCACCGAGACCAGCATTCACCTGGCGACCTATCGCGTCGGTTGATGGCGACGCGCGCGGGTTCAACCCTGCTTGAGTTCGCGCAGCCGGCGGCGTGTGCGCTGATCGGGTCGCCCCGCTGTGCCGGGCGTCAGCTGGCGATCGAGCCGCCGCTGTTCGAGCTGGGCTTCCCGACGAACTCGACTCTGCGGGTCTTCGCTGTAGCAGGCGCTCGCCTCGCATGCCGGCCCGCGCCGCGCCGGAATGGCCAGCACTTCGACCCGCCAGCGTTGCTGGGCCTTGGTGATGTCGAGCCAGTCACCCGGACGCACGACGCGGGCAGGCTTGGCCCGCTCGCCGTTGACCATCACATGCCCGCCTTTCACCGCCGCGCTGGCCAGCCCGCGCGTCTTGAAAAACCGCGCATGCCACAGCCAGCGGTCGAGGCGGGCAGCCGGGTCAGACTGCGCTGTCGTATTGTTGTCCATCAGTCCGGCGGCGGCCCGAAGCGGGCGCTGACATAGCAGGTCTGCCCGGTCGCGAACCAGCGCGCGGCAAGCATCACTGGCCCGGTCCGGGCCACCAGCTCGGTGGACACCGGATTGTCGATCTGCCACTGGTCAACATACGGTCCGAACTGTCCCAGGAACGGCTGGGCAAAATCATCGCGCAAGGATACACAGGCTCCCTGAGTGTCCGCGCGGGTCGGCGTGTGCAGGCTGACTTCCACCTCACTGATCCAGCCGTCACTGGCCATGGCCATGACACCGACAGGGGCATCTCCCAAGCGGATGTCATAGCGGATTTCCTCCAGGCCGGCACAGCCGGGTCCTGAATAAAACCCCGCGGGCGCCAGGCGTGCCGCCAGCCGTTCCGCCCGCTCGAGGCTCGCGCCGACGCGCAGCGGGCCGATGCCATCGGCCGTCAGGACTGCCGCGGCGCCGCCCCATGGGTTGCCCGAGGGATGACTGGACGCTCCGGTCAGCAGCAGCGCGCAGCCAAGCCCCAGGCATCCCCCCAGCGACGTGCCTGCACGCTTGACGTTGGTCATTCTGCAGGGATGACCACACCACAGGCGATCCGGGGTCCGGCGCCACCGATGGGCTGGCTGATGTGATCATCACGCTGCTGGTGGATCACGAGTGCGGCGCCATCGTCGTCGAGGATCGCTGCGCGCCCCGGAGCCCCGGAGAGTGACGCGAGGTGACTGAACAGCTCTACCTGCACCGTCCCGTCCTCGCGCACGATGATATTGGGCAGATCGCCGTTATCGGGACCCTCCGGATTCATCAGACCATGGGCCTTGCCCTCGGGATTGAGGTGACCGCCCGAGGCCACGAAGCCTTCATCCGGATCGGCGCACGTGCCGACACTGTGGATATGAATCGCCCGACGACCCGGTGGGAGGCTATGGAGATCGAGATCGATCAGCACGCCGTGCGGACCTTCGATCAGGGTGCCCACACCCACATCATTACCGTCGCGATCGACAAATGCCACGCTGGCGCGCTCGGTCGGCTGCCCCGGCAGACTGCCCGGCAACACAACAAGGCCCAGCGCCATGGCTGCAATCAGCGTCAATCTCATCTATTCCTCCCAGCAGCGAGTCATCGTCAGCACTCAGGGACGTTCACCGCCAACCCGCCCTCCGAGGTCTCTTTGTAAATTGTCGACATGTCACGCCCGGTCTGGCGCATGGTACGAATGACCTGGTCGAGCGAGACTTTATGCGTGCCATCCCCGCGCAGTGCAAGCCGGGCGGCGTTGATCGCCTTCACCGAGCCCATGGCGTTGCGCTCGATGCACGGAATCTGCACCAGCCCCGCCACTGGGTCGCAGGTCAGACCGAGATTGTGCTCCATGCCGATTTCCGCTGCATTCTCGATCTGCGCATTGCTGCCGTGCAGTGCCGAGACCAACCCGGCAGCCGCCATCGAACAGGCCACGCCGACCTCGCCCTGACACCCCATCTCGGCACCCGACAACGACGCCCGTTTCTTGTAGAGCATGGCGATGGCCCCGGCAGTCAACAGAAAACGGATCACACCGTCTTCGTCGGCACCCGGCTCGAAGTGGCAGTAATAATGCAGCACGGCCGGGATGATGCCGGCAGCACCGTTGGTCGGGGCGGTGACCACCCGCCCGCCTGCGGCGTTCTCCTCGTTCACCGCCAGGGCCCAGGCATCCACCCAGTCGAACACCTGCAGCGGCCCATCAGCTTGAGTCTGCAGCTGCCGGTAGAGTTTCGGTGCCCGGCGCCGCACCTTGAGCACTCCGGGCAGCAACCCCTGCGCACTGAAGCCACGCTGCACACACGCCTGCATCACCCGCCACATCTCAAGCAGCCGCACGCGAAGCGCTTCCGGACTCGCCCAGGTTTTTTCACGCTCGACCATCAACTCATGGATCTCGAGCCCCTGGTCATGACAATGCTCGAGCAGTTCACGGGCGGTATCAAACTCGAAGGGCGCAGGCGGGCGAGGTGCGCCGGCCTGCTGCTCGTCACCACACACGATGAAGCCACCACCCACCGAATAGTAGTCCGCCTGGTGAAGCTCCCGGCCATCGGCGTCGCGTGCGCTGAAACGCATGCCGTTGGTGTGCCGTGGCAGCGTCTCGCGCTTGTGCAGACTCAGGTGGGTGGCGCGGTCGAATTCGATCTCGCGTCTGCCGCCGAGCACCAGCCGATGCGCTGCATTGACCCGGCGTACAACGGCTTCGGCCTCGTCGGCCTCGATGCTCTCTGGCCGGTGACCCGCCAGACCCAGCAGCACCGCGCGGTCAGTCGCATGCCCCAGCCCGGTCAGCGCCAGCGAGCCGTACAACCCCACGTCGACGGCATGGGTCGCGTCAAGCAGGTCCTGCGTCACCAGGGTGTCTACAAACTGACGCGCCGCGTTCATCGGCCCCACCGTATGCGAACTCGAAGGCCCGATACCGACTTTGAAGATGTCCAGAACGCTGAGCGACATGGTCTATCACCGGAGTGGGGGTTCCCTGCATTGTACGGCAGACTCGGCAGGGCGGACGGCCGGGCGGACATCCCCCGGCGCCCTGAGCTGCACGAGGCCCCGCGGCGCGAACCAAGGCTAATGAATCGGTCCGCCGGCAACACCGATGTCCTGATGTGGGTTACCTTCATCAGCGCTATCCGGTCCAGCTGGACCGCAGCCGAATACGCGCCATAGTCAAGCGGCACCCGCGCGTATGTACAGCCCGTCGCACAGGACCTTGCCATGAATCCGCTGATCTATGCCCTGGACCTCACCGGGACCTTCGTATTCGCCCTCTCCGGAGGTCTTGCCGCGGCCCGCAGCCGGCTCGACCCCTTCGGATTCGTCGTAGTCACCATGGTCACAGGCCTCGGCGGCGGCACGCTCAGAAACCTGCTGCTCGATCTTCATCCGGTCACCTGGGTGGCCGACCCCCACTACCTGCTGGTCTGCCTGGTCGCGGCTGCAATGAGTTTTACCTGGGCGCGTCAGCTGGAATCACGGCTGCGCTGGCTGCGTATCGCCGATGCGCTGGGCCTGGGGCTGTTTGCAGTCGCCGGCACACAGCTCGCACTCACGGCGGGCACGCACCCCGGTATCGCCGTCATGATGGGCGTGACCACAGGCATCGCCGGCGGGGTGATCCGCGACGTGCTGTGTAACGAGGTTCCCCTGGTGCTGCAGCAGGAGATCTATGCGCTGGCCGCGCTGGCCGGCAGCCTCGCCTATGTGCTGCTGGACCTGACCGGTGCCGCGCCAGCGCTCTCGGCGATCGTGGGCGGGGTGCTCTGCAGCGGCCTCCGGCTGGCGGCGATCCGTTGGAACCTCTCGCTGCCCGCCTACGGTGGCGGACGGATGCCGCCGCCCGGCTGATATAGTCGCAGCTTACCCTGCCGATCGGGAGCTTGCCCCTGTGTCCGAGTCTTACCTGAAACAGCTGAGCGAACAGCTCGACACCCTGCAAAGCGAAGGGCTGTATAAAACCGAACGGGTCATCGACTCGCCACAGCAGGCGGTGATTGAAGTCCCGGCCAGTAAACCGCAGGAGGTCATCAACCTCTGCGCCAACAACTACCTCGGCCTGGCCAACCACCCGGCGCTGATCGAGGCGGCCCATGCCGCGCTCGACCGTTACGGCTACGGCATGGCTTCGGTGCGCTTCATCTGCGGCACGCAGACGCCCCACCGCGAACTCGAGCAGCGGATCAGCGACTTTCTGGGCACAGAGGACACCATCCTCTACCCCTCCTGCTTCGACGCCAACGGCGGCTTGTTCGAGACCCTGCTGGATGAGCGCGACGCGGTGATCAGCGATGCGCTTAATCACGCGAGCATCATCGACGGCATTCGCCTTTCCAAGGCGCGGCGCCTGCGCTATGCGCACAACGACATGGAGGAACTGGCTGCGCAGCTGGTGGAGGCCAAGGACGCCCGTGCGCGGCTGATCGCCACCGACGGGGTGTTCTCCATGGACGGCACCATCGCCGATCTGCCGGCAATCTGCGAGCTGGCCGAGCGCCACGACGCCATGGTGATGATCGACGACTGTCACGCCACCGGGTTTCTCGGCGCGCGAGGCCGCGGCACCCACGAGTACCGCGACGTGATGGGCCGCGTGGACATCATCACCGGCACGCTCGGCAAGGCGCTGGGCGGCGCCTCCGGCGGCTACACCGCCGGCCGACGCGAGGTGATCGAATGGCTGCGCCAGCGCTCCCGTCCCTACCTGTTCTCCAACACGCTGATGCCGGTCATCGCGGCGACCTCCCTGAAGGTGCTGGAGCTGCTCGAAGATGGTGATGCGCTGCGCAGTAGCCTGTGGGACAACACGGCGTACTTCCGCGCTGGGCTCACACGGCTCGGGTTCGACCTCCTGCCGGGTGAGCACCCGATCATCCCGGTGATGCTCGGCGAGGCGAGGCTCGCCGCCGAGATGGCAGACCGGCTCCTGGCCGAGGGAGTGTACGTGGTGGGCTTCTCGTTCCCGGTGGTACCGAAGGGTCGCGCGCGCATCCGCACGCAGATGTCTGCAGGGCTCACGCGGGCGCATCTCGACCGGGCACTCGCGGCGTTCGGCAAGGTGGGGCGGGCGCTCGGGGTCGTTCCGTCGAACTGAGCGTCCCCGCACTCTCTCGCCGCGCGGGCTCAGGATGCCTGTCGCTGCGTGGACCGGTGTTGAACCTCCTGGAGACGTCCGTCGACGAGCGCGACCACGCGGGTGGCCGCGGCGATCGCCTGCGGACGATGCGCGAGGACTACGTCCCTGATGATTTGCCCGAGCAGTCCGGGCCGCAGCACTGGCGACAGGAAGCCCTGAGGTAGCGGAAGCCCGGTACCATTCAGGCGTATTCAGGAGGCGCTGGACATTGCCTGACGGATCCAGTCGCGAACCGACTCCGCGCCGTGTTCCTCTGGATGACTGAAGATGACGATCGAACGTTTCGCCCGCGGGGCGCGATAGCGGACCATGTACCATAGATGACGGTTGATCGTCTGGCTCTGAACCGAGACCTGCCCGTCCGGCGCAAGCGCCGCCTGACGTTCCGTCAGCGGGATGGTGCCGAAGCGGGTGGCCGTACGCGCCACCAGGCGCCTGGCCGCAGGGTCCAGTCGCAGCTCTGTCATGCCCGTGCGGGTGAACTCGCCGACGAAGCCGATCAGGGCAGACGCGGCCAGCGACACCAGCAGCGGGGTATCCCCCGGCGGGCCGATCAGAAGTGAGGCGAGCGCGAGGATCGTCGCCATGGCATCCAGCGCCCAGCCGAAGGCGCGCGCGACCGGTGGCGTGCGTCGCCAGATCCGCAGTCCGCCATTCGGCAGCAACTCGCGTTCGATGGGGGACAGCAGCACGGACATGACCCGCTCCCGACTCGTGACCCTTGTACCGACAAGGACACCCTATGCGGGCGATCCGCGCGTGGAGCAAAGTCACGGATCAAGGCAGGCGATAGGGCAACAGCACCTCAAAGCCCTCGCGTCGGCCGAAGTCGCGTGCGTCGCGCGTGGCCAGCACCAGACGATGCTCCGCGGCCAATGCGCCCTGCAGCGCATCCGGCAGTCGCAGTGCCTGGCTGCGCCGCAAGCGCGCTGCGATATCCGCGGTCCGGGCAGTCAGCGGCAGCGTCGGCAGCAGATCGATCAGTTCCAGCGCCGCGGTCCACCGCGACTCATCGAAGCCGGCAAGCACCTCCGCACGGGTGATGACCGACAGGCAGGCCTCGGCCCCGGTAGCCCGCAGGAATTCCGTCGCAGGCTTGATCCCGTTGAAGTGATCAACGAGGATCACCGAGTCAAGCAGGAATTTCATTCACCAGGGTCCCACTCGGCACGCAGCCGCCGCTGCCAGGCAAGCCCATCGCCCTGTCTCCAGAGGCCCGCGGTATCCTGGAGCACCGCATCGAGTCCGCGGGAGGTGTGGGATTCCTCGCGCAGGCGATAGGCGCGCACGGCTTCGCGGACCAGTTGAGTCATCGGCACCTGGCGTGCCTTCGCCTGCTGGTCCAGCCAGTGCTTGTCCTCGGGATCGAGGGTGATGATCGTTCTCGGCATGGTAGACATCTGATATCACCGTAACGCCGTAATGATATCATTACCGATCCAGTCACGAGACCACTCAGACGGGAACAGCTTGGCATGACCACCGCCCATGCAACAGCACTGCCACTGGCCTCCCTGACCGCATTCTTGCTCTTTCTGACGCCTGCACAGGGCCTCGCGGGCAGCGATACCCGGTCCCCGCTGGAGGCCGACCTGGCCGCCGCCCAGGCCGCCTTCGATACCAACCCCGATGAAATGAACACCATCTGGCTTGGGCGCAGGCTGGCCTACCTGCAGCGTTTCGACGAGGCCGTGGCCGTATTCTCCGAGGGCCTTCAGCGCTTCCCCGAGTCCTACCGGTTGCTACGCCATCGCGGCCACCGCCACATCACGCTGCGGCACTTTGATGCGGCCATCGCCGATTTTGAACGCGCCTACGCGCTGATGCCCAGGGGTGTCACCGAAACCGAACCCGATGGCATGCCCAATCCGCAGGGTATTCCGCTGTCCAACACCCAGTTCAATATCCTCTACCACCATGCGCTGTCCCATTACCTGAAAGGCGAGTTCGCCCAGGCCGAACGGCTGTGGCGCGAGTGCCTGGACTACGCCGACAACGCCGACCTGCAGGTTGCCACCCGCGACTGGCTGTACATGACGCTCCGCCGACTGGACCAACCCGACGCTGCCGCCGAGGTGATCGCCGCCATCCCGCCGGACATCGAAGTCATCGAGGATGAGGCCTATCTGCAGCGGCTGCGCCTCTACCGGGGTGAACTCATGCCCGAGGACCTGCTGGCCGAAGGCATCGATGACAGCCTGCTGCTGGTCACCCAGGGCTACGGGGTGGGCAACTGGTATCTCTACGAGGGCGAGCCGGAGCGGGCCGCCGAGATCTTCCAGCGCGTGCTCGACACCGGCGCCCCTGCGGCCTTTGCCTACATCGCCGCCGAGGCCGATCTGCAGCGTCTCAGGTAGACTCATTGGCATGAAAGCCCTGGTCAAATCCCGCGCCGAGCCCGGCATCTGGCTCGAGGACGTCCCCGAGCCCAGCATCGGGCCGAACGACGTGCTGATCCGTGTCAGCCGCACCGCCATCTGCGGGACTGACATGCACATCTTCAACTGGGATGCCTGGGCACGGCAGACCATCCCGGTACCCATGACCGTCGGCCACGAGTTCTCCGGCACCCTCTGCGACATGGGCAGCGAGGTGCGCGGCTACGCCATTGGCGACCGCGTCTCCGCCGAGGGCCATATCACCTGCGGCGTGTGCCGCAACTGCCGCGCCGGTCGACGGCATCTGTGCATCAATACCGTGGGCATCGGGGTGAACCGCCCCGGCGCCTTTGCCGAGTACATCCAGGTCCCGGCCAGCAACCTGTTCAAGCTGCCCGACGCCATCACCGACGAGATGGCCGCACTGCTGGACCCGCTGGGCAACGCCACCCACACCGCGCTGTCCTTCGACCTGGTGGGCGAGGATGTGCTCATCACCGGTGCCGGGCCCATCGGCATCATGGCCACGGCGATCGCCCGGCACGTCGGCGCGCGTCATGTGGTGGTGAGCGACGTGAACGACTACCGGCTCGAGCTCGCCCGCCAGATGGGCGCCACCCGCGTGGTCAACGTTGCCCGCGAACCGCTCGACGGCGTCATGACCGAACTCGGCATGGTCGAGGGTTTCGACGTGGGGCTGGAAATGTCAGGTGTGGCCGAGGCCTTCCGCGACATGCTCGGTCTGCTGCATCACGGCGGACGCGTGGCCCTGCTCGGCATCCCGCCAGGGGATGTGGCCATCGACTGGAACCAGGTCATCTTCAAAGGCCTGGTGATCAAGGGCATCTACGGCCGCGAGATGTTCGAGACCTGGTACAAGATGGTCGCGATGCTGCAGAGCGGGCTGGACATCTCACCGATGATCACCCACCGGTTCCCGGTGAGCGATTATCGCGAAGCCTTCGAGACCATGGGCTCGGGCCGCTCGGGTAAGGTAATCCTCGACTGGGCGGCGATCTGAGACAGGCCGCCCGCCTCGTCAGGGCTCGAGGGTCTCGCAGGCGAAACAATACGCCGCCACGCCTCGCGGATCGTCGAAAGCGCGCAACACCTGCAGCTCGCGCTGCAACTGCGCCGCGATCGTGTTCAACATGCCGCCCGTAGGATCCGTGCCCCGCAGCGCCTGCGCCACCGCCAACCCCGGACGTCCGAAGCTCAGCAGTCCCATGGCCAGGCGCTGGGCGAACCCGAGCTCGGGCTCGATGTGGCGCACGACCCAGGCCCCATCGGCAAGCCCGGCAAGCCCAGCTGCCGAGGCAACTGCATCCTCGAGTTCCCCGAGCCCGTCGACCAGGCCGGCGTCGAGTGCATCGGCCCCGCTGAAGATTCGTCCCTCGGCAATCCGCGCGACCGCGTCGGCATCCAGGCCCCGGCGGTCCATCACCAGCGTGGTGAACCGCCTGTAGACCTCCTCGGCAGACAGCTCCAGCAGCCGCCGGGCCTCCGGACCGAGCGGCCGCTCGGGACGAAGCTCGCCGGCCAGCCAGGTGGTCGCGACGCCATCGATGCCGATACCCAGCCGATCCAGCGCACGCGGGAGGGTCGGGAACAGGAGATAGACGCCGATCGAGCCCGTGAGAGTACTGGGACTGGCCCAGATCTCGTCGCCGGCCAGCGCGAACAGATACCCGCCGGAGGCCGCGAGGCTGCTCATGGAAATCACCACCGGACGGCCACTCTGGCGTAGCCGCTCGAGTTCGCGGTAGATCACATCCGAGGCGAAGGCACTGCCGCCACCGCTGTCCACGCGCAGCACCAGCGCGCGCACCCGGTCGTCGTCCGCGGCCTGGCGGATCAGTCGTGTCAGGGTGTCGCTGCCGATGGCGCCAGGCGCCTGCTCGCCCGGCAGGATGATTCCGCTGGCCGTGATGACGGCCACCCGATCAGAGTTCTCCTCGCGCTTCAGGCGCGCGCTCGTCGTGCTGGACGCGCGGCGCGCGGCGAGATATTCGGTGTGCTCGATGGCCCTGAAGCCTTCCTCGTCCGCGGCAACCAGTTCTCGCATGCGCGCCTCGAACTCATCGCGGTGGGCCAGGGCATCCACAAGCCCGGCCTCGAGCGCGAACGTCGCCAGGCTGCCCCCCGCAGCCTCAAGCCGCGGCAGGGTCTGCTCGATCAGCTGCTGGATGTCATCCGCCTCCAGGCCCCGTCCGGCCGCCACCCGTTCGCGGTAACCCAGCCAGAACGACTCCAGCCACTGGCGGGTGAGTTCGCGCTCCCCCTCGCTCAAGTCGTCGCGGGTGAAGGTCTCGACATCCGACTTGAAGTCGCCGACGGAGATGACTTCGAGATCGATCAGCAGGTTGTCGAGCGCCTGGCGGATGAACGGGCGATACGATCCGAAGCCCTGGAGCAGCAGCCCCCCGGAGGGATGGAGGAGCAGCTCGTCCGCCTGCGAGGCGATGAGGTAGTCGCCCTGGCTGAAGCCCTCGCCCCAGGCGATCACCGGCTTGCCACTGTCGCGCACCTCTCGCACCGCGGCAGACAGCGCCTGAAGATGGCTGAGGCCACCACCGGTCATCATGGAAAGATCGAGGACTACCGCCGGGATGCGGTCATCGTCCCGGGCCGCGTCGAGGGCCTCGAGGAGGTCGCGCAGCCGGGTCTCCTGCGCAGGCAGGCCCTGGGCGGCCGCCAGGGCGCGGTCTACAGGGCTGCCGGTGAGTTCATCGACCACTTGCCCGCTGGGCGCGAGCACCAGTGCTGCATTGGAGGGCACAACCGGCCGGTCGGGCGTCAGCGCGGCCACGACGACGAGCGCGATGACCAACAGGATGAGCAGGTGGATGACCTTTCTGAGGCCATCGAGCGCACCCCAGAGTCCACGGAGGAACCAGACCAATGGATTGCTGCCTCGCCGCTTCTCGCTCATCTGATCCTCCCTGACCGGCTGCGTGATGCCGGCGGCGGCTCAGATCTTTTCGCGGATCCTCGCGGCCTTGCCGGTGCGACCCCGCAGATAGTAGAGCTTGGCGCGACGCACGTCACCCCGACGCTTGACCTTGATGTCGGCAATCGCCGGGCTGTAGGTCTGGAACACGCGCTCCACGCCCTCGCCGTGCGACATCTTGCGTACGGTGAACGCTGAGTTCAGCCCACGGTTACGCTTGGCGATGACCACCCCTTCGAAGGCCTGGAGGCGCTCGCGGGTCCCCTCGACGACCTTGACCTGGACGACCACGGTGTCGCCGGGGTTGAACTCGGGGATCTCCCGGGTCATCTGTTCCTGTTCGATCGCTTCAATCAGCTTGCTCATCGTCTTCACCCGCAGGCCGTCGTGGCCCCTGCATCCCATGATCCATCCGCGAGGCCTTGGCCTCGCGCCTGACTTCCTCGAGCAGCGCCCGCTGCTCGGCATCCAATATCCGCCCGGCGAGCAATTCGGGCCGCCAGGCCAGCGTCCGGGCCAGCGAAGCCCGCAACCGCCAGCGCCGCACCGCTGCGTGGTCACCACCAAGCAGCACCTGCGGCACCTCGCGGCCCTCGATCATCTCCGGCCGCGTGTAATGGGGGCAGTCCAGCAGCCCATGGGCAAAACTGTCCTGCGCCGCCGAATCCTCATCGCCGAGCGCCCCTGGCAATAACCTCACGCAGGCGTCGATGATCACCGCCGCCGCCAGCTCGCCACCCGAGAGCACGTAGTCTCCCAGCGACACCGCCTCCAGCGCGAACGCCTCGACCAGCCGTTCGTCCAGCCCCTCGTAGCGCCCCGCCACCAACAGCACGCCCGGCGCCGCGGCCAGTTCCGCGGCCAGCGCCTGGTCGAAGCGCCGACCGTGCGCCGCCAGCACCACACGCCGGCTGCCTGTGGGCAGTGTGGCGTCGGCCTCGCGGATCGCGGCGGCCACCGGCGCGTATTTGAGCACCATCCCCGGGCCGCCACCGTAGGGGCGATCGTCCACGGTCCGGTGCCGGTCAGTCGCCTGTTCGCGCGGGTCATGACAGCTCAGGGCCGCCAGGCCACGTGCAAACGCGCGTCCCACCACGCCGTGCCCGGTCACCGGCCGGACAAGTTCCGGCAACAGTGCCACGAGCGCAAACTTCACCATCTAGAACTCCGGGTCCCAGTCCACCGTGATCCTGCCGGCATCGAGATTGACCTCGAGCACGTAGGGCCCCTGGACGAACGGCACCAGGCGTTCGCGTTCTCCCTGGATCACCAGCACATCATGTGCCGGCGTCTCCAGCATCCGCTCGACGCGTCCGAGGTCGACCCCTTCCCGCGTCACCACCGCCAACCCCTCGAGGTCAGCCCAGTAATACTCTCCAGAGTCCGGCGGCGGCAGTGCGCCCCGCGGCACCCGGATTTCGCTGTCGATCAGTTCGACCGCGGCGTCCCTGTCTTCGACCCCTGCCAACCGGGCGATGACCGTCTTGCCATGCTGCCCGCCCTCGAGGACCTGCACCGTGCGCCAGGGTGCCCCGTCGCGCCAGAGCTGCCACTGTGCGTAGTCTGTGACGTTGCCGCGCGGATCGGTGAACGAGAACACCTTGATCCAGCCACGGACACCAAAAACACCGGAAATCCTGCCGAGCGTGACGCTACGGTCTGCCACGGCGTCCGCCCCCATTGCGGGCGCGCGCCGGCTCAGGCCGAGGCGGCTTCTTGCGTTGGCGCCGCGACCGCACCCTTGCGGGCGTGTTTGATGAGTTGGGCGACGCGCTCGGACGGCTTGGCGCCCCGGCCGACCCAGTGGTCGATGCGCGCCAGATCAACCCGAAGCTGCTCGACATCGCTGCCGGCGAGGGGGTTGAAGAAACCCAAGCGCTCGATATACGCGCCATCGCGGCGATTGCGGCTGTCGGTCACGATGATGTGATAGAACGGACGCTTTTTGGCGCCGCCCCGGGTGAGCCGGATACTGACCATGTCACCTGAATCCTTAGAAGCTGGCAGGGTAAACCCGGAATTCTAACTGATTTCAGAGAAAAAGGAACTCTCTCTCGCGCCCGAAACGAGCCCGCGTGGCCGCAGGCCGCAGCACCGCCGGGGATGCCCACCCGCTTCAGCGCATGGGCCGCCCGGCCCCCAACCCCCGCATCATATTCTTCAGACCACCGCCCTTGGTCATCTTTTTCATCATCTTCTGCATCTGGGCATGCTGCTTCAGCAGCCGGTTGACATCCGGGATACTCAGCCCCGCGCCACTGGCGATCCGGCGCTTGCGCGAGCCGTTGATCAGCTTCGGCTGGCGGCGTTCCAGCGGAGTCATCGAATCGATGATGGCCATCTGCCGACGGACCTGCCGATCGTCGAACTGCGCCTGGGCGGCTTTCAGTGCACCACCGCCCAGACCGGAGGGCAGCTTGTCCAGCAGCGCATCCATGCCGCCCATATCGAGCATCTGGCTCAGCTGATCGCGCAGGTCGACCAGATCGAAACCCTTGCCCTTCTTGAGCTTACCGGCAAGTGCCCGGGCTTTGTCCTGATCGACTTTGCGCTCGACTTCCTCGACCAGGGAAAGCACATCGCCCATGCCAAGAATGCGCGAAGCCATTCGGTCGGGATGGAAGGACTCCAGGGCATCGAGCTTCTCACCGCGGCCGACCAGCTTGATCGGTACCCCGGTGACCTCGCGCACCGACAACGCCGCGCCGCCCCGGGCATCGCCGTCGATCTTGGTCAACACCACACCGCTCAGGGTCAGCGCCTCGTGAAACGCCCGGGCAGCGTTTACCGCGTCCTGGCCCGCCATGCTGTCGATCACGAACAGCGTCTCCTGCGGGGTCACAGCGGCCTGGACCTGCGCCACCTCGGACATGAGCCCTTCATCAATGTGCAGCCGCCCCGCGGTATCGAGGATCAGGACGTCGACTCCGCTCAGGCGTGCCTCTTGCCGGGCCCCGGTAGCGATCACAGCCGGCTGCGACCCTTCCGGGGCCCGCCAGAACTTCGCGCCCACCTGCTCGGCGAGCCGCTCCAGCTGGTCAATGGCCGCAGGCCGGTAGATGTCGGCGCTGGCCAGCATCACCGACTTCCGCTGGGTCTCCGCCAGCCAGCGCGCGAGCTTGCCGGCCGTGGTGGTCTTGCCGGCACCCTGCAGGCCGACCAGCAGGATGACCACCGGCGGCTGGGCGCGCAGATCCAGCTCGGCGGCCGTGCCGCCCAGCAGCGCGACCATTTCATCGCGGATGATCTTGACGAAAGCCTGGCCGGGCGAAAGGCTGCGCGAGACCTCCTGGCCCAGCGCGCGCTCGCGCACCCGGCCGATGAAGCTCTTGACCACCGGCAGGGCGACGTCGGCCTCGAGCAGGGCCATCCGGACCTGCCGGACGGTCTCGGCGATGTTGTCCTCGGTGATCCGGCCACGCCCTTTCAAGGCGTCGACCGCGCGACCGAGCCGGCTGCTCAGTGTCTCGAACATAGTGGTGCCAGAGGGCGGCTGATGGAGCCCCCATGATGCAACGTCAGGCCCTGCCGAACAACGTCCGACGCCCGAGCGCATCGGTGATCACCCTATAGCGAAAGCACCTGCCCGGTCTGCAGCATCGCCAGGCGTCGGTGCGGCAGCGCCCGTTGCAACTGCCGCAGGATGACCTGCTCCTCCCCGGGTTTCATGGCCGTCACCCAGATGTGGGGATCATGGTGCAGCCGCTCGAGATCGGCACCGAGGGTCGCCGGACAGTAATGTCCGGCGACATCGGCGAGACGCCGCTGTTCGTTGGGAAACGACACTTCCACGATCAACGCGTCCAGATGAGCCTGGGCGTTGAGCTCCGACCAGAGACTGTCGTTGGTCCGCGTATCGCCGCTGAACCCGAACGTGTGTCGACCATCGCTGACCCAGTAGCCCAACGCGGGCACGGTATGCGCCACGTCGACGGCGCCGACGCGGCAGCCCCCCAGGTCGACCAGCTCGCCAGCCCGGATGGGCCGGTAAACGAGCAGCGGACCCTGGCGGCTCTCGATACGGCTGAAGTCGGGCCAGATGACGTCGTTGAAGATGTGCTGCCGCAACGCGGCAATCGTCTCCTCGAGCGCGTGCACCGTGACGGGCGTGCGGCCCTGGCGACCCTGCGTGGAATCGACGAACAGCGGCAGCCCCGCGATGTGATCCAGGTGCGCATGGGTGAGAAACACGTGCTCGATCCGCCGGAGTGCATCCAGCGGCAGATCACCCAACCCGGTACCGGCATCGATGACGAGGTGCTCGCCGACCAGCATGGCGGTGGTCCGCAAGCCCCGTGCGATGCCGCCGCTGCAGCCTAGAGCCTGGATCCGCATTTCGCTGGTGCATCCTGCCTCAACGACACGCGCATTTGCACCCGTCGCCATGGTTTCGAGCCTTCTACAGGAGGTCGCCCTGTGAGACCATGACGACCTGTTGCGAACCATAAACTGCGGCGGGAAAGGCATCTGTGCTGAATCTCACAGTTCTTCTGGGCTACGCGGTCGCGGCACTCGCACTGTTCGTGAGTCTGCGCTACGACCGCGAAACCAGCTCGCCGCTTACCCCGGGCAGTCTGGGCGCGCTGCTCGGGCTCGGTGCCGCGATCCTGCACGCTCGCACGCTGTACTCCGCAGTGCTGCGCCCCGAGGGTTGGCTGCTGAACGTGCCGAACGTCCTCTCCCTGTTCGCCTGGCAACTGGGCCTGCTCGCGGTCATCGCTGCAGCCAACCGCGAACTGCGGATCATCTCACTGCCGCTGTTCGTGATCGCCGCCATCGGCGCGCTGCTGACCGGCCGTGGCACGGAGGCCTTCGCGCGCGCTGAGCCCGCCCTGGAGCTCAAAATCCATGCCCTGTTGTCGTTGCTCGCCTTCGGGCTGCTGGCCGCGGTGGCTGTGATTGCCGTGTTTCTGCTCTTCCAGGACCGTCGGCTGCGCCACGGACGGGTCAGCGGCTGGCTGGGCACCCTGCCCCCCCTGTTCGTGACCGAGCGGCTGCTGTTTTCGGTGCTGGCTGCGGGCTGGGTCCTGCTGACCCTCTCGCTGGGCTCGGGGTTCATGTTCGTGGACAACATGTTCGACCAGCACCTCGCCCACAAAACCGTCCTGAGTCTGCTGGGTTGGGTGATCCTGAGCATTCTGTTGCTCGGCCATCGGCTGCGCGGCTGGCGCGGGCGGCGCACCGTTCACTGGGTCCTTGGCAGCTTCGCCCTGCTGCTGGTCGCCTATTTCGGCAGCAAGACCATTCTCGAGGACGTCCTGGGGCGCACCTGGGGCTGAGCGTCGCGCGGGCGCCCGGGCAATCCGCCACCTTGACAGCCGCCGGGTCCGCCGGGAACATCCAGACTTCCATCGTCGCGGATACACGTCATCTTGATCCAGGATGTCCCCCTGGGACTGCTGTTCGGCATCATTGCCGGCCTGCTGGTGCTCTCGGCTTTTTTCTCCAGCACCGAAACGGCGCTGATGAGCATCAACCGCTATCGCCTGCGACACCTCGCCAGGCAGGGTCATCGTGGCGCGCGCCTCACCGAACGGCTGCTGCGTCGACCAGATCGGCTGATCGGCGTCATTCTGCTGGGCAACAACCTGGTCAATATCGCCGCCGCCTCACTGGTGACCCTGGTGAGCCTGCGCATTGGTGGCGAGTCGGCGGTGGCAGCGGGGACGCTCATTCTAACGGTGGTGATCCTGATCTTCGCCGAGGTTGCGCCCAAGACCCTGGCAGCCATGCATCCGCAGCGCCTGGCCCTGCCGGCAGCCTTCATCTATTACCCCTTGCTGAAGATCTCCTACCCGGTGGTCTGGATGCTCAACCTGATGGCCAACGGCGTGCTCTGGCTGCTTGGGATCCGCAATCTAAACGCCCCCGGGTCGACGTTGAGCACCGAAGAACTCAAGACCGTGGTGACGGAGGCCGGTGCGATGATCCCGCGGCGGCATCAGAACATGCTGATGTCGATCCTCGATCTCGAAAAACTCACGGTGGACGATGTGATGGTGCCGCGGGCGGAGATCGCCGGGATCGACCTGGCCGATCCATGGCCGGAGATCGTCGAGGCCCTGCATGGCAGCCGCCACAGCCGCCTTGCCGTGTGGGAAGACGACGTCGACAACCTGCTCGGACTGCTCAATCTGCGCACGATCACCGCCGACCTTGCCCACAATCGTCTCGATGCCGACATCCTGCGTTCGCGATTGAGCGAGCCCCAGTTTGTCCCCGAAGGCAGCGCGCTGAACCGCCAGCTGGTGGAATTCCAGCGGAGCGGAACGCGGCTCGCCCTGGTGGTCGATGAGTACGGCGATATCCAGGGCCTGGTCAGCATGGAGGACATCCTGCGCGAAATCGTCGGCGAGCTCGGTACCGAGGGTACGCCCGTCAGCGCACAGATCAGCCGCGAGGCTGCCGGTGGATTCCTGGTGAACGCCGCGCTGCCCATCCGTGCGCTCAACCGACGGCAGGGCTGGCAGCTGCCTACCGACGGTGCACGCACGCTGAACGGGCTGCTGCTCGAGCGCCTGGAGCGCATCCCTGAGCCGGGCACGGGTCTCGATCTCGATGGCTATACCGTGGAAGTGGTGGAGACCAGCGAAAACGCCATCCGCAGCGTACGCATCCAGCCACCCCGCGACACCGATCAGCCCAACAGGTAGGCGACCGCCTCGCTGAGATGCTCGACCGGGTGCACCTGCATCCCCTGGGGCGCCTTGCGCGGTGCGTTTGCCCGCGGCACGAGGGCATGCCGGAACCCATGCTTGGCCGCTTCCTGCACCCGTTCCTCGCCGTAAGGCACCGGGCGGACTTCGCCCGCCAGCCCCAGCTCGCCGAAGATCACCAGGTCCCGTGCCAGCGTGCGGTCGCGATAGCTGGACAACGCCGCCATCAGCAACGCCAGGTCTGCAGCGGTCTCGCCGATCCTTACCCCGCCGACAACGTTGACGTAGACATCTTCGCCCATCATCGCAATGCCTGCGTGGCGATGGAGCACGGCAAGCAGTAACGCCAGACGATTTGCGTCGGTCCCCACGGCGACCCGTCGCGGGTGACTGCCCGCCGCCTCGTCGACGAGGGCCTGTACCTCAACCAGCAGAGGCCTGCTGCCTTCCCAGGTCACCAGCACCGCACTCCCCGCCACCGGGCGATCCTGGCGGGACAGAAAGATCGCCGAGGGATTGCGTACCTCGCGAAAGCCGGTCTCGCCCATCGCAAAGACGCCGATCTCGTTGGCTGCGCCGAACCGGTTCTTGACAGCCCGCAGGATCCGATATCGACTCCCGGCGTCACTTTCAAAGTACAGCACGCCGTCGACCATGTGCTCGAGCACCCGCGGCCCGGCGATCGCGCCTTCCTTGGTCACGTGACCGACCAGGAATACCGACACGTTGCTCTGCTTGGCGAAGCGCACCAGACGAGCCGTACTCTCGCGCAGCTGCGCCACCGATCCAGGGGCGGAACTCAGCGTCTCGGTCCACAAGGTCTGCACGGAGTCCACCACCAGCACAGCGGGCGGCGGCGCACCCAGCGCTGCAATGATGCGCTCGACACAGGTCTCGGACATCAGCTCGAGCTCGGCGCCGGAGATTCCGAGGCGCCGCGCGCGCAACGCGATTTGCGAAAGGCTTTCCTCGCCGGTCACGTAGCAACAGGTGCCCACGCCGGCCAGGTGGCAGGCGGCCTGCAGCAGCAGGGTCGATTTACCCACCCCGGGGTCACCACCGATCAGGTTGACCGAGCCGGCGACCAGACCGCCGCCGAGCACGCGATCAAGCTCCGCCAGCCCGGTGGAGACCCGACTTTCCTGTCCGATGCTCACCTCGGAAAGCTGGGCCCTGGCGGTTTCCCCCGCATATTGTCCGCGCATGGCCGGGCGCTGCGGCCCATGGCCCAACGACGGTGCCTCCACGAGGCTGTTCCAGGCCCCACAGTCCGGGCACTGACCCTGCCACTTCAGGTGCTGGGCACCACAGTCGCTGCAGACATACAACGTTTTAGCTTTCGCCACGGGCTGACCCCTGCTCGACCGGCACTTCAACTACCGGGGGTAAAAACCGAGAATTACATCCGATTCTGGCGGGTCGATGCGTTGTTATACTCAGTCGGAATCCGCGCGCACCCGCAACAAGAACCGGGCCGCGCTTCGCGTGCACGCCACGCGGCGTCGTGTGCCCAGGAACCCGCCAGCCCATGTCCGAAGTCATCGCCCGCAACCGCCGTGCCGACCTGGTCGCCGCCATCGTACTGGTTTGGGCAATGTTGCTGGCCGCGTGGCCCCCTTCCGCAGGCATTCTGGTCGCCGTGCAGCAGCTCCTGGGCAGTTTAGCAGGCACCTCGGGGCAGAGTCCGCCGCCACCCGCCTGGGCCTGGCCGGTCGAGGCCCTGATGATCACCGGCGCCGGCATCGGTGTCATGTTGTGGGGCCGTGGCCAGCCGGCGGCCACCACCCTGGCCCTTGCGGCCGCCGCAGCGCTCGCACTGCTGGGCCTGGATGTCGTCCTGCGCGCCGCAGGGCTTGGGCCGCTGCAGCTGGTCGCCCCGGCCCTCACCGCAATCGCTGCAGCCGGGTTGTGCGTGGCCCTGGGGGAGCGCGGCGGCGCTACCAGCGCCGATGGTCTGGTGCCTGCAGCACTCGGCCCCGCTGACTCGGTCCGCAAGGCCCCGGACCTGGGCGGCAATGCTGCCAGCGGGGGGGACGCTGCGCTTCAGCGCGCCCGCGAGGCGGCACGTGGCGGCGACTTCACCGCGGCCTGGTCGGCCCTCAGGAATGCGCCGCTGGCCCGCGAGGGGTTCGAGACCCTGTACACGATTGCGGTGGGCCTCCAGCGCCAGGGGCAGCGGGCTGAAGCGATCGCCGCCCTCGAGCGCTTACGGGATCGCGATCCGGATTACCGCGACGTCGCAGCCCGGCTGGGCGATCTGCAACGGGCGGCCGGTGGCGGCGCGCGCGCCGCAGCGCCCGCGCTCCAGGCGAAGGCGGCTGGCACCGGAGCGCAGGCGCCTCGCTCCGGACTGACCGGAGAACCGGTCAAACTGGTCGCCGGCCGGGTCGTGCGTCTGGGCCGATACGAGATCGTGCGGGAGCTGGGACGCGGCGCCATGGGCGTGGTGTATCTCGGGCGTGACCCGCGCATCAATCGGGTCGTGGCGATCAAGGCGATTCCGCTGGCCGAGGAGTTCGAGGCGGAGGATGTGGAGGAGGCGAAAGCTCGTTTCTTCCGCGAGGCCGAAACGGCAGGTCGTCTGAACCACCCCAACATCGTGACGATTTACGATGTCGGCGAGGAACATGAACTCGCCTATATCGCGATGGAATACCTGGAAGGGACGCATCTGTCCGGGCACGTCAAGCCCGATACCCTGCTGCCCATGCCGGTGGTGGTGGACCTGGTCGCCCGTGTGGCCGATGCGCTGGGCTACGCTCACCGCGAAAACGTCGTCCACAGGGACATCAAACCGGCCAACATTATGTATGATCGGGCGGCGGATACGCTGAAGATCACCGATTTCGGGATCGCCCGGCTCACCGACTCGAGCCGCACACGGACCGGAATCGTCCTGGGCACGCCATCGTTCATGTCCCCGGAGCAGCTGGAAGGCAAACAGGTGACCGGACAATCGGATCTGTTCTCGCTGGGCGTCACGTTCTACCAGATGCTGACGGGCCAGCTGCCGTTTCGCGGTTCATCGATGCCCAAACTGATGTTTGCGATCGCCAACCTGGCCCATGCTCCCGTCACCCACGTGCGACCGGAGCTGTCTGCGGATCTCGATCGGATCATGGATCTCGCACTCGCGAAGGACCCCCGGGAGCGCTTCGCATCCGGCGCGCACATGGCCCAGGCGCTGCGCGCCTTCACCGCCCGTCTTGGACGCTGAAGACGATGCCACTACGCGGCAAGCTCGCCTGTGCGCAGTTCACCGATACGGGGCGGGTCAGGGACCACAATGAAGACGCCATCGGCTCCAACGCCGAAATCGGTCTGTTCGTGGTGGCTGATGGCATGGGCGGCTACAGCGCTGGCGAGGTGGCCAGCGGCATTGCGGTCAAGACCGTCATCGACCTGGTGACAGAAGCCTGCCAGCGTGAAACCCGCGAGGCCGTCGACGCGCCGACAGGGCTGATGCGCCAGACCATCGTGCTGCGCGACGCGATCATGCGCGCGAACAAGATCATCTACAACACCTCGCAAACCCAGAGCGAGTGCGAAGGCATGGGCACAACCATCGTCGCCTGCCTGTTCTGGGATAACCGCATCTCGATCGCCCACGTCGGCGACTCTAGACTCTACCGCCTCCGGGGTGACGCCTTCACGCAGGTCACGTCAGACCACTCGCTGCTGCAGGAACTGGTTGACCGCGGTTTTTATTCCCAGGAAGAAGCACAGCGATCAACCAACCGGAATTACGTGACCCGTGCGCTGGGCGTCGAGGCCAGCGTCGAAGTACAGGTGGCCGAGGCCGACGCAGCGAAGGGGGATGTCTTCCTGCTGTGCTCGGACGGTCTGCCAGACATGGTTGAAGATGACGACATCCAATTAACTATCAATACCTTTAGTGCTAGTCTTGACATGGCTGGCAAACAGCTGGTCCAGCTCGGCAACGATAATGGCGGAAAAGACAACATCTCGGTCGTGCTTGTTCGGTTGCTCGATGAGTTTCCGGCCAGGTCTGGCCTTCTGACACGAATCCGCAGGCTGTTCGGCTAGGGAGCACACAACACGATGGCACGCCTCATACTGAGTCTGGAAGGCCAAGTGCTGGCCGAATACAACATGAACAAGGAACGCTACACGGTCGGGCGTCTGCCGGATAACGATATCCGCATCGACAACCCCGCCGTCAGCGGCCACCACTCGCTGATCATCAACATCCTCAACGATTCCTTTCTTGAGGACCTGAACAGCACCAACGGCACGTACGTCAATGGCAAGCTGATCAAGAAGCATGCGCTGCAGCACGGCGACGTGATCACGGTCGGACATCACCAGCTGAGATTCGTCGATCAGCGCAGCGAGGAGCTCGATCAGGATGAGTTCGAGCGCACCATGGTGATCCCCCCGAGTGCCGCGCAGGTGGTCTCGGCACGCGATCGGGCCGTGGCCTCAGGTGCGGCCAGTGCAGACGCCATGGCGACCGGACAGCATGACGCGCCCGTGCTCAAGAAAGCCAAGCTGCAGGTCCTGAACGGCACCTTTGCCGGCCGGGAACTGGAACTGAGCAAGGCCCTCACGACCCTCGGCCGGCCGGGTGTTCAGGTCGCTGCAGTGACCCGTCGCTCGGACGGGTTTTACCTGGTGCACGTGGAGAGTGGTCGCGCCGGCGACTACCCTCTGGTCAATGGCGAGGCTATCGGTCAGCAGGCCCAGCGCCTGAACGATAACGACGTCATCCAGCTCGCCGGTGTCAAGATGGGATTTTTTGTCGACTGACCTTCAGACCGGCTTCAGCTCACGTTCAAGCAGGGCGCGCAGTTCCGCTCCGGTACATTGGGCACGACGGGTCTGCTGAAACAGGTGTACGGTCCGCGGCCGCCGATCAAACCAGATGACGTCCGGCCGGGACTCCGGCCGGGTTGCACACAGCCAGAGCGCCGTGTCGGCGCCTTCGATCGGGCTTCTCAGAATGGGCCGTTGCAACCGCCAGAACACGGGCAGAGACTGCCGCACGCCCTCGGTACGTACCCAGCCAGGATGCATCGCGTAAACCGCAATACCGCGGCTGGCCAGACGCTGCTGCCAGTCCTCCGTCAGGGCCACCTGGGCGCGCTTGTGGCGGGCGTAGGCCAGCTTGCCGACATGGCGGGCGGGATCCGTGACATCGAGCCCCTCGAGACCCAGTGGCACACTGTACATCCCACCCGAAGACATGTTGACCATCGTCGCGCCCTCGGCGAGCAGATCGGCCGCCACCAAGCCCTCGGTCAGCTGGAAGTGGCTGAGCAGATTGACGACAAAAGAAGCCTCGTGACCCTCCACGGTGAGCTGGTGGTCGTTAAGGAGCACCCCGGCGTTGTTGATCAATGCGTCGAACGGCTGGCCACGACTGGCCACCCGCTCGAGGAGTTGCCGCGTCTCCGAGACCAGCGAGAGGTCGGCGGCGACCGGGATGAGTCTTCGCGCCGCAGCGTCGTCGAGCCCGTCGGCGATCTGCTCGAGATGCCTCGACGCGCGGGCCACGACCGTGACTTCCGCACCGCCTGCCGCTGCTGCCCTCGCGATCGCCCGCCCGATGCCGGCCGAGGCGCCCGTCACCAGCCAGTGCTGGCCGGCAAAGCGCCAGGGCACATGGCGCCACCCCAGGCGGCGAGCCTGGAAACCCACGCGTGAAAAACTCGGTGTGAACCGTCCGTAGAAGCCGGCGACGGCCGCGAGCTGTGCCAATGTCATCCCTGTCCTCCCGGTGCGTCGGTCAATCCACCAATTCCATAGCGACCCGCTGGGTAATCCCGCAGACGAGTTCATACGGTATCGTGCCGGCCGCCTCGGCGACGAGTTCCACAGGCAGCCCGCGACCCCACAGGGTGACGCAATCACCCACGGCGGGCGTCCCGGGATGCTCGGTGAGGTCGATGGCAAGCATGTCCATGGAAATCCGACCTGCCAGCGGCGCCCGGTGCCCGCCGATCAGCACCGGCGTACCACTGGGCAGGCTGCGCGGGTAGCCATCGCCGTAACCCGCCGCGGCGATGCCGATGAGCGTATCGCGGTCGGCCGTCCAGGTCGCACCGTACCCCACGCTCTCCCCGCGGACGACGTGACGCAAGGCGATGAGTCGCGTCTGAAACGTCATCGCCGGCTCGAGACCGACGGCGCCGGCGTCACGTCCCCGCAGCGGCGAGATCCCGTAGAGCATGACACCGGGACGGACCCAGTTGCAGGGTGTGGCCGGTGCGCCAGCGAGGGCCGTGGGCGCCTGCAGAACCTCCGGTAGACCGAGTATACCGGCCGAATTGGCAATGCTCAGATCACAGCCCCGAACCGCCAGCCCGGCGCGGATACGCTCGAGCTGCCGGCGGGTGTGTGGATGACCACGCTCATCCGCGCAGGCGAGATGCGTCATCAGCCGCAAGGGCCGAGCGACGCAGTTCAGCGACTGCACCCGCGACATGACGGCGTCAAACGACTCCAGCGGAAACCCCAGCCGATTCATGCCGGTATCGAACTTCAACCAGAGCGTGAAACGGGCCGGCCCCCGATAATGCGCCAGCATGTCCAGCTGTTCCCCGGCATGCACTACGAGGTCCAGGTGGAAGCGCGCCGCCTGCTCCAGGTCGCTCGCCTCCAGCGGGCCCTCGAGCAGCAATACGGGGTGCGCCAGTCCGGCCTCACGCAGCGCCAGCGCCTCATCGACACGCGCCACCGCGTAGGCGTCGGTACGCGACAGTGCACGGGCGACCGGAAGCAGGCCATGACCGTAGGCGTTCGCCTTGACCACGGCAATCACCCGGCACCCCGGCGCCGCGGCCCGCACCCGCGCGAGATTGGCGGCGAGCGCGGCGCGACTGATCCGCGCACGGGTTGGCCGGGTCACGGGAAGGGTCCGCCGGCAAAGCTTTCACCGGCGTAGTTCTCGAACTTGGTGTACTCGCCGAGGAAGGTCAGGGACACCTCGCCAATCGGCCCGTTACGCTGTTTGGCAATGATGATGTCGGCGATGCCCTTGCGGTGGGTCTCTTTGTCGTAGACCTCTTCCCGATAAATGAACATGATGATGTCGGCATCCTGCTCGATCGCCCCCGACTCGCGCAGATCTGACATCACCGGGCGCTTGTCCGTGCGCTGTTCGACACCCCGGTTGAGCTGCGAAAGCGCGATCACCGGCAAGCCGAGCTCCTTCGCCAGGGCCTTTAGAGAACGCGAAATCTCCGAAATCTCGGTGGCCCGGTTCTCTTTTGACCCGGAGACCTGCATCAGCTGCAGATAGTCCACGACAATCAGGCCGAGATCGTGCTCGCGCTTGAGGCGGCGGGCGCGGGCGCGTACCTCCGAGGGCGTCAGCGCGGGCGTATCGTCGATGAAAATCGGCGCCTGCGACATGATGGTCACGGCAGAGTTGATGCGCGACCAGTCTTCGTCCGAGAAGTTACCGGTGCGAAGGTGCGACTGATTGACCCGCCCGATCGACCCGATCATGCGGAAGGCCAGTTGTTCGGCGGGCATTTCCATGCTGAAAATCGCCACCGCGCTGCCGCTGCCGATCGCGGCATTTTCGGCCATGTTCATGGCCAGCGAGGTCTTGCCCATGGATGGACGACCCGCAACGATCACCAGATCGCCTTTCTGCAACCCGGCGGTCATGCGATCGAGCTCGGTGAAACCCGTGGACAGGCCGGTGACGTCACCCTCGCTGTTGGAGAGCAGATCCAGCCGATCAACCGTCGAGGGGAGGATCTTGCGCAGCGCGACGAAGCCCGAGCCGCGACGAGCGCCGCGCTCGGCAATCTGGAACACCCGCTGCTCTGCCTGGTCGAGCAGCTCCGGGACACTGCGGCCTTCAGGACGATAGGCACTGTCGGCGATGTCGCCCCCGGCGCTGATCAGCTCGCGCAGTACCGCACGCTCGCGGACGATCGACGCGTAAGCGCGCACATTGCTGGCGCTCGGCGTGTCCTGGGTCAACCGCCCGAGGTAACCAAGACCGCCCATCTCTTCCAGGTTGCCCTGGCGATCAAGAAATTCCGAAACGGTAACCGCATCACAGGGCTGTCCGAGATCGATCAGCTCGCCGATGGCGGCAAAGATGATGCGGTGATCGCGACGGTAGAAATCCGCCTCGCTCACCGCATCGGCAACCTTGTCCCAAGCCTCGCCATCGATCATCAGGGCGCCGAGCACAGCCTGCTCGGCCTCCACCGAGTGCGGCGGCACCTTGAGCTCGGCCGGCCCGAGCATGCGCAGGCTGTCCTCAGGAATCGCCATGTCAGAATGATCCAGACTGGCCGTGCGGCGCCCGGCGCGCCGACGGTCCCCTCACCCTACCATAGCCCGAGAGGCGCAGCGCCTCACTCCTCGGCAGTCACCTTGACGGTGATCGGCACGTCCACTTCACTGTGCAGGTGCAAAATCACCTCCACGTCGCCCGTGGTGCGGATCGGACCTTCAGGCAGCCGGACCTCCGAGCGCTCGACCTCGTGGCCCAATGCCGCGCAGGCCTCGGCAATGTCCACCGTGCCGATCGAGCCGAACAGCTTGCCTTCGCCGCCGGCCTTGGCACCGATGGCCAACTCGAGGCCCGCCAGTTTCTCGGCACGCGCCTGGGCACTCGCCAGTTCTTCCGCTGCCTTGCGCTCGATGTCGGCGCGCCGGGCCTCGAAGGCGGCGATGTTCTCGGCGGTCGCTGCGGTCGCCTTGCCCTGCGGCAGCAGGTAGTTGCGGGCATAGCCCGAGCGAACCTTCACCCGATCACCAATGCCGCCCAGATTCTCAACCTTGTCCAGCAGGATCACTTCCATTTCCGTCTCTCCGTTTGCACGCGGACAGCCCCGCGGCTCCATTCGTCGATCAATTGTCGGTACCGGCGG
>PWZL01000018.1 GCA_003567475.1 Gammaproteobacteria bacterium | reverse complement strand
GCGCAGCGGCTGGCCCTGCGGGTCACTGCCCGAGGCGCCCAGGCCGAGCGTTTCGCCGAGCGCGACGACGCGGTCGCTGATCGGCGCCAGCGACGGCGGCTGGTCATCGGCGCTGGCGAGCACCTGGAGGGTGTAGGCCTGGGTGTCGCTGAGCCCGGTGGAGTCGGTCACCTGCACGAGCACGGTCTCGGCCTGCTGCGACGGCGGTGTCCACGTCACGAGCCCGCTCGCGGGGTCGATGGTCATGCCGGGCGGGGCGATCGACAGGCTCCACGTCAGCACATCGCCCACATCCGGGTCGATGGCCTCGGCCGGATAGGCGTAGGCCTCGCCGAGCACCGCGGTGGTCGGCGGCGAGGAGATGATCTGCGGCGGGTTGTCGCCGGGCACGCTGGCCTCGATGGCCACGGTGTCGGGCGCGCTGTCGAGCGCGCCGTCGTTGACGATCAGCTGCGCCACGTAGAGCCCGGCCACGTCGGTAACGAAGGCCGGCGTGGCGCTGTCGGTTGGGTCGAGCACCGCGGCGCTGCCGGGCGGGCGGCTCGTGAACGACCACGCGAATGTCAGCGGATCGCCGTCGGCATCGCTGGAGGCGCTGCCGTCGAGCGTGACGAGTGCGCCGACCGGCACCGCCTGGTCGGGGCCCGCGTCGGCCACCGGCCGGCTGTTCTCGGTGCTGACGGTAACCGTGGACGCGACGCTGTCCTCGAAGCCGTCGTTGACGATCAGTTCGATGACGTAGCTGCCAGCGACGTCGGCGACGAAGGACGTCTCCACGGTGTTGTCACTGACGAGCGCCGCACTACTGTCATCAGGTCGCGAGAGAAAACGCCACGAGAACGCGAGCGGATCGCCATCGGGGTCGCTCGATCCGGCGCCGCTAAGGACCACGGTGCTGCCCAGCGGGACCGTCTGGTCGGGGCCCGCGTCGGCGATCGGCGGGCTGTTGATCGTCGAGACGCGCACGCTGTCCGGCGCGCTGTCGTCGGTGCCGTCATTGACCACCAGCGTCGCGACGTAGAACCCGGGTACGTCGGCGACGAACCGTGGGCGCACGGCGGAGGCATCGTCGAGCAGCGCGGCGCTACCGGACGGCACCTCGAGCAGCCATGCAAAGCTCAGCGGATCGCCGTCAGCATCGCTGGATGCACTGCCGTCGAGGATTACCTCGGTGCCGGGAGACACCGTCTGGTCAGGACCGGAATTTGCCACCGGCGGGGTATTCGGCGCAGGCTCCGGCTCACCGGTGTCGTCGAACGTGAACGTCCACACCAGGTCGGCCGGGTTGAACAGCACCCGGCGGTTCTGTCGCAGCGTGAAGGTGTCGCTGCTGGTCAGCGTGGCGCCTGCGGCCACATCGCCGAGGATCACTTCATCGTCAATGATCACGGTCTGGGCCGACAGGCTCTTGACCCGCGCCACGACACCGGAACGCGAAGGGCCTGAGTTGCTCACCACGATGCGATAGGTGTAGTTGGCGTGGGTCCTGCCGACGCGCACCTCCTGCACGAGTTGCCGGTCAACCACAGCCAGGCCGGCGCCGGCACCGTCTCCGTGAGCGGAGGCAGGCGTACTACCTGTCACCAGGAGGACAGCGACCATGGACAACAGATAAATGCACCGGGCGAACATAGGTGGCACTCCGAGAAAGCTCAGGAGAATGACGTAGACGACTGCGGGGACGCCGATCCGACTCAGGTGGCGGCAGGCAAAGCCTCAGGGGAACTCGAGCGACGTCGGCGGGCGTAGAGCAGCAACAGCAGGATCGTGGCCAACAGCACGAGACTCCCCGGCTCGGGCACGGTGACACCTTCAAAGACGATATCGAAACACCCGAGGAACTCGTCGCATCCGGGCCCGAAGCTCAAGGTGTACAGCTCGAAGAATTGGTGCAGTTCGAAGAATTGCGCCGGGGGCGTGCCTGGTCCGGTCCAGGTGAAGGAGGCCATGAACCCCCCTACCGTATCCCCCAAAGCGAGGACCGGCCCGAAATTCAGCCAGTCAGCCCCGGCGACTGCAGGCAGCTCATCATCGAACAGCAAGACGAGTCCGTCCCAGTCCTCCGGGCTGTCCGCAATAGCGACGTTCGCAGTGGTTTCGGGATCGAAGTAGATGGTGAGGCCGTCGAACTCGATACCGCTATCGTTCTTCACGGTGTAGACGTATCGCCAGTCGCCGGACTCATCCTGCTCGATATCGTAGATGATGGTCACCGCATGAGCGGCCGACGAGCCGAAGAAAAAACAGGCCAAGAGGCCGAAGACGATACGACGCATAGTCAGAACCCTCGCGATGACTCGACTGAAGGCGCTCTGAGTAACCAGAACACCTCCCCGTTAAGTCCTTAGGCGCGAAAGAGCGACAAAGCGGCTCAAAAAAGCTCGAGGCGGGCATCCCTGCCGTTCCCGCTGACCGTGCACGGTGCTGGACGAGTGCCGAGTATAGGCGGAATAAAGCACCTTTTCGCTGGCTGGTGTCGGCTGCTCGCCGACGCGGGCACGTGCATGTAGCGCTCGCTGCCGCGCAGTGATCGTCGCTCAGTGGTGTCACGGCGGCCGGATTCGCCTCAGCAACTCGCCCGTCGACGCACTTTTCACAACTGCCCCTGGCTCGAACGACGCGATCGCTTCAGTCAATGCTGGCGGGATGTGCATGCCGTCGCCCAGCATGCGCTGGTATCGGTGTCCCGCCAGGCCGAGCTCGGCGGCTAGCGCCCGGCTTGCCGCGTTGGATCGGTACCGTTGATCCCGCGGGGGGTACTACCGCGCGGTCAACGACTCGCTGAGCGCGCGCAGCGCCGCCTGGGCAGACGCGTCATACGCCTGCTCGTGTGCGCGCGCTTCTTTGAGGCCGTCGAAGTACAGCCCGGTGCGCCCTTCAAGCGCAGGCGATACCGCCAGCTGCATCACGGCCTCCACGCCTTCCTCGACGGTGGCTCGGGGCGGCACGCCGGCAAGTCTGACCATGGTGGTGTCCATCAGCGAGGCCGGGTGCAGGCTGGTAACCGTGACGCCGCGCTCGGCGAACTCTTCAGCCACATCCATCGTGAATATGATCTGTGCCAGCTTGCTCTGGGCGTAGGCGCGCGAAGGGGAGAATGCCTGCTCCAGCATGACATCGTCGAAGTCGATTGGCTGCTGGGCACCTGATGCGACGTTCACGATGCGCGCCGGCGCGCTGTGCTCAAGCAGCGGCAGCAGTTCGTAGCTGAGCAGGTAGCCCGCCAGGTAGTTCACTGCAAACACCAGCTCATGGCCATCTTCGCTGAGCCTGCGAGATTCGTCGTCGGCCTGACGCCAGATGCCGGCATTGTTGATCAGCAGGTCGAGGCGTTCGTGGCGCTCGCGGATTGTGGCGGCGAACTCGCGAACATTGTCCAGCGAGGCGAAATCCGCAGCATGGAACACGGCGCTGCCGTGGCCTGCCGCCTCGATCTCGTCCACGACCTCGGCACCACGCTCGGCGTTGCGACCGTGAACGATCACCTGCGCCCCCAGCGCGGCAAGCTCGACGGCGAGCTGGCGGCCCATGCCATCGGTGGACCCTGTGACCAGCACGGTCTTGCCGGCCAACGCATCGGGTGCGGCGCCATGGCTGCTTTCAGCCTGCGCCGATGCGGGTGCGACGGCCAGCGCAAGTGTGGTGAGCAGCAGGGTTGAGAGGTGTCGGGTGATAGTAGTCATCATGTCTCCAGTGCATCCCAGTAACGCTCGATCTCGCGGCGCAGATCGGTATCGGGCAGGCGACCGCGACCGGCGGCCTGGTTGTCGGCGAGATGGGTGGGACGCGTCGTGCCCGGAATCGCTGCGGTGACTGCCGGGTGCGAGACCACATATTTCAGGAACACCTGCGCCCAGCTGGCCGCATCGATCTCATCGGCCCAGTCCGGCAGCGGACGATTGGCTACACGAGAGAATGTGCTGGCAGCCCCGCGCCGCCCGCCGAAGGGCATGTTGATCAGCACAGCCATGCCGAGCTCCTGGGCCAGCGGCAGGATGCGTTCGGCGGCGGCACGGTCGTCGATCGAGTAGTTGACCTGGATGAAATCGAACGGATGACGGCGCATCGCTGCGATGAAGTCCTCGTACTGGCCTTCCGAGGAGGTGCTCGCACCGATGTAGCGCACCCGTCCGCGCTCTTTTTCGGCGATGAAGTAGGGTACCTGGCGGTCGATCTCGTGCAGGTTGTGCACCTGCAGCAGGTCGAGCGTATTCATGCGCAGACGCCGGAAGCACTCGTCGATCGCATCCTGCACGTCTGGCATCTCGCCCCGGATCGGCGTTTTGGTGGCGATGAACAGCGCATCGCGATTGCCGAGATCCTCGACGATCTCGCCGATCACCTCCTCAGATCGCCCGTAGACGTGCGCGGTGTCCACCAGCGTGCCGCCCAGCCGGGGCATTTCGCGAAGGACTTCCCGCAGCGGCGCCATTTCCTCGGCGGTGGCAACGCCGTAGGCGTTGGTGCCAAGCCCGATGACCGGCAACTGCTCGCCGCTGGCGGGAATGGGGCGCAGGATGAGATCGCGCTGCGTGGCCGCAAACACGCCTGCGGGCAGCGTCATCCCGGCCGCGAGCGCCGCGGAACCTGACAGGCCTGCCTGCAGAAACTCTCTACGCCTCAGGCTGTTTCGCGGCATGATGCTCTCCATCAAAATGCTGGTTTGAACAGGTGAGGATAGCACCCGTAACGCTACCCCGGCAGAACGGCCACGATAATCCGGTTCAGATCGCCCGGCGAAACGGATTCACGATTTCAAGTCCCGCGAAGCGTCGGCCGTGCTGCAGGTCCTCGGAGTAAAGCACGGCGCATTCCGCCGCCATGGCCATATGGACGATCATTGCGTCCCAAAAGGACAGCCGCTGCTCGACGCTCAGGCGCGCGGCGGCGATGACGTCGTCGGGACCGGCCTGGATGACATCGGCGCGCTTGAACAGCATCAGCTTCTCGATAGCCACGGACGGATCTGTTGCCAGCTTCGCGGTGGCGACGCGGAAGTATTCCTGGAGTACCTGGACGGATACCACGGCGTGTCCGGCTTGCCGATGTGCCTGCCAGAGATCCAGGGCACGTTCGCGTTTCTCGAGCGCATCGGCGTCGTCGGTATAGACCAGAACGTTGCTGTCGAAGAAGCTACGAACGGTCATGGATTTCGTCGCGGTCGAATTTCCAACCGTGCCGCCGGCCGTTCGCGAGCCTGCTGAGTTCGCGAAGCCGCTCGAACTCCGCATCTTCCGGCCGGGAGCCCGCGAGTTCCTCCATATACGCGCGGATCAGCTCGTTAAGGCTCTTGCCTCTCCGGGCCGCCTCGCGCCTTGCCGCGTCGATAAGGCGCTCATCGGCCGATAGAGTAATATTTTTCATGGTCTATTTCACACGTGTGCACATACGCACATAATACGG
>PWZL01000038.1 GCA_003567475.1 Gammaproteobacteria bacterium | reverse complement strand
GCGGTGCCTCGGCCTTGCCTTGCACGTGCTGGTACATCACCGACATGTGGTCGCCCTTGGTGTAGGGTGGCGAACCGGTGAGCATTTCATAGAGGATGACCCCGAGGCTGTAGATGTCCGCGCGTTCATCGACTTTCTTGCCAAGAATCTGCTCGGGCGCCATGTATTTCGGCGAGCCGATGACATAGCCGGTCTTGGTGAGTTCCGTGCCCCCGCTGGCCGCCGCTGCTGCCACCCCGAAGTCCACGATTTTCAGCAGCGCTTCGTCGTTGATCAGGATGTTTGCCGGTTTCAGGTCTCGGTGGATGATGCCCTGCTGGTGCGCCACGGCCATGCCGGTGGCGATGTCGCAGCCATAACGCAGCGCCCGTTCGATGGCCAGTGGGCGTTGCTCCACGACTTCCGTGCCGAGCGTGTGGGAGGGGAAAAACTCCATCGAGATGGCGTAGTTTCCGGAGATGAAGACGAAGTCATAGATGCGGATGACGTTCTTGTGCGTGATCTTGCGCGAGTAGCGCAGCTCGTGCACGAAACGTTTCATCATTTCCTCGTCCGAGGCGAAATTCGGATTGAGGAACTTGAGGATCAGGCGTTCCTCGACCACGGTGTCCTCGACCAGCACGACGGTACCGAAGGCGCCTTTGCCGATCTTCTCGATGAAGCGGTAGCGACCCTCGATGATGTCGCCCGGGGAGAGTGCGGCAATGTCCAGCGCGCCGCTGTCCACGCCCTTGGGCAGCTGGGGCAATGAGCTTGCACCGCTGTCCAGCGCGCCGGGTGCTTCCAGCAGTGTGTGACTGCCGCTGGCGGCGAGTGCGGGATGACTGCCGCTGAGCGAGTCGGCAGCACGGGCGACGCTGCCGCTGGCGGTGGTGGTGGCACCGAGCAGCCGGTTCTCCATGTCCTGCACCAGTTTTCCGGCCAGCCGGTTGACCGTGACATCTGCGGTGGCCTGACCGGCGTGCAGCAGCAGGGTGCGCACCGAATCGGCCTCGCGTTCGCCGGCAAGCCGCGAGAGCGCCGTCATGGTCTCGACCTTGATGGCCTTGTCGCCACGCCGCAGCAGCGGGGTCAGGCGCTGGACCACGGACGCATCGCCCAGCTTGCCCAGGGCGCGGATCGCTGCCGGCACGCTTTTCGGCTCCCCATCGAGCATCGCGACCAGCGCCGGTACCGCCTCCCGGCTGCCGATGGACCCCAGGGCATCGGCAGCCCGCTCGCGGACCCACCAGTCCTGGTCGCGGGTCGCCTCCATCAGGGATTTCACTGCACGCTCGTCACGCGTGGAATTCAGAATCTCGATGGCTGCACGCCGGATCGCCTCGTCGTCATCGTTGACGAGCTGCAATACGGCGTCGATCACCCGTGGACCGCCGATCTTGGCCAGTGCATCGGAGGCGCGGGACCGGACCCACCAGTCTTCGTCCTTGACTGCCTCGAAGAGCACCTTGACGCTGTTCACGTCGCACAGTTCGTTCAACACTTCCACCGCGGCGCGTCGGGCATATTCCGATTCGTCCTTCAGCGGTTCGATCAGGTGGCGAACGGTGTCCGGATGGGCGAGGCGCACGATCAGGTCCACCGCCCGGTTGACGACATCGAGATCGGGGTCCCGCAGCAGGCCGCACAAGCGCACGACATCCAGGCCGCTGTCCTGTTCACCCAAGGCGTCCAGGGCGGCCCGGCGCACCTGCTTGTTGCCGTCACCGAGCTGGCGTTGCAGCGCCATGGCCACCTCAGGTGCCTTGAACTGACCGAGGATACGCATCAGGTGGACCCGGACACCGGGATCCTTGCCATCCAGGCGGGCGATCAGCTCGGGGACTGTTTCGAGCGTCGCTGCCTGGCCGACCAGCTTGAACAGGGCCGTGCGTTCCGCCCCCTCGAGGTCATAGGCGACCTGCAGGAGTTCGCGCAGGTTAAGGCGCTGGCGATGTACCGCCATGATTTCCATGACAGCCGGGCGAGAGATGTCTTCCTCGTTCAGCAGTTCAAGGAGGCGATTGGGATTGAAGTTCTGGCTGGATGACAGGGCCCATGCCGTGCCGGACACCGCCCGCGGGCTGGGGTCGGCCAGGCCGCGCGCGACCTGCGGAAAGGTCCGCTCGGAGATCAGTCCGGTCAGGACTTCGACGAACTCCACGGTCTGGCGCCGGTCGGCATGGCCCAGTGCCTCGATGATGCGAGGGATCGCGCTGGGCCCGACCCGGCCCAGCTTCTCGAGTGCCTTGCGCGCTTCCGGTGAGGCAGGGTCGCCCGCGCCCTGAATCTGGGCGATGAGACGATCGGCCTTGAGCGCGCTGAGGAAATTCATGTAACGGAGCTCGTCTCCACGAGATGACGGCCTGCCGCCGGTGCAGGCCTCGCCACGCGGGACCCACAGGCAACTGCCGACCATCATTGGAAAACCACCGGAGGATTATGCCATAGGGTCAAATAAGTCACGTGCGCCGCGTCGCAGCCCGTCCCGATGGCCGGGTGGGCTACAATCCGGGCGGATCCGACCAGGGAGGAACGGTATGTCGACACAGGACGAGGCGGCGCTGCGCGCACACATCGGCACCCTCGAGTTGCCGTGGTTCGGTCGCCCGCTCTCCGAGGTCGCCGGGCGGCTGGAAGTGGCCGCCCGCGAGCCGGGCCGGATCCGGGTGTCGCTATCGCTCGGCCTGCCCTTGAGCCGCCGGGAAGCGGCGCTGCGGGACGCCATTGCCGAGCACCTGGCCGAGGCCGGGCTGGCTGCCGAGGTGGAGCTGGAACTCGCCTGCGAGGTGGCGCGCCACGCGGTGCAGGGTAATCTCAAACCATTGGCCAGCGTACGAAATATCATCGCGGTGGCCTCGGGCAAGGGGGGCGTGGGCAAGTCCACGACGGCGGTGAATCTCGCGCTGGCCCTGGCCTGCGAAGGCGCGCGCGTGGGGCTGCTCGACGCCGACATCTACGGCCCGAGTATGCCGCGGATGCTCGGGCTGATCGGCGAGCGCCCGGTGACCCCGGACGGCAAGCATTTCGAGCCGCTGACGGCACACGGACTGGCGGCCATGTCGATCGGTTTTCTCATCGACGAGTCCCAGCCCATGGTCTGGCGCGGCCCCATGGTCACCTCTGCGTTGAACCAGATGCTGGGCCAGACCCTGTGGGGCGAACTCGACTACCTGATCGTCGACATGCCGCCGGGCACGGGCGACATCCAGCTCACGCTGGCGCAGCGGGTGCCGGTCAGCGGTGCGGTCATCGTCACCACGCCGCAGGATATCGCGCTGTCGGATGCCCGCAAGGGGCTGGAGATGTTCCGCAAGGTGAATGTGAACGTGCTGGGCATCGTCGAAAACATGAGCCTGCACATCTGCTCCAACTGCGGCCACCAGGAGTCGATCTTCGGTCACGGCGGCGGTGAGCGGATGGCCACGGAGTATGGCGTGCCCCTGCTGGGCAGCCTGCCACTGGATATCCGCATTCGTGAGGAGACTGACAGCGGTCGCCCCAGCGTGGTCGCGGATCCCGAGAGTGCCGTGGCCCGAGCCTATCGTGAGGCGGCACTGACCATGGCGGGCCAGCTGGCGCTGTCCGGGCGGGATTACGCACACCGCTTCCCCACTATCGTCGTCGAGGATTCCTGATGAGCATCAAGTCCGACCGCTGGATTCGCCGGATGGCCGAGCAGACCGGCATGATCGAGCCGTTCGAGCCTGGACAGGTGCGCGAAGTGGCCGGCCAGCGCGTGGTGTCCTATGGGACCTCGAGTTACGGCTACGACGTTCGCTGCGCAGACGAATTCAAGATCTTCACCAACATCAATTCGGCCGTGGTCGATCCCAAGGCTTTTGACAGCAACAGCTTCGTCGACCTCAAGGCAGACGTTTGCATCATTCCCCCGAATTCCTTCGCCCTGGCCCGTACCGTCGAGTACTTCCGTATCCCGCGCAGCGTGCTGACCATCTGCCTGGGCAAGTCGACCTATGCCCGCTGCGGCATCATCGTCAACGTGACCCCCCTGGAGCCGGAGTGGGAAGGGCACGTGACCCTGGAGTTCTCGAACACCACCCCGCTGCCGGCGAAAATATATGCCAACGAAGGCGTGGCCCAGATGCTGTTTCTCGAGTCAGACGAGGTCTGTGCGACCAGCTACGCCGATCGCGGCGGCAAGTACCAGGGCCAGCGCGGCGTGACTCTGCCCCAGACCTGAGCCGACCCATTCAGCCCGGAATCGGTGCCATGTCCCGGGTCGCCACCAGTGGCGCGACCAGCGGCTTGCCGTCGAGATGGGCCTGGCCGTCAGTGCAGCTCAGTCGGCCCTGCAGCCACCAGCGCACCGCCAGCGGATAGATGAAATGCTCGCCATGGCGGACGCGCTCGGCGAGCCCGGTGAGGGTGTCCCAGGGCTGTATTGCGATGCGGTACTGCAGGATCGCGGGGCCGGCATCGAGTTCCGGTACGACGAAGTGGACGGTCGAGCCGTGCAGCCGATCGCCGGCCTCCAGCGCCCGGCGATGCGTGCGCAGCCCCCGATGCCTCGGCAGCAGCGACGGGTGGATGTTCAGCATGCGCCCGGCGAAACGCCGCACCACGTCGGCATCCAGAATGCGCATGAATCCGGCGAGGACCACCAGGGCGATCCCGCGCTCAGCCAGCAGATCCGCCAGCGCCTGATCATAAGCCGCGCGCGTCGACCAGTTCGCCGGGGACAGATGGATGGCGGGGATTCCAGCGGTCCGCGCCCTCACCAGGGCCTGGGCCTCGCCCCGGTCGCTGACGACCAGTTCAATGCGGCTCAGCCCATCGCGCGCGGCGGCGTCGATCAGGGCCTGGAGATTGGTCCCCTCCCCGGAGGCCAGCACGGCGACGCCGCCCTTCGCCTCGGGCGCGCTCACGGCGCGAGCACCACCCCGGCGTCGCCTGCCTCGACCCGCCCGATCCGGTAGACCGTCTCGCCGGCGGCACTGAGGTGCGCCGCCGCGCTGTCGGCCTGCTCGGGGGAGACCACCACGACCATGCCGATGCCACAGTTGAAGGTTCGGAACATTTCCTCGTCGCTGACGCCGCCTTCGTGCTGCAGCCAGGTAAAGAGCTCGGGTCGCTCCCAGCTGGCCGGATCGATGCGGGCCTGCAGGCCCGCGGGCAGAATGCGCGGGACGTTATCGAGCAGGCCACCGCCCGTGATGTGGGCCAACCCCTGCAGCGGGACTTCCGCCAGCGTTGCCAACACGCTGCGCACGTAGATCCGGGTGGGCGTGAGGGCGACCTCGGCCACCGTACGGCCATCGCTGAGCACGCGAGCGGCGGGGTCGGCCCGCTCGAGAATCCGGCGCAGCAGCGAAAAGCCGTTCGAGTGCGGTCCCGACGCGGCCAGACCGAGCAGTGCACTGCCGGCCTGGATCCGGCTGCCGTCGAGGATCGCGTCACGCTCGACGATGCCGACGCAGAAGCCGGCGAGATCGAAGTCGCCGCCGTGGTACATGCCGGGCAGCTCCGCGGTCTCGCCGCCGATCAGCGCACAGCCGGCCTCAGCGCAGCCGGCGGCGATCCCGCCGATCACCGCGCTGGCCGCATCGACGTCGAGCTGGCCGGTGGCGTAGTAGTCCAGAAAAAACAGCGGTTCGGCCCCAAGCACCAGCACGTCGTTCACGCACATGGCCACCAGGTCGATGCCGACAGTGTCGAGCCGGCCGAGGTCGAGCGCGAGTCTGAGTTTCGTACCGACACCGTCCGTACCGGAGACCAGCACCGGGCGCCGGTAACGCTCGAGCGGCAGTTCGAACAGCCCGCCGAATCCGCCGAGTCCGGTCAGGACGCCGGGACGCAGGGTGCGTGCCACGGCAGGCTTGATGCGTTCGACCAGTTCGGCTCCGGCGTCGATGTCCACGCCGGCGTCGCGGTAGGAAAGGGGCGGTTTGGCTGTCATGGCGGCAGGAGTCCGGTGGCCGACGCCGACGCCGACGGCGGCGGCACTTGGATGCGCAGGTATAATAGAGATTCGAGCCGCGGCGGGGAACCCGCGGCGAGGCGGAGCCCCCGCCGCCGTCAGTGAAGCCCGGAGATGACATGCGCCTCGCCGCCCTCCTGCTGATAGTGCTGTGCTGCCTGATGCCACGGCTGGACGTGGCCGCCGCGACCGCCGAGCTGTACGCCGCGGAAGTGCCCCTGCAGGTGCGCGATCGTGCTGCGGAGGACGAGGCCTTCGCCGCGGCGCTGGCACAGGTGCTCGTGCGCGTCACCGGCTTGCGCGATGTCAGCGAAGACGCTGCGCTGACCGCACTGTTATCGCGCGCCCGCGCGCTGACCCGCCAATGGAGCTATACCCGTGAGGGCCTCTGGGTACAGTTCGATGCCGGTCTGGTGGCCCGCGAGTTACAGGCGCTGGAGCGTCCGGTCTGGGGTGCGGAGCGCCCGCGTGTCCTCACCTGGCTGGTGATCGATGATGGCGAGCGACCGGCGTTCATCCTCGGTGAGACCGACAGCGTCTGGCCACCGCAGCTGGAGCCCGTGCGGGCCGATGCAGCGCGTCCGGCCTCGCGGGAGCCGATCGAGTCGCCTTCGGTGCTCCCGCCGGTGCTGGATCTCGCCGGCTGGCGTGACGGTCTGGCCGACGTGGCCACGCGGCGCGCCGTGCCCCTGGTGTTGCCCGTCATGGACCTGGCCGACCGGGTCCGCGTGACGCCGGAGCGCCTGTGTGGCGCGGGTTTCGCCTCGTGGCCGGAGTCCCGCGTGGCGGTCGAGGCCTATGCCGCGGAGACGGACACGGACCTGCCCTGGCGGGTCGCCGCCGAGCGTTACCGGGCGGATGCGATCCTGATCGGCTGTGCCCGGGCCCTGGGTGACCGGCTGGTGATCGACTGGACCCTGCAGCTCGGCGAAGGTGAGGGCGGGGAACGGCGGCGCTGGCGCGGCGATCTGGCCGAGGGCGCGCATGGCGCCGCGGACGTGCTCGCGCGGGCGCTGGCCCCTGTCGGGCGCGAAGCCGGGCGGTATCGCCTGCAGGTGTCCGGCATCGACAGCCTGGACGCCTATGGCCGGCTGATGCGTCATCTCGAAGGCCTGTCGCTGATCGACGCGGTGGAGGTGGAACGGATCAACGGCGACATCATTCACCTGGCTGTGCGCACGCGGGCAGATGCCAGCCAGCTGGGCCGGGCGTTGCAGCTGGGCCGTACCCTGTCGGCGTTGCCCGGCGAGGGTCGTTACGCGCTGGTGCGATGACGATGTCGTCGACCCCCGCCGTGACGTCACCGTGGCGCCATCTGCCGAATCTGATCTGTGTCCTGCGCATACTGCTGGTGGCCCCGATCGTCGTGTTGCTGCTGCACGAGGCTTGGCTGGCAACGCTGCTGCTGATCGGCATTGCCGGGTTCTCGGACGGGCTCGACGGATTTCTGGCGAAGCGCTTCGGTTGGCAGTCGCGCCTGGGCAGCCTGCTCGATCCGGCGGCCGACAAGTTGCTGCTGGTGGCGCTGTTCGTCACCCTGACCTGGCTCGGTCTGGTGCCGTTGTGGCTGACCGCGCTGGTGGTCCTGCGCGACGTGATTATCAGCGGCGGCAGCCTGGCCTACAACGCGCTGGTCGAACCTCTGACCGCGCAGCCCAGCCGGGTCAGCAAGCTCAACACCGTCCTGCAGCTCGCGTTCGTGCTGGCGGTCATCACCCTGAAGGCTTTCGGCTGGCCCTCAGCGCTGGTGGTCGAGGTGCTCGGTGCGGGTGTCTTCGTCACCTTGATGGTCAGCGGTTTCGACTACGTCATCACCTGGACCCGGCGAACCCGCGCGGTTCGCCAAGGCGCGTGAACGCCCCTGCGCAGCTGGCGCTGCCCGTGCGGCTGCGCGACCACGCCACTTTCGACACCTTCGATGCGACGGCGCAGCCGCTGTTGATCGCCGAGTTGCGGGTGGCAGCCGCCCGGCCGCATGGCCGACAGCCGGCCTGGCTCTGGGGCCCGCCCGGCAGCGGCCGCAGTCATCTCCTGCAGGCGGTGTGTGCGGCGGCAAGCGAGGCGGGCCACACGGCCGCCTATCTGCCCCTCGAGCAGCTTGCCGCCCTCGATCCCGGCCTGCTCGAGGGCCAGGAGCGCGCCGCCGTGATTGCGCTGGATGATGTCGATCAGGAGGTGACCCTCGCGCGGCGCTGGCGTGAGGCGGTGTTTGCGCTCTACAACTCGGTGCGCGACGCGGGCGGCTGGCTGGTGTTCACGACGGCCACTGCCCCGTCTGGTTTCCGCAGCGGCCTGCCCGATCTCGATTCGCGCCTCGCTGCCGCGGCGGTGCACCGGCTTACGCCGCTGGATGAGTCCGGGCTGCGGCGTGCGCTTGCCGCGCGCGCGGGGCGTCTGGGTCTGGAACTGCCTGAAGAGACGGCGCGCTGGCTGCTCGCACGTGCGCCACGTGACGCCGCGTCGCTGTTTGCGCTGCTCGATCGCCTCGATGTCGCGGCGCTGCAGGCCCAACGCCGGCTGACCGTGCCTTTCGTGCGCGCAGTGCTGTCTGCCGCCCCGGGCGAGCCTGGGGCGGCCGTTGCGGGGGCGGGCGTTGAGGGTGAGCGTCGCGACTCAGGCGGCGCGGGGTCTTGAGGTCCGCAGCCAGCCGACCACGGTGATCAGCGTCACCAGGATCATCAGCAGTACCAGCCCTCCGGGCAGCCGCATCGCCGGATTGACAGTGATCTCCATGACCGCGAAAGTGAGGTAGGGCGTGAGCAGGAATGTGGCGCACACGCCCGCATAGCGGCTCCGTCGCCACAGCCAGGGCAGGGGGATCGCCAGCGGCAGCGTGAGGATGATCGCGGTGATCAGTTCAGGACGGCCGCTGCCCGGCAGGCTGAGCCATACCAGCCAGGCGAACAGCAGCATCAGCGTCACCAGTGAGGCCAGCATCAGCGCATACATGCGCCGTTCCGCCTGATTCATCGGGACAATCGCACGGCGATCTCGGCGACACGCGCGCCGAGGGCCCGCGCCAGCCGCCGTTCCTCGTCGCTCAGACGGGTCGTGCCCTCGAGCGCCGCATGGCTGGCGCCATACGGGGTGCCGCCGGTGCGCGTGCTGGCCAGATCCGCCTCGGAATAGGGCAGGCCGCAGTAGAGCATGCCGTGATGGAGGAGCGGGATGGCCATGGTCAGCAGCGTGGTTTCCTGCCCCCCGTGCAGGCTGGCCGTGGAGGTGAATACGCCGAAGGGCTTGCCCGCGAGGGTGGCCTGCATCCACAGCCCGCTGGTCCCGTCGAGAAAGTATTTCAGCGGCGCGGCCATGTTGCCGAAGCGCGTCGGACTGCCGAGCAGCAGCCCGTCGCAGGCGGCCAGTTCCTCGAGGGTGGCATAAGGCGGGCCATCGCCGGGGACTTCGGGGGCTGTCGCCTCGCAGACGCTGGAGACCGCAGGCACCGTGCGCAGCAGCGCCTCGCAGCCGACCTGGGACTCGACACCGCGCACGGCTTGGCGGGCCAGTTCGGCAGTGCTGCCGTGGCGAGAGTAGTAAAGCACCAGAAGCTTGCTCATGGGGTCACCATCCTCCTTGATAGGTCCATGATAATAAAGAAAACTTGTCGGGCCTGCGGCGGCCTGTCCGCTTGACGTCGAGAATCGCACACTGCTACCGTTTCAATGATTGTAGCCGGTTGGAGCATGCTGTTGGCGCAGTCTGCAGGAGTCAGGACGCTCGGAATGGTGGCCTTTACGCTGGTGCTCGGCGCACTGGCCGCCTGCAGTTCAGCCCCCGTCCAGGAAATGAGCGACGCACGCCAGGCGATTCATGCCGCGGTGCAGTCAGGGGCGGCCGAGCATGCCCCTGAACAGCTCAGCCAGGCGCACAACCGTCTCGCACTCGCGCAGCAACATCTCACCCTCAGACGTTTCGACGATGCTCGGGATGAAGCCGTCGAAGCCAGGGCGCGGGCCACCGAAGCGCTGTACCTGACCGAGGCTGCGCGCCGCGCGCGTCGCGACTAGCGCCATGCAGGCGATACGCTGTCTGGTGACCGGCCGGGTGCAGGGCGTCGGCTTCCGGGCGGCCACCGCGCGCCGCGCCCGGGGCCTCGGGCTCGAGGGCCATGCGCGCAACCTCGACGACGGTCGCGTGGAAGTGCTGGCCCGCGGGGACGCTGACGGGCTGGCGGAACTCGCCCGCTGGCTGTGGCAGGGGCCGGCATTTGCCCACGTCAGCGAAGTGGCTCTCGAAGAGGCGGTACCGACTGACGGTGCATTCGCCTCCGGCGCCTTCACCACCGGCTAGTCAACCCTGGTACCAGCGCGTGCGCAGGCGATCGAGCACCCGATCGGCGTACCAGCGCTGACCTCGACTGCCGTTGTAGCGGGCCAGCGCCTTCACCAGGTCGCCGTTTTCCATGTCGAGGTAATGGCGCAGGATGGTGCACCCCATGCGCAGGTTCGTCCGGATATGGAACAGGTTGTCGTCCGGGCGACCGATCTCGTTCAGCCAGAATGGCATGACCTGCATCAGCCCAAGCGCACCGGCCACCGAGATGGCGAAGCGGTCGAAATTGCTCTCGACGTCGATCACCGCGAGCACCAGTTCCGGCGGCAGATCCACCCGCGCCGCCTCGTAATGGATGTGGCGCAGGATGTACAGGCGCTCTTCGACGTCCGGGACCTGGCGGGTGAGCCGCCGCGACATGTCCGTGAGCCAGACCTCGGCTTCGAAGCGGTCACCGAAGCTGCCGCTGTCATTGATCGCAGCGCTCAGCAGCGCGCGCAGCTGCGGGTCCACAGGCTCCTGGGCAGGCAGGGCGTCGGCCAGCAGCAGCCCTGCTGACAGTGCCAGGGTCGCCGTCAGGCGTCGCAGATCAGTGGTGCGTGCCGCCATCTGCGGGCTCCGCCGCGGTCGCCAGTAACCGTTCGATATCCTCCAGCGCGATTCGTTGTGGTTCGCGCTCGTCGCGACGCTGATACTCCACCGCACCTTCGGCCAGCGAGCGCTCGCCGATCACGATGCGCTGCGGGATGCCGACAAGTTCGGCGTCAGCGAACTTGACGCCCGGGCGCGCCGGCCGATCGTCCAGCAACACGTCCAGCCCCCGGGCGCGGAGACTGGTGTAGAGCTGGTCGGCCGTCTCGCGCACCAGTTCCGACTTGTCGTAGTTGAGTGGCACAAGAACGACGTCGAACGGCGCCATTGCCGCCGGCCAGCGGATGCCACGCGCGTCGTGATGTTGCTCGATGGCGGCGGCGACGATCCGCGAGACGCCGATGCCGTAGCAGCCCATCGCCATGGGCGTCTCCTGGCCGGCCTCATCGAGCACCACCGCCCCGAGGGCTTCACTGTACTTGCATCCCAGCTGGAAGATGTGGCCGACTTCGATTCCGCGGTCAATGGCCAGCACGCCGCCGCCCCGGGGGCTGGGATCGCCGGAGACGACGTTACGCAGATCGGCACGCACCGGCTCGGGCAGGTCCCGCCCCCAGTTGACACCGCTGAGGTGCGCATCGACCCGATTCGCCCCACAGACCGCATCAGCCAGCGCCGCCGCGGCATGGTCTGCAATCACCGGAACCGACAGCCCCACCGGGCCAATGAACCCCGGTTCGCAACCGGTGTGCCGGCGGACCGTGGCGGCATCGCAGAGGGTCAGCGGATCAGCCACTTCGGGCAGCCGGGCGGCCTTGATAGCGTTGAGTTCGTGGTCTCCACGGACCACCAGGGCCACGGCCCCCCCATCGCTACCCGCCACCAGCAGGGTCTTGAGACAGGCTGAAGGCGCGACCCCCAGCAGCGAGGAGACCTCGTCAATCGTGCGTGCGCCGGGTGTCTCGACCTCGCGCAGCGCCGCGGTTGGCGCCGCGCGGGGTCGGGGGGGTGCCAGCGCCTCGGCCGTTTCCACGTTGGCGGCAAAGCCGTCGGCCTCGCACCAGGCGATGGCATCTTCGCCCGAATCGGCGAGGACGTGGAATTCCTCCGAGCGGCTGCCGCCGATCTCGCCGCTGTCAGCCTCGACTACACGGAATTTAAGGCCCAAACGGGTGAAGATGCGCAGGTACGCCGCGCGCATCGCCAGGTAGCCTTCTTCCAGCGAGGCCTGATCGACATGAAACGAATAGGCATCCTTCATGATGAATTCGCGGGCGCGCATCACGCCGAAGCGCGGCCGGATTTCGTCGCGGAACTTGGTCTGGATCTGGTAGTAGTTGACCGGCAGCTGGCGGTAGCTCTTGAGTTCCCGGCGGGCGAGATCGGTGATGACCTCTTCATGGGTGGGTCCGAAGCAGAACTCCCGCTCATGCCGGTCACTGATGCGCAGCAGCAGCGGCCCGTACTGATCCCAGCGGCCGGACTCACGCCAGAGCTCTGCGGGCTGGACGGCCGGCATCAGCAGCTCCAGGGCCCCCGCCCGGTTCATCTCCTCGCGTACGATCTGCTCCACCCGCCGCAGAATCCGCAGCCCCAGCGGCATCCAGGTGTAGATTCCCGAGGTCAGGCGCCGAATCAGGCCGGCCCTCAGCATGAGCTGGTGGCTGACGATTTCCGCCTCGGAAGGCACCTCCTTGAGTGTGTTGAGAGGAAAGCTGGACAGGCGCATGACGAATTCCGCTGGAGTGATGACCAGCGGGATTCTAGCGTGGATCGCCAGCGGGGTGCGGCGCCTGTGTCGCGGAATTGCTTTCCCGGGCCGATTCACTCACGATGATCGGTACCAGTCCATGTCCCGGCAGAGATGAGCGAGCAAGACGATAACACCGACGTGCCCGCCGCCGTGCGCCCACGTCGCAGGGGCATTTACCTGCTGCCCAACCTGCTCACCACCGGGGCGTTGTTCTCCGGGTTTTATGCGGTTATCGCAGCCATCGACGGCAATTTCATCGCCGCGGCGATCGCGATCTACGTCGCGATCATCCTCGACGGCCTGGATGGTCGTGTGGCGAGGATGACCAGCACCGAGAGCGATTTCGGCAAGGAATATGACAGCCTCTCGGACATGGTCGCCTTTGGTGTCGCGCCGGCCATCGTGGTCTACCAGTGGGGTGTTGCCCGACTGGCAGAATACGGCACGGCCTGGGGGCGGCTGGGCTGGATTGCAGCGTTTCTCTACGTGGTCGCGGCCGCCCTGCGGCTGGCCCGGTTCAACACCCGGATCGCCTCTGCCGACAAACGCTTTTTCGATGGCCTGCCCAGTCCGTCGGCGGCGGCACTGGTCGGTGGCCTGGTGTGGCTGGGAACGGTCCAGGGGATCGACGGGCTGCCTGCCCTGCTGACGGCATTTGTCATCACGGTCCTGGCCGGGCTGTGCATGGTCAGCGCCCTGCATTACTACAGCTTCAAGGATTTCAACCTCGGCGGTCGCGTTCGCTTCACCCACCTGTTGCTGATTCCTGCGACATTCATGCTGATCTCGCTGAACCCCCCCGTGGTGCTGTTTCTGGGTTTTCTGCTGTATGCCTGTTCCGGCCCGGCGCTGTGGTTCTGGCGTCGGCGCCGGCGCGGCAGCAGCGCGCACGAGACCCGGCGCGGTGAGCCGCCTGAGGCGGGAGACGGCGAGTGAGGCCGGCCGCTGACCGTGATGCCTGGCTGGCGGCGCTGGGCCTGGTGCGCTGGGAACGCCGACAGGCCGCGGTGGACGGTGCGCCCGCCGGCGCTGCCGAGGCGGTGACGGCTCCAGGGCCGGCACCAGCCGTGGCTGAACCGCTTGATCCCGGACACCTGGACTGGCCGGCGCTGCGCGCCTGCGTCGCCGACTGTACCCGCTGTGAACTCCATCGTGGTCGTACCCGAACCGTATTCGGCGTGGGCAGTGAGACGGCCGACTGGCTGATTGTGGGGGAGGCGCCCGGCGCCGAGGAAGATCGCCGCGGCGAGCCCTTCGTCGGTCGCGCCGGCCAGCTGCTCAATGCCATGCTGGCGGCCATTGGTCTGTCCCGAGAGAGCGTATTCATCGCCAATGTGCTCAAGTGTCGACCGCCGAACAACCGCGATCCTTCGGCCGAGGAGGCTGCCGCCTGTCGGCCTTATCTCGAGCGCCAGATCGAGCTGCTCAGGCCACGCCTGATTCTCGCGGTGGGCCGGGTCGCGGCGCAGCATCTGCTTGAAACCACGACGCCTCTGGGACGCCTGCGAGGACAGGTCCACCGTCACCCGCGGGGCGATGTGCCGGTCGTGGTCACCTACCATCCGGCGTACCTGCTGCGCAGTCCTGCCGACAAGGCGCGCGCTTGGGAAGATCTCCTGCTGGCCTGCCGGACGGCTGCCGGTGTGGCGCCATGAGCGCCGCGGAAGATCGCTTCGATCCGAATCTCCGTGCGATGGTGGCGCGCGACCTGCCGCGCATCGCCGAGATCGAACGCAGCGCGTATGGGTATCCGTGGTCGCCGGGGATCTTTCGCGACTGCCTGCTCGCAGGGTACACCTGTCTGGTCATCGAGGACGGCGGGCGGGTGGTGGCTTACGCGATCATGTCCGTGGCTGCCGGCGAGGCGCATGTGCTCAATGTCTGCGTCCACGCCGAGGCGCGCGGGCGCGGCTTCGGTCGGCGCTTGATGTGCGCACTCATCGAACAGGCGCTCGATACGGCGGCTCGCCGGATGTTTCTGGAGGTCCGACCGTCCAACGCGGTGGCACGACGGCTCTATGACAGCCTGGGCTTTGCCGAGATCGGTGTGCGGCCACGCTACTACCAGGCGGAAGTGGGCCGCGAGGACGCGGTCGTGCTGTGCCTCGAGGGTGCCGCCCTGGCGCTCGCCGGCCGCAGCTGAGCGTGCTGCACCCGGCAGCCGCCGGCCGGTACAATAGGTCGTTTTCCAGCAGGTTCCAAACCGTGTTACTGCACGCAGACCAGACAGCCCGACGGACGTTTGCGATCATCTCGCATCCGGACGCCGGCAAGACCACTCTGACCGAGAAGCTCCTGCTGTTCGGCGGCGCCATCCAGCTTGCGGGCACCGTCAAGGGACGCAAGGCCGCGCGCCACGCGACTTCAGACTGGATGAAGCTCGAACAGGAGCGCGGGATCTCCGTCACCTCGTCGGTGATGCAGTTCCCGTATGAGGGACGGGTCGTCAACCTGCTCGACACTCCCGGCCATGAAGATTTTTCCGAGGACACCTACCGGACACTCACGGCAGTCGACTCGGCCCTGATGGTGATCGACTGCGCCAAGGGCGTTGAGGAGCGCACTATCAAGCTGATGGAGGTGTGTCGCATGCGCACCACCCCCATTGTCACCTTCGTCAACAAGCTCGATCGCGAAGGCCGTGAGCCGATGGAGTTGCTCGATGAGGTGGAATCGGTGCTGCGCATCGCCTGTGCGCCGATCACCTGGCCGATCGGTATGGGGCGGGCCCTCAAGGGCGTCTATCATCTGCTGGAAGACCGCATCTATGTCTATCACCATGGCGAACGGGGCCGGGTGCAGCAGATCGACCGTATCGACGGCATTGATTCTCCGGCGGCCGACCAGGTGCTCGGCACCCAGGCTCAAGCCGTGCGCGAGGAGATTGAACTGGTCCGCGGCGCCAGTCACGCCTGGGATCATGCGGCGTACCTTCGCGGGGAACTCACACCGGTTTTCTTCGGTTCGGCGATCAATAATTTCGGGGTGCGCGAACTGCTCAACGCCTTTGTCGAGTGGGCCCCCGGCCCGCAGGCGAGGACCGCTGCCGAACGTGAGGTCGAACCGGCAGAGGCGTCACTTACCGGGTTTGTCTTCAAGATCCAGGCGAACATGGATCCCGCACACCGTGATCGTATCGCGTTCATGCGTATCTGTTCCGGACGCTTCACCAAGGGCATGAAGCTGCGCCACGTGCGCCTGGGGCGTGACATCCGCATCGCCGATGCCGTGACATTCCTCGCCGCCGACCGCCAGCATGCCGATCAGGCCAGCGCCGGTGACATCATCGGCCTGCATAATCATGGCACGATCAACATCGGCGATACCTTCACCGAGGGCGAGGCGCTGCATTTCACCGGGATTCCGAGCTTTGCGCCGGAACTGTTCCGTCGGGCGGTGCTGCGCGATCCGCTGCGGATGAAGGCGCTCTCCAAGGGACTGGACCAGCTTTGCGAAGAGGGTGCGACACAGGTTTTCCGGCCGATGATCGGCAACGCGCTGATCCTGGGTGCGGTGGGTCCACTGCAATTCGATGTGGTGGCTGATCGTCTGAAGCATGAGTACGGTGTGGAGTGCCACTTCGAAGGCGTGCAGGTGGCCACCGCGCGCTGGGTGTACTGTGACGACGAGCGTCGCCTCGAGGAATTCCGCCGCAAGGCCGCCGAGCACCTGGCCATCGATCACGGTGGCGCGCTTGTGTACGTCGCGCCGACCCGCGTGAACCTGAGTCTCACCCAGGAGCGCTGGCCGGAGATCGAGTTCCGCGCGACTCGGGAAAAAGCGCCGATCGCCGCCTGAACTCAGTGGGCCTCGGCCACGTCCCGGCCACGGGTCTCATCAATGCGTCGGCTGACGATCAGTGCGATCGCGAACAGCAGGATGCAGAACAGCACGGCGGTGTGCAGTCCCAGCAGTGCCTGCAGCACGCCGATTGCCAGCAGCCCGGTGACCCCTGCAAGCTTCATTGACTGACCCCAGAAGCCGAAGAACTCCGCGGAGCGCGACAGCGGCGAAAACAGCCCGACCAGGGTGCGAGTGGCCGACTGGCATGAGCCGAGACTGAGTCCCGCCACGCTGCCGACCACCAAAAACACGTACTGAGGATGTAGCGCCACGTCCGCCAACTGCGCCAGCAGCTCGGCGATGGCTGGGGTCAGATAGATCAGCGCGATCGCGAGCATCCACATGACCAGAGTGATCTGGTAGGTGCGTTTCGCGCCCAGCCGGTCCTGGATGAACCCGAAACCCAGTGCACCCACCGCCGCGGTGATCTGCACGATCACAAACATCAGCGTGCGTACCGACTCATCCCAGCCAATGACCTGCGCACCGTAGATGAACGCGTAGGTGATGATGATGTAGATGCCGTTCATGGCAAAGAACACCGAGAGCAGCAGCACCGCGAGGTCGCGGTAGGCACTGAGGTCGCTCAGAGTGCCACCCACCCGCGAGAGTCCGATATGCAGATAGCCTTTGCCCGGCGGGAGCTCCCGCGGAGTGCCCCGTTCTCGCACCCACAGGAACGTGGGGATGGCGGCCACCAGGAAAAATGCCGCGGCCCATGGCCCGACCCAGCGGATACGTTCGAAGTTCTCGACGCTGACTTCACCGAGCACCAGCAGCACGAATACCGCGGAGACCATGCCGCCGATGTAGCCGAGCGCCCAGCCGAAGCCCGAGATCTTGCCCAGATCCTCCGGGGGACCGAGGTCCGGGAGGAAGCTCGCGATGAAGGCCTCGCCGATCGAGTAGGCGAAATTCGACGCCATGATCAGCAGCACACCCAGCAGCGCATAACCTGGTGCAACGAAATACAGGGCCGCGGTGGTGATCACGGTCAATAGGTAGCTGGCGAACAGGAAGCGTTTCTTGGCCGCGCGGTAGTCCATGATCGCGCCGGCGACCGGCGAGCAGATCACCACCAGCAGGTAGCTGGTCGACAGCGCCAGGCTCCAGAGGAAATTGCCGAGACGATAATCACCGTCGTCATTGCCGACGATCACGCGCGTGAACAGGTCGCCGAAGACCACCGTGATGATCAGCAGGGTGTACGCCTGGTTGGCGAAGTCGAACATGCCCCAACCGAGGATTTCACGCTTGGGTGCGCGCGTGCGTGGAATCACCTGCATGCCGAGCTTGCCATGGCGAGAGCCTGGATCGTGACAGACCCGGTGATTCTGGCCTATCGGACGGCGCGGCTCCAGCCACCCGGGCGAAAGCGCCGTGCTCCGCTCAGGAAACGCTCACGCAGATCCGGTGCGGGATCAGGCTCGTAGCGTAGCTGCTGATACTGGCGTGCCAGCGCACGGGTCCTGACCGCGAGCTCAGGGCGGGCCGCGGCGACGCGCTCGGCAAAGGCTCGCGGTGTCTCGCCCGGTTGCAGGGGCAAGCCCCGCCGCGCCAGTCGCGCGCACAGCTGGGCCCAGGCCAGCACGACGGGATCCCGCCGCTTCGGCAACAGTCCGCGCGCCAGCACCAGGGCCAGTACCAGGAGGCTCGCGGCCAGCCCTGCCGCGAGCAGGATCACCAGGGTCCGGGCGTGCTGACCCTCGAAGCCGAGGCGCTCCAGCAGGCGACGCTGGCTGGCATCGTCATAGCCCACGACACTGGTGTTCCACCAGGTGTTGGCGGCGTCCCAGACACGGGCTGCCTGGCGACGCCACTGCATGGCCTGTACGCTGCGTCCCGCACGGGCCTCGCCCGCACGCAAGGCGCCCATGAGCCCGTCCGAGACGCGATAGGGGGCCACCGCGGCCACCGGATCGATCCGGATCCAGCCCTGATCCGCCAGCCAGACCTCGGTCCAGGCATGGGCATCGGACTGGCGAATCACGTGATAGCCGCTCAGCGGGTTGAGTTCGCCGCCCTGGTAGCCGAGCACCACTCGCGCGGGGATGCCCGCAGCGCGCATCACGGTGGCGAACGCCGAAGCATAGTGTTCGCAGAAGCCTTCGCGGGTGTCGAACAGGAACTCGTCTACGGGATGGCGGCCCAGCGGCGGTGGCAGCAATGTGTAGTAGAAGGACTCCTGACGGAACCGCGTCAGCAACGCCTGAATGACGCCGTCATCGTCCGCGCTGCCAGCACGCAACTCCTGAGCAAGGGCGCGACTGCGCGGATTTCCCTCCGGCGGCAGGCGCAGATAGTGTTCCTGGTCACGCCGGGGCAGGGCGAGATCGGCGGCTGCGGCGAGATCGGAGGTCAACCTCAGCGTCCTGCGCTCGTTGACGGGGCGTACGGTGGCCAGCCGCAGATCGGCGGCCTGTATCACCTCGTCACCGCCAGCGCCGACCGGCACATCCAGAGCAAACACCCAGTGTCGTCCGTGCGGCTCGATGACGATGTCGTAATCGATGACCCGTCCGCCTGGGACGAGCTGATCGGCCTGCAAGGGCATTTGGCTGCGCGGGCGCGAACGCCGCCATGTGCGGCCATTGAATTCGTCAAGCACGAGCGCCCGCCAGTACAGTTCGGAGTTGCGAGGAGGTGCCGTGTCGAAACGGGCGCGGAAGGCCAGTTCCTCTGACAGGCCGAGCTCGGTGATGTCTCCGGGGCTCATTTCCTCCGACAGCCCGGTCGTGGCGCTGCCTGGACTGGCGCCGATGCCCCACAGGGGGCCCGGCAGGCGCGGGAACAGCAGAAACAGGATCAGCATCACCGGGATTGCGCCCACCAGCAGGCGTCCGGACAGCGCCAGTGCCTCAGCTGCAGGCAACGGTGCCCGGGGTCGTGTCGCCTGCTGCAGGGCGGCAGTGGTCAGCCAGGCCACGGCCAGGAGGTACACCCCCCAGGGCAGGCTCTGGTTGTTCAGGAATCCTGCGAAAACAAGAAAGTAGGCGATGAGCAGCAGAACCACGAGGTCGCGCGGCCGCCGGGTTTCGAGGAGCTTCAGGGCCATCATGACGACCAGCAGGGCACTGCCCGGATGCAAACCGTTGATGGTGCCGTAAGTCGCCAGGACACCGAGGAAACAGGCGAAGGCCAGCCCGATCCGCACCCAGCCGGGTGGCACGGGCAGCCCGCGCGTTGCCACGCCCAGACGCCACAGTATGCAGGCGGCAAGCAGCAGGGGGACCCAGGGGGGGAGATGCCCGAGATGCGGCAGCGTCGCTGCGGCGATGACGCCGGTGACCCAGCCCAGCCGTGCGGTGGTCTCAGCGCGGCTCATGGGTATCGGCAGTGCGGAAGTCGGCCATGAGCGTCAGCGCTTCCTCCAGATGGGCGCGGCCCCCGGCAGGCGCCAGGCCGACCCCGGGCAGACGCAGGCCGAACGACCGTCCCGCCCGCGCACAGTCCATTGCCTGGCGGGCCAGTACCGAGAGGCGCTGTTCCAGGTCGCCCGCCGGCAGCGCCGCCAGATCCAGCACAGGCGGTGACTCCTGGCTACCGGTGAATTGCTTCACGCGCAGCGACTGGTCACGGGCATAGGCCTTCCAGGCGATCCGGCGTGGTGCATCTCCCCGGTGGAACTCGCGCAGGCCGGCGAAGTCCTCCTCGCCGCTGCCCGAGAGACCGCCGTCGTGGCCGCTCTCCGGCAGGGCGGGCGGCAGGTCGATCGGCTGGGTTGCCGGCGCCGGCCAGATGGTGGCGGTCACCGTCAGGTGAGCCCACGACCAGACCCTGAAGAGGTTACCCGGATGCCGGCTCTCGACGATGACGGTCGCGAACGTCTGGCGTCCCCGCTGCCGGGCGGGAACGCCCACCGTGACCAGCACTTCTGCATCTGCGGGAAGGTCTACCGGTCGGCTGTGGTGCGCGCCAAGCCGCAGGACGATGTCGTAGCGGGTGACGCGACCCGGGTTGCGCAGGCGAAAACGGTAAAGGGCGGTTTGACCGACATGCACGGGGTCCGTGCCCAGTGGTGTCAGGACCAGACCCAGCAGGTTACGGTGAGCGTGATGCATGGCCGCCAGCCCCACGCCGCCGAGCAGAAAGGCCAGCAGGTAGCCCATGGCATTGTCGTAGTTCATCGCGCCAAGCAGCATGGTGAACACCATCAGGGCGAACACCAGCCCTTGCTGGCTGGGCAGAATGTAGAGGCGCCGGCGCTTGAGCGTCAGCGGTGTAACATCGCGGCCGTGACTGCGCAGCAGCCATTGGCGCAGACGATTCAGCCGCCGCCGCTCGCGTCGGCGTCCGCGCCCGCCGGTGACCATCACCCCGGCGCGGCTCACGGCACCGGCACCGCCTCGATCAGCGCGCGGCCAGGATCCGCGTCCCCGGTTCCGGCGCGCGCGACCAGGCGATGTGCCACGACTGCCGGCAGGACGGCCTGGAGATCGTCGGGATGCACCCCTGCGTGACCGTGCAACAGGGCCCAGGCCTGGGCGGCGCGCAACAGGCCAAGGCCTCCACGCGGCGACAGTCCCGCGACGTAGTCACGACTGTCCCGGCTGTGCGCGAGCAGAGCCTGCAGGTAATCCAGCAGCGCATCGGAGACATGTACCGCCGGCACCGCCTGCTGCAGCACGCGCAGGTGTTCCGGCTCGAGGGTGGCGGCCTGCTGGTTGATCAGGCTCCTCCGGTCGATGCCGGTCAGCAGTGCACGCTCCTGGACCGGATCGGGGTAGCCGAGTCTGATCTGCATCAGGAAGCGGTCGAGCTGCGACTCTGGCAGCGCGAACGTCCCGGTCTGTTCGGTCGGGTTGCGGGTGGCGACGACAAAAAACGGCTCCGGCAGCGGGTGGGTCACACCGTCGGCCGTCACTTGCTGTTCTTCCATCGCCTCCAGCAACGCGCTCTGGGTCTTCGGTGTCGCGCGATTGATTTCATCGGCCAGCACCAGTTGCGCGAAGATCGGCCCGGGCTGGAACTCGAACCCGCGGCGCTCCGGATGATAGACGCTCACACCGAGGATATCCGCAGGCAGCAGGTCCGAGGTGAACTGGATACGCTGAAACCTGAGGCCGAGCACACGCGCCAGCGCATGCGCCAGCGTGGTCTTGCCGACCCCGGGCAAATCCTCGATGAGCAGGTGTCCACGCGCCAGCAGGCAGGCCAGCGCCAGGCGCAGCTCGCGCGATTTGCCAAGAATGATGCCGTCGAGAGCCTCGAGCACCGGCGCGGCGCTCAGCGCATGGTCTGCACGGGCTCGTGCGGTGTCGGCTCCAGTGACGGGAGCGGCTACAAGCTTGCCAGACATGGGACTCCTTGTCCGCGGCAGAAGATGACGCGCCATCTTCGCGCAATTCCGCCGGTCTCACACCTCCCGCGCGCCGCAACTGTGATGCAGTTGGCACCCCGTGCGTTCAGCCGATCTCCCGTAGACGCGTGATCTGCAGCGCCAGTTCCCCGTCCAACGCCTGCCATGCCTCGACCCGCGCCTGCTCCTTGGCCACGATATCGTCAGGCGCGTTGTCCCGAAAGCGCGGATTGGCGAGCTTGGCCGTGCTTTTCTCGAGATCTTTCCGGAGCTTGCGCTGCTGGCGTTCAAGCCGGGCGATTTCCTCGGCGACATCGACCAGGCCAGCGAGCGGGACGTGGATTTTCATCTGGCCCAACACGCTCAGTGCCGACCCCTGGGGGGGCGGGCCACCGGGCTCCAGGCACTCGATCGACGCCAGCTTGGCCAACGGCAGCAGGCTGCCGACATGGCGTGCCAGGCGTTCGCGGTCGAGTTCGCCCGCGTCTTCGAGGATGACAGGCAGTGGTCGTCCCGGCGCAATATCCATCTCGCCGCGAATTCGTCGGATCCCGAGGATGAACGCCTGCAACCAGGCCATTTCGGCCTCCGCGTCCGGCGCTTCGCCGAACTCGTCCGGCTGGGGCAGTCTGGCGCGCATGAGTTCGCCCTCGGCACCGGCAAGCGGCGCGAAGCGCCGCCACAGGGCGTCGCTGATGAACGGCATCAGCGGGTGCAGCAGGCGCAGCAGGGCGTCGAAGACGTGAACCAGGGTGTGCTGGGCGGTGGCACGTGCCACGCGGTCCTCGCCCTGCAGCACCGGTTTGAGCAGTTCCAGGTACCAGTCGCAGAGCTCATGCCAGGTGAATTCATAGAGCGCCCGCGCGACGAGATCGAGGCGGTACTGGCCGAAGGCCTCATGGATGTCACGGGTGGTGCGGGCCAGGCGGCTGAGAATCCACCGGTCGGCCAGCGCGGGCGGGCCGGTCTGCGTGGACGGGTCGAAGTCCCCGAGATTCATCAGCGCGTAGCGCGAGGCGTTCCAGAGCTTGTTGCAGAAGTTGCGATAGCCCTCGAGACGCCCCATGTCAAAATTGATATCCCGCGAAGGGGAAGCCAATGCCGCCAGGGTAAAGCGCAACGCGTCGGTACCGTGTGCGCCGATTCCTTCGGGAAACTGCTTGCGGGTGGCCCGTTCGATCGCCGGTTTGAGCTGTGGCTGCATCAGGCCAGCGGTGCGCTTGGCCAGCAAATCGTCCAGTCCGATGCCGTCGACCAGGTCCAGCGGGTCGAGGATGTTGCCCTTGGACTTCGACATCTTCTGGCCTTCGCCGTCGCGGATCAGGCCGGTGATGTAGACCTCTCGAAAGGGGACCTCACCCATGAACTTAAGTCCCATCATGATCATCCGGGCCACCCAGAAGAAGATGATGTCGAAACCGGTCACCAGCACACTGCCGGGGTAATAGCGGCCGAGTTCCGGGGTGCGTTCCGGCCAGCCGAGCGTTGAAAATGGCCACAGGGCCGAGGAAAACCAGGTGTCGAGCACGTCCTCGTCCTGGCGCAGCACCACCGCCCCGTCCAGGCCATGACGCGCGCGTACCTCAGCCTCGTCACGCCCGACATAGACCTGGCCGGCGTCGTCATACCACGCCGGGATGCGGTGCCCCCACCACAGCTGACGGCTGATACACCAGTCCTGGATGTTGCGCATCCACTCGAAATAGGTGCGGCTCCAGTTCTCGGGTACGAACCGGATGCGTCCGTCTTCGACGGCGGTGATGGCCGGCGCCGCGAGCGGGGCGATTTTCACGTACCACTGGTCGGTCAGCCAGGGTTCGATCACCGCGCCACTGCGATCACCTCGCGGGACCATCAGGCGATGCTCGTCGATGCGCTCGACCAGCCCCAGGGCCTGCAGATCCTCCACGACGCGCTGGCGTGCCTCGAAGCGGTCGAGCCCGCGGTAGGCTTCGGGGGGCGCGTCGTTGATACGCGCGTCGGCGTCGAAGATATTGATCAGCGGCAGGTCATGCCGGCTGCCGACCTCGTAGTCATTGAAATCATGCGCCGGCGTGATCTTCACGCAGCCGGTGCCGAACTCCGGGTCGACGTAGTCGTCAGCGATCACCGGGATCAGACGGTCGGTCAGTGGCAGACGGAGCTGCTGTCCCACCAGGTGGCGGTAGCGTTCATCCTCCGGGTGTACCGCCACGGCGGTATCGCCGAGCATGGTTTCGGGGCGGGTGGTGGCCACCACCAGGTGCCCGTCGCCGGCGGCGAGCGGGTAGCGGAAATGCCACAGATGGCCCTGTTCCTCAGTCGACAGGACCTCGAGGTCGGAGATGGCCGTGTGCAGCACCGGGTCCCAGTTGACCAGGCGCTGGCCGCGGTAGATCAGACCCTCCTCGTGCAGGCGCACGAACACTTCGGTCACCGCCCGGTTCATCTCGGGGTCCATGGTGAAGCGCTCGCGCGACCAGTCCACCGAGGTCCCAAGGCGGCGCAGCTGCCGTGTTATGGTGCCACCGGACTGGGCCTTCCACTGCCACACCCGCTCGAGGAAGCGTTCGCGGCCGAGTGCATGGCGACTGGAGCCCTCGCCGGCGAGCTGGCGCTCGACCACCATCTGCGTCGCAATGCCCGCGTGATCGGTGCCGGGCTGCCAGAGCGTGTCGCGGCCATGCATGCGGTGGTAACGGATCAGGGCGTCCATGATCGTATCCTGAAACGCATGGCCCATGTGCAGCGTGCCGGTCACGTTCGGCGGCGGGATCATGATGCAATAGGGCTCACCCTCACCCGAGGGCGCGAAGCAGCCGTCTGCTTCCCAGCGGGCGTAGATGTCCTGCTCGATGGCGGCCGGATCGTAGGCCTTGTCCATCTCGGGTGCGGTGGTGTCGTTCCGGGTGTCCAAGAGCTTACTCGTCGTCCGTATCGCCGGCGTCGTCGAGATGATCGCGCAGGGTGCGGTCGATCAGTTCCGGCAGTTCCTGGCGAAGCCGGTTCGAGACCTGCTCGAACAGGGTCGCCTCCATTTCGCGGAAAGCAGCGTGCAGCATACCCTCCGCGAGGTTCATGGTGGCGGATGCGAGCTCGGTTTGCAGCTCGGCGATCAGCGTGTCGTAGTCCTTGCGGGGGTGACTGAGCGCGGCACTGGCGTCCACCACTTCGGTGAGGACCGGCAGGTCTGCGGCGTCGTCACCGGCGTGCATGTTGTCGTTCATGTTGGTGTTGGTGTATCCGTCTACAGCTTGTGGGTATGGAGTTCGTAGCCGCGCTCACGGTAGAACTGATAGCGCTCACGCCCGAGCTGTCGTGCCGTCGATCCTCCAGGCACCAGTTCAGCGACGCGCGCGTAGCGGCTGAAAAACAGCGGCACGCTGCCTGCCGTGTTGATCAGCAGGTCCCAGGGCTCTGCCGCCGGGGGGTCGCCGTGGCCAAGCAGCACCGGTGTGGGGAGGCCTGCCACCGGCGGCTGCCAGCGATGCGCATCGACATGCGGTACGAAGCTGCCCTGTTGAAATGTCCAGAGCAGTTCGTCGAGCCGTTGCGCGTGTTCGCCCGAGGTGGCATGCAGGTAGACGGCATGACCGAGCCCGAAGGCCTTGCCCGCCAGCCGGCAGGCCACAGTGTCGGCCGCCTGCATATCGCTGTCGTCGCCGAGGATGTAGAAGTCGACCCGGGTCACTTGCGTCGCGACTGCCTTGCCAGCAGGAACTCACTGAGCAGTTGCACAGGCCGACCGGTGGCGCCTTTCTCTCGGCCCGACTTCCAGGCCGATCCGGCAATGTCGAGATGGGCCCAGGTCAGTCCTTCGGTGAAGCGTGAAAGAAAGGCGGCGGCGATCGAAGAGCCGCCTTCGCGGGCCCCGACGTTGGCGAAGTCGGCGAAGTTGCTCTTCAACGACTCGCCGTACTCGGCGTTGACCGGCAAGCGCCACGCCGGGTCGCCGGCACGTTCGCCGGCGGCGAGCAGTTCGTGGGCCAGGGCCTCGTTCGGCGAAAATACCGCGGTGTACTGGTGCCCCAACGCAATCACGCAGGCGCCCGTCAGCGTCGCCGCATCGATGACCACCTCGGGTTTGAAGCGCCGCGCGTAGGTCAGTGCATCACACAGGATGAGCCGGCCCTCGGCATCGGTGTTGAGGATTTCCACCGTATGGCCCGACATCGTCTCGACAATGTCCCCTGGCCGCGAGGCCTTGCCACTGGGCATGTTCTCGCAGGCCGGGACGATGGCAATCACATTCAGCCTGGGCTTGAGTTCCGCCAGGGCCGCCATGGTACCGAGCACCGCCGCGCCGCCGCCCATGTCGAACTTCATTTCATCCATGCCGGGTGGGGGCTTCAGGGAGATGCCACCGGTATCGAAGGTGATGGCCTTGCCCACCAGAACGATCGGGGCCTCGCCGGCCGGTGCGCCACGATACTTCAGTACGATCAGCCGTGGCGGTTGTTCAGAACCGGCTGCAACCGACAGCAGTGCGCCCATACCGAGCTTTTTCATCTGCGTCTCGCCAAGCACTTCGATGCTCATGTTGCGGTGGCGATTGGCCAGCTTGCGCGCCTGCTCGGCCATGTGGGTGGGATGGCAGACATTTGGCGGACGGTTGGCCAGGTCACGTGCGAACGTCACGCCGGCGGCGACACCCCTGCCATCGTCAGTGCCGCGGGCGCCCTGGTTGGCGTCCGCCCGGGTCTCGAAGGCGAGTGTCACGCGCTTCAGGGCTGGCTTGGGCGCGCGGCTTTTCGCTTTGTGTTCATCGAAGCGGTAGCTGGCGGCGGCAGCGGCCTCGGCACCCTGACGACCGAGCGTGTAGGCGTCGAGTGATGCCACGCCGTCGCGCGCGAGCGTGAGCAGTGCGTCACCCGCGCGGGTCTGCGCCAGCCGGGTGACGGCCGCGGCGATGGCCTTGCGATAAGCCGCCGCGCCGAAGTCTGCGGTCTTGCCGCAACCGACCAGCAGCAGTCGTTCGGCGGCCAGTCCCGGGGGGTGTACGACCAGTAGCGTGTCACCCACCTTGGCGCTGGCATCGCCTTCGCTGAGCAGCCGTGAGATCAGCCCGCCGCTGGCCTCGTCGACGTGCTGCGTGGTCGTCGGCTGCTGGCGGCCGTCGACCACCGCCACCACCAGACAGGCGGTCTTGCGACGAATGGGGTCGGCACTGATCGTCTTGAATTCCATGCAACACTCCTGATCTTTGCTGGTCTCATCGGCCGTCATCGCGACCGCTGGCGCCGTCGCGATGACGCATGGCTGCCCTGTGCTACATTGGCCGGGTTGGCGACGGTAAGCGCCGTAGTGTACTGCAATCGCCGTGCTGCCGGGCACCCGAATCCGCCTCAAGGGATTGATTTCGTGACGATCCTCCGCCGCTACATCTTCCGCGAGACGCTGCTGGTGTGGCTGGTGGTGACTGTGGTGCTGCTGGCGATTCTCCTGTCCAACCAGTTCGCCCGCGTGCTGGGCGATGCCGCCTCCAACCGTGTCCCTCGCGACGCCGTGCTCCAGGTCATGGGGCTGACGACACTGAACTACCTGACGATTCTGGTCCCGGTGGCCTTTCTGCTCGGGGTGATGCTGGCGCTGGGACGCCTTTACCGGGACAGCGAGATGGCGGCGATGATGGCCTGTGGCGTGGGTTACGGCACGCTCTACCGCGCCGTATTGCCGCTGGTCGCTGGCGTGGGCGCACTGCTGGCCTGGCTTGCACTCGAGGCGGCGCCCTGGGCGGTGCGACAGGTCGAAGACATTCAGTACGAGGTCCAGCGCACTGCCACTCTGGGGATTCTCGAGGCCGGGCGGTTCATCGCGCTGGGTGATCCCGATACGGTGTTGTATGCCGAACAGGTCTCCGCTGAGGGCGTATTGAGTAACCTGTTCATCCAGCGCCTGCGAGGGGATCGGCTGGAGGTGATGCTCGCGGCCCGCGGCGAGCGGGTGCTGGCTGCTGACGGCGTGAACCAGAGTTTCGTGCTGCGTGACGGCCGACGCTACGAGGGTGTCCCCGGCCGTCGCGATTTCCGGCTGATCGAGTTCGAGGAGCATGGCATCCCACTGCCCCGTATTCCCGATCGGCCGGACGAGCGTCGTGTCGAGGCCCGTCCACTGGCAGATCTGTGGTCCGATCCGACCGGCGAGAACCTTGCTGAGATCCACTGGCGGCTCGGCGTCCCGATCACGCTGCTGGTGGTTGCGCTGCTCGCCGTGCCGCTGTCGCGCAGTCCGCCGCGGGCGGGACGCTTCGGCAAGGTAGGCATCGGGATCCTCATCTACCTGGTGTACACCAATCTGTTGACCGCCGGGCGGTTGTGGCTGGAGCGCGGCGATGTGCCGCCATGGCTGGGGCTGTGGTGGGTGCATGCACTGGTCCTGGCGGTGGCCGTGGTGCTGCTGCTGCGGGAGCAGGGCGTGCTGGTTGGCCGGGTCGCGCCGCCGCGCCGGCCGTTGGAGCGGCCTGCATGACTCTTCTGGACCGCTACATCCTCCGTGCCATCCTGGGCACCACGGCGATGGTACTGGCCGTGCTGCTGGGTCTTGCGGCGTTCATCGAATTCTTCGGCCAGCTCGACGACATCGGCGAGGGCAGTTACGGGCTGGCGCAGGCGGCGGCCTACGTGGCGCTGCGGTTGCCGCGGTTGGCGGTGGAAATGCTGCCTGCGGCCGCCCTGCTGGGATCACTGCTCGGACTGGGGAACCTGGCCGCGCGCAGCGAACTGATTGCCATGCAGGCTGCCGGGGTGTCCCGCCTGCAGATGGCGCGCGCGGCACTGATGGCCGGGGCGGTGCTGGTGGTGTTCATGGGTAGCGTAGGTGAATATTTTTCGCCGACCCTCGCCAACTATGCCCGGCAGATGCGCGCCATCGCGAAGTTCGATGAGCTCACCGTGGGTGGCCTCAATGCCTGGGTGCGCGACGGCAGCGTTATCATGAACATGCGTCAGGACGATACCGTGCCTGGTAACGCAGGTATTTTCGTCTTTGAGGTGGGGCCGGGTCAGCGACTGACTGCCCTCGGTCGGGGCGACTCCGCGACCGCCGAGGGCGCAGGTGCCTGGTTGCTGTCAGGCTACGCCGAGACGCGTTTCCAGGAGGAGCGCGTCGTCGCTGCGGAAGGGGTTCGTCTGCTCGGCACCGAGATGCTCACCGAGGATCTGCTCAATCTCTCGGTGGTACGTCCGGCAGACCTCGATGCCCGCGGGTTATGGATGTACGTCAGCTATCTGCAGGCAAACCAGCTGGATTCGACCGCCTATGAAGTCGCGTTCTGGAGCCGCTTGGCGAATATCGCATCGGTGGCGGTCATGACCGTACTGGCATTGCCGTTCGTCTTCGGTTCGCTGCGCGCCGCCGGCGCGGGTGCGCGTTTGATGGTGGGCGTGATGATCGGCCTGGGTTATTTTCTCGTCAGCCGGATGCTGGCCAACGGCGCCGTGGTGTTCGACATCTCCCCGGTGATCGTCGCCTGGGCGCCGACCGCAGTGCTGCTTGCGCTTGCGATCGGCGGGCTCGCCCGCAGCCGCTGAGGCGGGCAGCAGTCCAGGTCTCACCGTCCGGACGACACTCGCACCACGCGGGTGTTGCTGAGCCTGTCGTGCCAGCTCCTGCGCTGCGGGTCGAACAGCAGCCACAGGTAGCCGAGCCCCAGGCTGGCCAGAGAGAGCCCTGCTGCGGCGAAGCGCAGGCTCGCGAGCCGCCAATCCAGCGGGCCGCCATCGCTGCGCTGCACCTGCAGGTGCCAGGCCTGCATCCCCAGGGTGGCCCCCCCGTGGGTCCAGAACCAGCCGAACAGCAGATACCAGGCCCCGCCCAGGGCACCCAGCATCAGCAGCTGGAACCAGGCCGGCGCAGGATAGAGTGCGCCCTGCTCGCCGCCCAGGGCGAGCAGCACACCGGCGGCGACCAGGGCGCCGACCACCATGAGCACGGCGATGACCAGCAGGGCGTCATACACCAGGGCGGCGAGCCGGCGGATCAGCCCGGCCGGCGGCGAGTCGATGTCTTCCTTGACCATGGGCTCCAGTCGCGCGGGAAACGCCGGTATTGTATGCCGCAAACCGGCCACGCCGCAGCGTGGCCCCGGGCGGCGCCCAGCGGGGCAGGCGTCGGTCGGCAAGCCAACAGCCCCGAGGAGAGCGATGATGACCGATGACAGCGCTGAACGCCCCGTGTACATGCTGGTGCTGGCTGATCTAGAGGATCGCGAGCCCATGGCCGATTACGCGCGCGCCATGCAGGAACTCGGGCTCTACGAAAAGAACGCCGGCTACTACACGGCCTTCGGTCGTCCGGTCGAGGTGTTCGAGGGTGACTGGCCGGAACATCAGCCGGTCGTGCTGGCCCGGTTTCCTTCGCTGGCGCATGCCAGGCGCTTCTGGCATTCGCCCGAGTACCAGCATCAGGTCAAGCCGTTGCGGGCGGGTGCCGGCAGTTTCCGGGTTGCCGTGTTCGAGGAATTGCCTGCGCCGGCGCGGATCGACTGGAGCGCGCGCGCGTAGGCGGCTCGCGGGAGACTCGGCCGCCGCCAGCTGGCTGCCCTTGACGGTCCCGGTGATTTCATTCAACGTTCGTTGAAATTTCCTGGGGGCGGAATATGCAGGCTGAACCTTCTCCGCTGGCGGCGGCAACCTGGGCGCTGATCGTCGTCTACGCCATCGCGGTGCTGACGATCGTGGTGCGCGGCGCGCGCCGCACCCGCAGCATGGACGACTACGCGATCGGCAGCCTGCTGTTTTCGCCGGTCGCGGTCGGGCTGTCGTTGGCCGCCTCAATGACCAGCGCGGCCACGTTCATCATCAATCCCGGCTTCGTGGCGCTTTACGGCCTGAGTGCCGTGCTCTCCATGGCTGTGGCGATTCCGCTGGCCAGCCTGTGCTCGCTGGTGGTGCTGACCAAGGGGTTCCGGCGCCACGGTACGACGGTCAAGGCACTCTCCATGGCGCAGTGGATGGAGACGCGTTATGGCAGCCGGCCCTACGGTATTTTTTTCGGTGTCCTGTCGCTGTTGCTGATCACTTTCGTCGTGCTGATCTGCGTCGGTCTGACCAAGGTGCTGTCGGCCGCGCTGGGCGTTGGCGAACTGCCGGTGCTCGCCGGGCTGGTGGTGTTCGTGTTCGGCTACATGATGTTCGGTGGCGCGAACTCGATGGTGTATACCAACACGCTGCAGGCGCTGCTGATGCTGGTGATCGCGGTGATCCTGCTTGGCTCGGGTTACGAGCATTTCCGCGAGGGCGTGAGTGGGTTCATGGACCGGCTGGCGGCCATCGACCCGAAACTCATCGGCACCACCAACACCGACAGCTTTCTCTTCCGCGATCACTTTGAGGTTTTCGGGGCCGCGCTGATCGTGGGAGTGGCGATCATCTGCCAGCCGCACATCCTCACCAAGTCGCTGCTGCTGAAAAGCGATCGCGACGTCAACCGTTATCTCATCACCGGCTGCACCGTCCAGTTCATTTTTTTCGCGGTGGTGTTCGCCGGACTCTATGCGCGCCTGGCATTCCCTGACCTCAGCGTCGCCGGCCAGCCGCTGCCGATGGACAACATCGTGTCGGCTTACGTGGTCAGCGAATTCCCCGTGATCATCGGGCTGATCGTGGTGCTTGGCCTCATCTCGGCGGGCCTGTCGACGCTGGAGAGCCTGATTCAGTCGATGTCCACCACGGTGACCAACGACATCATCAAGCCATTGGCGAGCCCACGACTGGGCCTCGATCGCCCCGAGAATTTCCGCGTGGTCCTGCTGATCAACCGCGCCGTGATCGTGCTGCTGGCGCTCGCCGCGTTTGGCTTGAGCTGGCAGCAACTGGTCGACCCCAAGCTGAGCGTCAGCATCTTCGCCCAGAACGGCGTTTATGCCTATTTCTCCGCCGCGTTCGTGCCGATTCTGATGGGCATGTTCCTGCGCGACGTGCCCCTGATGGCGCCGGTGGCGGCATCACTCACGGCAGTGACCGTACATTTCAGCATGTACTACGGTCGACTGCCGCTGCCGTTCACGCTGGCCGACGGCGAAAACCCTGGCGTCGCGGCCGCCGTGGCCATTGTCTCTTCGGTGGTCGTCGGTTTCGGGGTCTACCTGCTTGGTCGTGGCGGGCGCGCGCCTGCCATGCTCAATCGCGCGGGCGGATCAGCACGATAACGTCGGTATCCACAGCGTCGAGAATGCGTTCAGCGGTGTTGCCGACCACCGCCCCGCCAAGGCCTTTGCGGGCCAGCGAACCGATCACCACCAGGGGTTGCGCAAGCTTCTCCGCAACCTCGGAGATCAGTGCCTCCGGCGCGGCATCGCCGACGTGCGCACGGCTGCGCTCGGTGCCGACGCGCTTGGCGAGATCAGGCGGATGGATGAAGTTCAGCGAGCCGGGATAGGCATTGACGGCGTGCAGTTCAGAACCTGTCGCTTTGGCGATCATGGTGGAATACTCGATCACCATGTCGTTAAGGGCCTGGTGATCCGGTTTTTCAGCTGCGAGATTGACCGCGGCCAGGACCTGGCTGAGGGGCTCGACGCGGTCGGTCTTGACGAACATCACCGGGCAGTCTGAATTGCGCAGCAGCGTCCAGTCGGAGGTCTTCAGCAGTCGCCGTTGGATGGCCGTTCGTCGATAGCTCGCCTTGATGATCAGGTCAGCCCGCGCGCGTCGCGCCGCCGGGGCAATCGCACTGCGCCAGTCGTCGTCGGACTCGACTTCAATGGCCACTGACACACCCTGTTCCTGCAGCGGCCGCACCATTTCCCGCAGCCAGGCCTCATGGCGCGCGATCTCGGCGGCCCGTGCATCATCGCGGTCTTCAGCGGGCAGGTTGTTCTGCCCGGGTACACACACATAGACGTGCAGGGCAGCGCCGGATTCAGCCGCAATGGCTGCCGCGCGTTTCAGCGCGCGCTGCTCCGGGGTGGTCGGGTCGATGATGCAGAAGATCTTGCTGACTTTCGTGATCATGGCCGCCTTCTCGTTGGTCTTTCCCATGTGACGTGGATTATGCCGCGTTGCGCGATGTGGCCAAAGCGTGGCCTACCGGCAGCAGATTGCGGCAAATGCGCATGCGATCGGGCATGCGGTTGACGCTCCGGCTCAGGGCCCCAGGAACTCACGGAAGAACAGCACGACGGCCTGCTGGTAGACATCCTGGTTCTCCTTGCGCCGGTAGCCGTGACCCTCGTTGAGCGCATTCATGTACCAGACCGGGCGGCCACGCTCGCGTAATGCGGCCACGATCTGCTCCGCCTCCGACACAGGGACGCGCGGATCGTTCTGCCCGTGCACCACAAACATCGGCACGTCGATGCGGTCGACATTGTTCAACGGGCTGATGTCCTCGAGAAATGCCCGCATCTCCGGATCCCGCTCGTCGCCGTATTCGACGCGCCGCAGGTCTCGCCGGTAACTTTCGGTGTTTTCCAGGAAGGTGACGAAGTTGCTGATGCCGACGATGTTGACCGCGGCCGCCAGGCGTTCGCTGTAGTGCACTGCACTGGCCAGCACCATGTAGCCGCCGTAGCTGCCCCCGAACACGGCCACCCGCGAGGCGTCGAGGTCCTCCTGCGTGGCAATCCAGTCGAGCAGCGCGCCGATGTCCCGCACCGAGTCTTCGCGCAGCTTGCCGTTGTCCAGCAGCAGGTAGTCCTTGCCGTAGCCCGATGAGCCCCGCACGTTGGGGGAGATGACCGCAGCGCCGAGTTCCCGTAGCCACATCTGGAATGTGCTGCTGAAGAACGGCCGCGACTGGGCCTCCGGGCCGCCATGGATCTGGATGATCACCGGGTGCGGACCCTCGCCCTGCGGTCGGTAGACGAATGCCGGGATGCGTCGTGGCGCGCCGTCGACCTCGTCGAAGGTCGGGTAGTCGATGAGCTCGGGCTCGATGAAGCTTTCGGTGTCGAGCCCGCCAACCTCACTGTAGGTCCAGCGCGCGAGCCGCCCGGCCCCCAGGGCGCCGCGGCCGAGCTCGAGCACGAAAGTGTCACTTGGCGTACGCGGCGTATTGAGCGTGAGGGCCAATCGGCGACCCTCCGGGCTGAAGCGCATCCGTGTCACGATACCGACGGGCAGATCGTCGACCGCCCGGTAGCGGAGGCTGCGCGGGTCGAGCAGGTACAGCCGGCTGATCCCCCCTTCGTTGGTCACGAACGCCGCGCGCGTGCCGGCGTCGTTGACGGCAAAATCCGTCACCGACCAGTCGATGTCCGAGGTCACCAGCCGCGCAGTGGCGCCCTCGGCGAGCGGCAGCGAGGCCAAGCGGGCAAATTCGCTGTTCTCGTCGGTCAACAGGAAGATTGCGCTGCCATCCGGATGGAAACCGGCCGCGAGGTTGCGGACCAGCGCATCATCGCGTCCGGCCAGCCGCCGCTTCTGGCCGCTGTCGATGTCGACCAGATAGACGTAGGAGTCATTCGCGCTGACATAGCGCTGCACCAGCAACTGTCGGCCGTCGGGTGAAAACTCCACGCCACCCCAGAACGTCCCGTCATCGGCGGGCACCAGCAGTCGGGCGGCCTCGGGATCGTCTACCGGCATGATCCAGACGTCGTTGGCGCGGCCGTCCCGGCGGGTGCTGGAGAAGGCGAGCTGGCGGCCATCGCTGGAGAAGACCAGCCCCCCGTTACGCGATTCGCCGTCGCTGACCATCCGTGCCTCACCCTCGGTGGGGTCGAGGAGGAAGATCTGGCTGAATTCGTTGCCGCCGGCGTCCATTGTAAACGCCAGCAGATCGCTGCCTGGCGCCCGGACAACCTGCCCGACGGCCTCATCGAACCAGGTGAGCTGCTCGCGACTGCCGCCCGCCCGCGATACGCGGTGGATCTGCGCCGTCTCGGCAAAGCGCGTCGCGATGTACAGTCCGTCCCCGTCGGCGGTCCAGTCGAGCAACGTGGCGCTGCGGGTGTTCTGGAAGCGCCGCAGGGCCTCGGCGATATCGCCCGGGATCGGTGGAATGTCTTCCATCACCAGGTTGCCGTCGTTGGCCGTGCGGACCTGGACTTCGGCGCTGGCGACCGGGCCGTGGCTGGCGAGGGCTGCGGTGACCAGCAGCGCTGCCGGGATGGCGGTCCACGGATGCCTGACATTGGCTCGACGCGGGGCGATGCGCATGTTCGATTCTCCTCCAGCGGGGTACGACCGGTGTCGGCAATCCTACGCGATCGCCGCGCGGGAAGCATGACCGGGGGGCGGAGAAATGGCGCTCCCTACGAGACTCGAACTCGTGTTTCAGCCTTGAGAGGGCCGCGTCCTAACCGCTAGACGAAGGGAGCGCTGCACCCGGACGGGTGAGGGCTGGTATTATAGACCGCTTTACTGGCTGCACAAGCGGAGCAGGACACACTTGAATCCGGCCCAGTTGGATGGTTCGCAGGCTGGCGCGACATCGCCCTCGATCGTCGCCCGCCCTGATCACAATATCTCGCGCGCGAACATTTCGCGAAATGCTCTCAAGGTCCTCTACCGGCTGCGCGAAGGCGGGTTCCAGGCGTTCCTGGTCGGCGGTAGCGTGCGCGACCTGCTGCTCGGTGTGACGCCTAAGGACTTCGATATCGCCACGGACGCCCACCCCGAACAGGTCGCGGAGCTCTTTCGCAACTGCCGCCTGATCGGTCGGCGCTTTCGCCTCGCCCACGTCCGTTTCGGCCGCGAGATCATTGAAGTCGCCACGTTCCGTGCCGGGGGCGATGAAGCCCATGACGACCGGGTGCAGGATGACGCCGGCCGCATCCTGCGAGACAACGTCTACGGCAGTATCGACGAGGACGTCTGGCGACGGGATTTCACCTCCAACGCGCTGTATTACAACATCGCGGACTTCTCGATCTGGGATTTCACCGGGGGGTTTCAGGACGTTCATGACCGCGTGTTGCGGCTGATTGGTGATCCTGAAACGCGCTATCGAGAGGATCCGGTCCGGATGCTGCGGGCCATCCGGTTCGCCGCGAAGCTCGGGTTCTCCATTGCGCCCGACAGCGCCGCACCCATCGCGCGCCTCGCACCACTGCTCGCCGAGGTGCCGCCGGCCCGGCTGTTCGACGAGATGCTCAAGCTGTTCCAGGGCGGTCACGGCCTCAGGGTCTATGAGCTTCTGGTCCAGTATGGGCTGTTCGGACAGCTGTTCCCGCATACCCACGCCTCACTGTCCGGTCCTCATGGTGATGCGTTGGAGAAGCTGCTGCGTCTGGCGCTGGCCAACACCGATGCGCGGGTGGCCGAGGACAAGCCGGTGACGCCGACCTTCCTGCTCGCGGTGCTGTTGTGGGGGCCGATCCGCGAGCGTGCCGCGCTGTTGCTGGAAGAGGGCGGGTCGGATGCCGACGCGCTGGCCGGCGGGACCACCGAAGTGGTTCTCGAGCAGTTGGAACGCGTGACCATTCCGCGGCGCTTCTCCGGGCCGCTGCGTGAGATGCTCGCCCTGCAGCCACGCTTCTCCCAGCGGCGCGGGGTCCGGGCGATGCGTCTGCTGGAGCATAAGCGCTTTCGCGCAGCTTACGATTTCCTGGTCTTGCGCGCCGAATGCGGCGAAGTCGACCCTGACCTGGTCGAGTGGTGGACGGCCGTGCAGGACATGGACAGCGAGACCCGTCGGAAGGAAATGGGACTGCGACGCAGTAGCGGCAAGTCCGGCGATAGCCGGCGCCCGCGGAGTCGCCGACGGAGCCGCGCGGATTGATCGGGGAGGGCGGCGTCGGGCGGCGTTGGCAGCCGGCCTACGTCGCGCTGGGCAGTAACCTGGCTGATCCGGCAGCCCAGCTCGAGGCGGCGCTGCTGGCCATGCGCGCGCTGATGGAGACGCGGATCGTGACCGTCTCGCCGTTCTATCTTTCCCCGCCCATGGGGCCTCAGGATCAGCCGGCCTACGTCAATGCCGTGGCCGGGCTGCTGACGCGGCTGGCGGCGCCGGCCCTGCTGTCCGCCCTGAAGGCGCTCGAGCGGGCGCAGGGGCGCCCCGCCGATGCGCCGCGCTGGGGGCCTCGCGTCATCGACCTCGACATCATCGCGCTCGGTCGGCAGCAGGTGAGCCAGCCGGGCCTGACCATCCCCCACCCCGGGGCCGCGGCGCGCGCCTTCGTGCTGCGACCTCTGGCCGACATCGCGCCGGCGCTGGAGCTTCCGGGTATGGGCAGGCTGGAGGCCTTGTTGGCGCAGGTCGAGCTGGTCGGACTCGAGCGGCTGGAGCCGCCTGCGTGAGCGAGCGACGCTATGTCGTCGTGGAGGGGCCGATCGGGGTGGGCAAGACCAGTCTGGCCCGCCGGCTGGCCGCCAGCTATGGCAGCGATCTGGTGCTCGAGCAGGCGGAAGACAATCCCTTTCTGGCACGCTTCTACCAGAATCCTCGCGAGGCAGCCCTGCCCACCCAGCTGTTTTTCCTGTTCCAGCGGGTCCGACAGTTGGAGCAACTGCGCCAGGAGGATCTCTTCGCACGCGTGCGCATCGGCGATTACCTGCTGGAGAAGGATCGCCTGTTCGCGCGACTCAACCTCGACGCTGACGAGCTGGCGCTTTACGAGCAGGTCTGGCGAAATCTGCGCCCGGAAGTTCCGGTGCCAGACCTCGTGATCTACCTGCAGGCCCCGGTGGACGTGCTGCTCGCGCGGATCGCCCGTCGCGCGATTCCGGCCGAACAGGCCATCCAGCGAACCTATCTGGAGCGTCTGACGCAAGCCTACGCCGCATATTTTCACGGCTATGACGACTCGCCGCTGCTGATCGTGAATACTGCCAACATTGACCCGGTCAACCGCGAGGCCGATTATGCGCAGCTGTTTCAAGCGATAGAGCGGGTTCGCCACGGGCGGCATTTTTTCAACCCGGTGGCCGACCTCGGGACCTGAGCGAGGACCACGCGACATGTACACCCAGCTGCAGCAGCGCGACATGGAGTCGCCGCCGGTCAACGTGGGTACGCTGCGCCGCATGAAGGAGCAGCGTGTCCCCATCGCCTGTCTGACGGCCTACGACGCCAGCTTTGCCCTGTTGGTCGACCAGGCGGGCACGGATCTGGTGCTGGTCGGCGATTCGCTCGGCATGGTGATTCAGGGGCACGACACCACCGTACCGGTGACCGTCGAGGATGTGATCTATCACAGCCGCCACGTCGCCCGGCGCCTGCGTCGGGCTTTTCTGGTCGCCGACATGCCGTTCATGAGCTACACCACGCCCGAGCAGGCCCTGACCAACGCCGTGCGCCTGATGCAGGAAGGCGGGGCGATGATGGTCAAACTCGAGGGTGGAGCCGGCCAGGTGTCCATTGTCGAGCACCTCGCCCGTCATGACATCCCCGTATGCGCGCACCTCGGCCTCAAGCCGCAGTCCGTCCACAAAATTGGCGGGTTTCGGGTGCAGGGCCGCGATCGCTCGGTGGCCGACCGGATGCTTGAAGATGCCCGTGCGCTCGAAGCCGCCGGCGCCGATATCGTGCTGCTCGAGTGCGTACCGAATGACGTTGGGGCAACGATTACGCGCGCGCTTGAGGTGCCGGTGATCGGCATCGGCGCCGGCCCCGAGGTCAACGGCCAGATCCTCGTGCTCTACGACATCCTCGACATCACCCAGGGCCGCAAACCGCGGTTCGTCCAGGATTTCATCGCCGGCGCCGGGACGCCTGCCGCGGCGATCCGCGCGTACGTTGAAGCCGTCAAGCAGCGCGCCTACCCGGCGCCCGAACACTGCTTCTCCTGAGCGCACGGCGCCTGTATGCAGACCTTCGGCAGCGTCGATGAGTTGCGCAGGCCGCTCGCGGAATGGCGGCAGGACCAGGTACGGGTTGCGCTGGTGCCCACCATGGGCAATCTTCACGAGGGCCACCTCGAACTGGTGAGGCGGGCGGCCCGGGAAGCCGAGCGGGTGGTGGTCAGCATTTTCGTCAACCCGACGCAGTTCGGTCCGCGGGAAGATTTCGCCAGTTATCCGCGCACACCAGAGGCGGATCTGGCCGCGTTGGCCCTGGAGGGGGTGGACGCCGTGTTTCTGCCGGATGAGGCGGAGGTCTATCCGCTGGGCCGGAGTGCCGCCACACGTGTCAGCATTCCCGGGCTGATGGACGATCTCTGCGGGCGCCTGCGCCCGGGGCATTTCGAGGGGGTCGCGACCGTGGTCCTGCGGCTTCTGAACATGGTCGCACCCGACGTGGCGGTGTTCGGGCAGAAGGATTATCAACAGCAGCTGGTCATCCGCCACCTCGTCCACGATCTCCGGGTGGCCACCCGTATCGTGATGGCCCCTACCAGCCGCGAGTCCGACGGGCTCGCGCGCTCGTCGCGCAACCAGTACCTCACCGCCGAAGAGCGCGCCCGCGCGCCGGCGCTGTATGCAGCGCTGGGTGCGGTGGCGGCTGGACTGGCCCAGCCGGGAGCGTCGCCAGGCGCGCTCTGCGACGCGGCGATGGCGTCGCTTCGCGAGGCGGGCTTCGACCCGGAGTACGTCGAGGTTCGTGATGCCGCCACGCTGGCGGCATGCGCCGCGCTGGATCGGCCGCTGGTGGTGCTTGGGGCGGCCCGCCTCGGGCGGGCCCGACTGATCGATAATCTGTTGATACCCTGATAAACTTCAAGGCTTTGTCCGGTCAGGGTGCCGGGCAGTGGCGCAGGGAGTTCAGAGGTTTAGCCATGTTCACCACAATGCTCAAGGCCAAGCTGCATCGCGCGCGCGTCACCCATGCGGAACTCGATTACGAAGGCTCGTGTGCGATCGACGAGGCATTGCTCGAGGCCACCGGGATTCGCGAATATGAGCAGATAGACATTTACAATGTCACCAACGGGGAGCGCTTCACCACCTATGCGATTCGGGCGGAACGCGGTTCACGCGTCATTTCCGTGAATGGCGCCGCGGCCCACAAGGCCCACCCGGGCGATATCGTGATCATCTGCGCCTACGGCCAGTACGACGCCGAAGAACTGGTGCGGCACAAGCCTGCACTGGTCTATCTCGGTGAGGGCAACCATGTGAAGGGCTCGGCGAACGTCATTCCCTGTCAGGCGGCCTGAGGCCACTAGCCGGCGTCCGGCGGGCGCTTCTCCTGCTGGCGCGCCAGCGCCCAGCGAACATGCTCCACCACCATCGCGTCAGGGTGGGTCAGCCGACTCTCCAGCGCCTGGTGCACGGCTGGCGAGGCTGGAGCGTTGCCCAGTGCCACGGCGATATTGCGCAGCCAACGCGCGTGGCCAATGCGCCGGATGGCGCTGCCCGCGGTCCGCTCCAGCCACTGCGCTTCACTCCAGGAGAACAGCTCGACCAGGCTGGCCGTGTCCAGCTTCTCTCGGGGCACGAAGTCCCGTTCGCCGGTGGTCCGGGCAAACTTGTTCCAGGGACAGACCAGCTGGCAGTCGTCGCAGCCGTAAATCCGATTCCCCATGGCTTCGCGAAACACCTCAGGGATACTGCCGGGATGTTCTATCGTGAGGTAGGAAATGCAACGGCGGGCGTCGAGCTCATACGGTGCGACGATCGCGCCCGTGGGGCAGGCGTCGATACAGGCCCGGCAAGTGCCGCAGTGGTCGCTGGCGGGGGTATCGGCCGGCAACGGCAGATCGGTATACAGCTCGCCAAGAAAGAAATACGAGCCGCTGTCGTGACCGATCAGGTTGGTGTGCTTGCCGATCCAGCCAAGCCCTGCGTTGCGCGCCAGCGGCTTTTCCAGCACCGGCGCGCTGTCGACAAACACCCGGTAGCCGAAGGCGCCGACGCGCTCTGACAGGGCGTCGGCCAGCCGCTGGAGGCGTTTGCGCAGGACTTTGTGGTAATCGCGCCCCAATGCATAGCGCGAAACGTAGGCACGCTCGCCGTCGTCGAGGACTTCCCAGGCGTCGGCTGCGTCACCGGGCCAGTAGTCCATGCGCACGGCGATGATGCTGACCGTGCCAGGCACCAGCGCCTCGGGACGACTGCGGCGACGGCCATGGCGCTGCATCCACTGCATGTCGCCATGGCGTCCCAGGGCGAGCCAGCGCTCCAGCCGTGCCTCGTCGGCCGCCAGATCGATGCCGGCGATGCCCACGGCCTGAAAGCCGAGCTCAAGGCCAAGGGCGCGGATCTCGTCTGCGAGCGCTTGCGGGTTCTGCAGAGGCGATGCTGACTCGCTCACAATCCAGAGGCGCCTCCTCGGCGCGGGGCGGGCGGTATACTCCGCGGATTATGCCTATCCTGCCCGGCGCCCTGCATACCGCGGAACAGGTCCGTGCCATCGACCGTCACGGGATCGACGTGCAGGGTATTGCCGGCTATGGGCTCATGACGCGCGCCGCTGACGCCGCGCTGACGGCGCTGCGGGCCCGGTTTCCCGGGGCTCGTCGGCTGCGTGTCTGGTGCGGCGCGGGCAACAATGCCGGCGACGGCTACGTGCTGGCCCGACTCGCGCGCGCCGCCGGCCTGTCGGTGGACACCGTCGCGCTGGTGCCGCCTGACCGCCTGCGTGGTGACGCCGCACGGGCCTGGCAGGACTGGCAGGCCGTCGGCGGCCAGGCGCTGGCCGCGGCGGCGAGTCGGCTGCCGGACGTGGAGGTCGACGCGATGCTGGGCACCGGGCTGGATCGCGCGCTGGGAGAACCCTTCGTCCCGGCAGTCACGGCGCTCAATCCGGGCGCGGTTCCCGTGGTGGCCCTCGATATCCCGACCGGCCTGCATGCCGATACGGGCGCGGCACTGGAGGTGGCGGTGCGGTGCGCCATGACGGTCAGTTTCGTGGCCTTGAAGCAGGGCCTGTTCACCGGCGCGGGCCCGGCCCATGTCGGTGCCCTGGTGTTCGACGCTCTGGGGGTGGACGCCGCTGCCAGCGGCATCCCGGCGTCGATGTACCGCCTGGAGGCGCTGGCGTCTGCGCGGAACCTGCCCCCCCGGCGGCGCGACAGCCACAAGGGGGATCACGGTCGGGTGCTGGTGGTCGGTGGCGGTCGCGGGATGCCGGGCGCCGCGCGACTGGCGGCCGAGGCCGCGCTGCGCGCCGGCGCGGGTCTGGTCACGGTCGCCACCCTCCCGGCGCATGTGTCGGCGGTGGTCGCCGCCCGCCCCGAGCTCATCTGTGAGGGCATCGAAGACACGACCGAGGGGCTGTCCCGGCTGGACGTCCTGCTGGACCGGGCGGATGTGCTCGCGCTCGGACCCGGTCTCGGTCGTGATGCCTGGGCGAGGGCCCTGTGGGCGCGCGCCCAGGCCTTCGAGGGTCCGGTGGTGCTCGATGCCGATGCGCTCAACCTGCTGGCCGAGGCCCCGGAGGCGTTGCCTGGCAACCGCGTCCTGACCCCGCATCCTGGCGAGGCCGCTCGCCTGCTGGGCGTCGGTACCGGTGACATCCAGGCAGACCGACCGGCCGCCCTGGCGGCGCTGTGCGAGCGCTACCGCGCCATCGTCGTCTTGAAAGGGGCCGGGAGCCTGATCGGTCGCGCCGGCGAGACCCCGTATGTCTGTGAGCGCGGTAACCCGGGGATGGCGAGTGCCGGGATGGGCGATGTCCTCACCGGCGCCATTGCCGGTCTGACCGCACAACTGGGCTGTGCCTGGCAGGCGACCCTGGCCGGCGTCCAGGCCCACGCCCAGGCCGGTGATCGTGCTGCGTGCGCCGGCGAGCGCGGTCTGCTGGCCGGCGATCTGCTGGCGGAGCTGCGGCGGTGCCTGAATCCATGACGCCCGCGTCGGCGACCTTCCTGCTCGCCGATACGCTGGCCACCGAGCGTGCCGGGGCAGCGGTGGCGGGCGCGCTGAAGGCAGCGGCCCGACGGGGGGCCGTGGTGGTCTGTCTCGAGGGCGAACTCGGGGCCGGCAAGACCACGCTTGCGCGGGGGCTGTTGCGGGCCCTCGGCCATACCGGACGGGTCCCCAGCCCGACCTATACCCTGGTCGAGCCGTACGAGCTCGACGGACTGCGGGTGCATCATCTCGACCTCTACCGGTTGGCCGACGAAGAAGAACTGCTGTTCCTCGGGGCCACCGACTGGCTGGACAGCCCGGGTCTCACGCTGGTCGAGTGGCCGGCCCGGGCCCCCGGACTGCTCGCCCAGGCGGATCTGCGCCTGACCCTGAGCCTCGTCCCCTCGGGCCGCAGCCTGGCCGTGCAGGCCGACGCGTCCTGGCTGGCGGCTGTGAGGGGGGCGCTCACCCAGGCCCTGAAGTCCGATATAGCCTGAAAAGTGATGTATATCCCCATAATTTAAATCGAAAAAATATTGACGGCTCGTGTGTTCTACTGGAGTATTGAGCCTTCGGCAGGTCAAGAACGGAGAGCTGGGGCCGTCATGAGCCGAGGGCTGCTGTGGGGATGGGTAGGGCTGCTGCTGGCCACTTCGGCGGCGGCCACCGAGGTGCAGAACGTGCGCCTGTGGGCAGGGCCGGAGGGTACCCGGGTGGTGCTTGATCTGTCCCGACCCGCGGAGCACACGTTGTTTACGCTCGGGGATCCCCACCGGGTGGTTGTCGATATCCGTGGGGCCCGGCTTGAGGGTGTGCTGCCAAGCGCCGATGGCAGCGTGCGCGGACTGCGCAGTGCCAGGCAACCCGACGGCGCCCTGCGCGTGGTGCTGGATGTCAACGATGCGGTGCAGCCGCGCAGCTTCCTGCTGCCTCCGAACGAGACCTATGGCCACCGCCTGGTGATCGACCTGCCGCCCAGAAACGGCGCCCCGCGGGCCGTGCGTCGTCTGCCGGAGCCGCAGGGGCGTGGCCGAGATCTGGTGGTCGCGATCGATCCGGGGCATGGTGGCGAAGACCCCGGTGCCATCGGTCGTGGCGGGACGCGTGAGAAAGACGTCGTCCTGGCGATTGGACGGGAGCTTGCCCGCCGCGTGAACGCCGAGCCCGGCATGCGGGCGGTGATGATCCGCGACGGCGATTACTTCATTCCCCTGCGCGGCCGAATCGAGCGGGCTCGGGCCCACCGGGCCGATCTGTTCGTCTCGATTCATGCGGATGCCTACTACAGTCAGGCGGCCCGCGGCGCCACGGTCTATGTGCTTTCCCAGCGCGGCGCGACCGATGAAGTCGCCCGGCGGGTGGCTGAGCGTGAGAACGCCTCGGACCTGATCGGCGGGGTCACCCTGGCGGACAAGGATGATCTGCTGGCCTCTGTGCTGCTTGACCTGTCTCAGAACGCTTCGCTGTCGGTCGGGGCGGCGGTCGGTCAGTCCGTCATCGACGAGATGGCAAGGGTCACACGGATGCGGCGTACGCAGGTCCAGCGGGCCCCGTTCGTGGTGCTCAAGTCGCCTGATATTCCGTCATTGCTGATCGAAACCGCCTACATCTCCAACCCCGAGGAAGAGCGTGGCCTGTCGGACCGGGCCCACCAGGCCCGTCTGGCCGAGGCCATGCTGGCGGGAATCCGTGCTTACTTCCACGAGAACCCGCCGCCGGATACCGCACTCGCGCGCATGCGCCGGGAAGGTCTCCTCGAGCCCGCCAGGTATGTGGTGACGCGCGGCGACACGTTGAGTGGCATCGCCACCCGCCACAATGTCTCGATCACGGCCCTGCGCAGCCACAACAACCTCAACGGCGACCGCATCCGCGTCGGTCAGGTGCTGAGTATTCCCCCGGGCGCTGGCGGGTGATCCCGCTTTCCGGGCCGCCGCGCATCTGAAACAATGCGCGGATGCCGATCCGCCGCCTGCCGCCCCAGCTCGTCGACCAGATTGCCGCCGGTGAGGTCGTCGAGCGGCCGGCTTCCGTGGTCAAGGAGCTGCTCGAGAACAGTCTCGACGCCGGTGCCGGACGGGTGGAGATCGAGGTCGAGCAGGGGGGCTGTGCGCTCGTGCGGGTGCGCGACGACGGCGCGGGTATCCCGGCTGATGAGCTCGCCTCGGCGCTCGATCGCCACGCCACCAGCAAGATCGCCTCGCTGGACGATCTCGAACACGTGGTCTCGCTCGGGTTTCGGGGTGAGGCCTTGCCCTCGATCGCCTCGGTCTCACGTCTCACGCTGACCTCGCGGCCACGGGACGTGAGCGAGGGGTGGCGCGTACAGGTCGAAGGCGGGAGGATCGCGGCGCCTGAGCCTGCGCCGTCGCCGCCGGGCACTTGCGTCGAGGTCCGTGACCTGTTCTACAACACGCCGGCCAGGCGTCGGTTCCTGCGCACCGATCGCACCGAGCTTGGCCATGTGGAGACCATGGTTCGGCGAATCGGGCTCGGGCGCTTCGACACCACACTCAGTCTCAGTGCCGGGCGCCGCAGCCAGCTGCGCCTGCCCGCCGGACAGGACGAGGAGAGCCGGCTGCGCCGGCTGGCTGCGGTGTGTGGCGAAGTCTTCGTGGAGCACTGTCTTTATATCGAGCGCGAGGTCGACGGGCTGCGTCTGTGGGGCTGGCTCGCGCAACCCTCGTTTTCCCGCGCGCAGGCCGATCTGCAATACGTCTACCTCAACGGCCGAGCGCTGCGCGACAAGCTGCTGTCTCACGCGGTACGCCACGGTTACCGCGACGTGCTCTATCACGGCCGCCAGCCAGCCTACGTGCTGTTTCTCGACATGGACCCTGCGCGGGTTGACGTCAACGCGCATCCGGCGAAGATCGAGGTGCGTTTTCGCGACGCCCGGCGGGTCCATGACTTCGTGTTCCGCAGTGTCGAGCAGGGACTGGCCGCGACCCGTCCGCGCGCCGCAGCGGTGTCGGCGGCCACCGGTGCCGGCGAGATCAGCGCGGCGGCGCCGGCGCAGATGGCAGGCATGGCTGCGCGGCCTGGTCAGGGTGGCTTATCGCTGGGTGGCCCGCTGCCCTGGGCGCTCGGCGCGTCCGTCGCCGGCACCGTGCGTGAACAGGCGGGTATCGGCGGCGCCGGTCTGTCCAGGAGCGCCGCACAGGGGGCTGCCGACGCCGCGGGCGGGGATATTCCGCCGCTGGGCTTTGCGTTGGCCCAGTTGCACGGGGTCTACATCCTCGCGCAGAACGCCGAGGGACTGGTGCTGGTCGACATGCATGCGGCGCATGAGCGCATTGTCTATGAGCGGCTGAAACAGGCCGCCGCCAGCGGTGGCGTGCAACTCCAGCCGCTGCTGGTGCCCGAGAGCCTCGCGGTGTCCTCGGCTGAGGCGGCGCTGGCCGAACGCCAGGCGCCAAGGCTGCGGGAGATGGGCCTGGAGGTCGACCGCCAGGGGCCGGAGCGGCTGGTGATTCGTGCCGTGCCTGCGATGCTGGCCGGGGCGGACGCCGGGCAGCTGGTTCGCGACGTGCTGGGCGATCTCGGTGAGCTGGGCAGTTCCGCCCGGATCGAGCAGGCGCAGCACGCGCTGTTGGGCACGATGGCCTGCCATGGCAGCGTACGCGCCAACCGCCTGCTCACCCGGGAGGAGATGAACGCGCTCCTGCGGGACATGGAGGCCACCGAACGCGCCGACCAGTGCAACCATGGCCGCCCGACCTGGACCGTGCTCCCACTGCGGCAGCTCGACAGCCTGTTTCTGCGCGGCCGGTGAGCGGCCGACGGCCAGTCGCCGTCTGCCTGATGGGCCCTACGGCCACTGGCAAGAGTGCGCTTGGCCTCGCGCTGGCCGAGCGCCTGGACGGCGAGATCGTCAGTGTGGACTCTGCCCTGGTGTACCGCGGCATGGACATCGGGACAGCCAAGCCGACGGCGGCAGAGCGCGCGCGGGTGCCCCACCATCTCATCGATGTCGCCGATCCCGCGGAGACCTACTCGGCGGCGCGGTTTCGCGAAGATGCCATTGCCGCCATGCAGGCCATTGGCGCGCGCGGCCGACTGCCGCTGCTGGTCGGCGGTACGATGCTGTATTTCCGCGCCCTGTTGCAGGGCCTGAGCCCGCTGCCGCCGCGCGACCCGGCCCTGCGGGCTCGCCTGGATGCGCAGGCCGCCGTTGAGGGCTGGCCGTCGCTGCATGCCCGGCTGGCCGCGCTGGACCCCGAGGCGGCGGCGAGAATCCAGCCGCGGGATGCCCAGCGTATTCAAAGGGCAATGGAGGTCGCTCTGGTCACCGGTCACCCGCTGAGTGAGTTGCAGTCACGCCAATCCGGGCCGCCGGCCCCGTGGCGATTTCTCACGGTGGCACTGATTCCCGCGGATCGGGGGCGGCTGGCGGGGGGTATCGCGACCCGATTCGACCGGATGATGGAACGCGGGCTGCTCGATGAGGTCAGAGCGCTGTACGGGCGCGACGACCTCGACGAGCGTACCCCGGCCTTACGGGCGGTTGGCTACCGGCAGTTGATCGACCATCTGGCCGGCCGGTGTGGGCTGGCCGAGTCCCGTGAGCGCGCGGTGATCGCGACCCGCCAGCTGGCGAGAAGGCAGCTGGTCTGGTTACGTCGCGAGCGAGCGGTGCAGATCGTGGAGCCGTTCGCAGAGCACCTGGTCGAGGATGTCGAGGCGCGCATCATCGAGGCGATCGACCGCGGAGCGGGTTGACAGCGCATGGTAGGATTTCACCCAGGGACGTTGTGTGGTCATGAGTGGAAGTCACGGAAAAAATCAACAAGGCAGGGTGAGGCTCTGCCACCCAGGAGAACTATAGAATGGCCAAGGGGCAGTCATTACAGGATCCGTTTCTCAATACACTGCGCAAAGAAAAGGTGCCGGTGTCGATTTACCTGGTCAACGGCATCAAACTGCAGGGTCAGATCGACTCGTTCGACCAGTTCGTGGTGCTGCTCAAGAACAGCGTGAGTCAGATGGTCTACAAGCACGCCATTTCAACGGTGGTGCCCTCGCGTAACGTCAAGCTGCCGGTGCCCGGTGGCGACGAGACCCCGGGCGGGAGTGACGACGCCTGACGGCGCCGTCCCAGGAGCAGCATTTGAGCCCCTCGAACTCGCCAGCCCCGGTGCGCGCGGTACTGGTCAGCGTCGGCTTGGGTCGGGCGGTCTCGCCTGACGATGCCGCGGAGTTCGAGGCGCTTGCCTGTTCTGCCGGCGTGGTCCCCGTGGCCATCCTCGAGACGCGCCGCGACCGACCGGACTCCCGCCTGTTCGTCGGCAGCGGCAAGGCTGCAGAGGTGGCCGCGGCCGTGGCGGCACACGAGGCCGAGCTGGTGTTGGTCGACCAACCCCTGTCGGCGAGCCAGGAGCGAAATCTGGAGCGTGCTGTGTGCGCCCGTGTGCTCGACCGCAATGGGCTGATCCTCGATATCTTTGCCCAGCGCGCGCGCTCCTTTGAAGGTAAGTTGCAGGTTGAGCTTGCTCAACTCGAGCGCTTGTCGACTCGCCTGGTGCGGGGCTGGACCCACCTCGAGCGACAGAAGGGCGGTATCGGTCTGCGGGGCCCCGGCGAGACCCAGCTCGAAACCGACCGTCGGCTGATTGGTGAGCGCATCCGGCAGCTCAAGCGGCGACTTGAACGCGTCGACCGCCAGCGCGCCCAGAGCCGAAGCCTGCGCAAGCGCACTGCGGTGCCCACCGTCTCACTCGTCGGGTACACCAACGCAGGCAAGTCGACTCTGTTCAACCGGCTGACCGGGGCCGGCGCGTTTGCGGCCGACCAGTTGTTTGCGACGCTCGATCCGACCGTGCGGCGGCTCGAACTCGCACCCCACCGCCAGGCGGTGCTCGCCGATACGGTCGGTTTTGTCCAGGATCTGCCGCACGAGCTGGTGGCGGCGTTCCGCTCCACGCTGGTGGAGACCCGCGAAGCGGATCTGCTGCTGCATGTGATCGACGCCAGCGATCCGCATCGCGCCGAGCGGATTCGTCAGGTCGAACAGGTGCTCAGCGAGGTCGGTGCCGACACCGTCCCGGTGCTCCAGGTATTCAACAAGATTGATATACTGGGAGATTCTGCCCGGCACGACGCCGGCGGCGAGGGCTGCGAGGGGCGCGTCTGGCTGTCGGCGGCGACCGGTGCCGGCCAGGATCTGCTGCTTGCGGCTGTCCGCCAGGTCCTCGACGGTGACATGGTGGCCGGTACGCTGCGTCTCGAGGCGGATCAGGGTCGCATCCGCTCGCGGCTTTTCGAACTCGACGCGGTGCGGCACGAGACCACCACCGAGGAGGGGGGCTGGTTACTGGATGTGGCCATGTCGGACAGCCGTTTCCGGCAGCTGTGTCGGCGGGAGGGCATGGCGCCCGAATTACTGGAGTCACAGCTCGACTCCTGTGCTTGAGCCGGGCCGCACCCCATCCGAGGGGTGTCGACCCATAGGACCTGCAAGTCAATCAGGGAATGAAAACCGATGTCCTGGAATGAATCTGGCAACAACAAGAACCCCTGGAACCAGGGCGGTGGCGATAAGGGGCCACCCGACCTGGACCAGGTGGTGCGTGACCTGCAACGCCGGCTGTCGTCGGTGTTCGGCGGGAAACGCGGCGGTGGCGACGGCGGGAGCCGTATAGGCGGCTCCGGCGGCGGCATCGGTCCCGGTTTGATTGTTGGCGCGGCACTGGTCGTCTGGCTGCTCACCGGATTCTACAAGGTCGACGATTCCGAACGTGGGGTGGTGATGACCTTCGGCGAGTATTCGACCACCACCTTGCCGGGACTGCATTGGCGGATTCCATGGCCGGTGCAGACCGTCGAGAAGATCAACGTCAGCCAGGTGGACCGCTTTCCCCTGCGCATGCGCATGCTGACCCGTGACGAGACGTTGGTGCAGGTCGACCTGGCCGTCCAGTTCCGCCGGACCGATCCGGTCGCCTTCCTGTTCAATGTGCGAAATCCGGAAGAGACGCTTGCGGACGTTGCCGAGAGCGCGATTCGCGAGGTGATCGGTAAAAACGATCTGGACTTCATCCTGACCGAGGGTCGCGCCGAGGTCGCGCAGCGCACCCAGCAGGTGATCCAGTCGACCCTGAACGCCTACGGCACCGGAATCGAGGTCACCCAGGTGAACCTGCAGGAGGCGAACTTCCCGCAGCAGGTGCAGGCCGCGGTGCAGGACGCGATCAAGGCGCGCGAGGATTTCGAACGCCTGCAGCTCGAAGCCCAGGCTTACGCCAACGATATCGTGCCGCGGGCGCGCGGTGCCGCCGCCCGCCAGATCGAGGATGCCATGGCGTATCGCGACCGGTTGATCGCGGTGGCTGACGGTGAGGCGGATCGTTTCGTGAACCTGCTGGCGGCCTACGAGCAGGCTCCCGCGGTCACCCGCCAGCGTCTCTATCTGGAAACGATGGAGGAGGTGCTGGGCAGGGCATCGAAGGTGATCATGGATACGGAGGGCAGCGGGAATCTGCTGTACCTTCCCATGGACAAGCTCCTGGAACGACGCGGCGCGACGACAGATCGTCCGGTCAATCGCGATTCCCAGGCATCGATCCGGCCGCTGCAGCTGCCGGAGTCCACCTCGGACGGCCGTGACGAACGCCGTGCGCGCGTGATCCGCTGAGCCAGGGAGGCCGGAATCCAAATGGGTAAGTTCAATATTCTTCTCTTCGTCCTGGTGTTGATCGGTATCGGCGTCAGTATGTCGGTGTTCACCGTCAACGAGCGCGAGCATGCACTCAAGTTCCGCTTCGGCGAAATCATCCGCGATGATTACGATCCGGGCCTGCATGTCAAAATCCCGATCGTCAACAATGTCGTCAAGCTCTCCAATCAGGTACTGAGGATCTACAACCCGCCGGAGGAGTTTCTGACAGCGGAGCTCAAAAACCTGCGAGTGGATTTCTTCATCAAGTGGCGGATCATCGAGCCGGGCGAGTTCTACCGCTCTACGCGCGGCGATGAGCGTGTCGCCGCCATGCGCCTGACCGAAATCGTCAAAGACGGCATCCGGGGCGAGTTTGCCCGGCGTACGGTGCAGGAAGTGGTCTCGCTCGAGCGTTCCGAGATGATGGACGCCATGCTGGCCCGCGCCACCCAGGCGGCAGGCACGCTGGGCATCGACATCCTGGATATCCGTGTCAAGCAGATCGACCTGCCCGACGAGGTCAGCGATTCGGTGTTCAACCGCATGCGCCAGGAGCGTGCGCGGGTGGCTGCTGACTGGCGAGCGCGCGGTGCCGAGCGGTCGGAGCAGATCCGCGCCGATGCCGATCGTCAGCGAGTGGTGATCCTGGCTGAGGCCCGCCGCGATGCCGAACGCATCCGGGGTGATGGCGATGCACGCTCCACGGAGATCTACGCCCAGGCGTTTACCCGGAATCCGGAGTTCTACTCCTTCTTCCGGAGTATGCAGGCGTATCGTGAGTCGATCGGCCTCGAGCAGGACATCCTGGTCCTGGAGCCCGACAGCGACTTCTTCCGCTATATGCGCGATATGTCGCCGACGCCGTAACTGCGCGAGCGCGGCATGCTCTGGACGGACCTGCTGGCGGCCTTCGCGCTGTACCTGGTACTCGAAGGCCTGCTACCCTTCGCCAGCCCGCAGCGCTGGCGACTAAGCCTGCTGGTGATCGGCCAGCTCTCCGACCGTGAACTGCGGATCGGGGGGCTGGTGATCATGCTGGCCGGATTGCTGTTGCTGTACGCCGTTCGCGGCTGACTGGCGGCAGACGATGCCGCCGCGGGCATCACCCCTCAGGTAGCGGACAGAGGCAATGGCAGGCAGGAACGTCGTAGTGATCGGCACCCAGTGGGGTGACGAGGGCAAGGGCAAGATTGTTGATTTGCTGACCGATCGCGCCGCCGCCGTGGTGCGATTCCAGGGTGGCCACAATGCTGGCCACACGCTGGTGATCGACGGCGAAAAAACCGTCCTGCACCTCATCCCGTCCGGTATTCTGAGAGACAACGTCTCCTGCCTCATCGGCAATGGCGTGGTGGTCTCTCTGCCGGCGCTGCTCGAGGAAATGGACGGGCTGATCGGGCGCGGTGTGCCGGTGACCGAGCGTCTGCGCATCAGCCCGGCCTGCCCCCTGATTCTGCCGTCACATGTTGCGCTCGATCATGCCCGTGAGCGCGCGCGCGGGGCGGCGGCCATCGGCACCACCGGGCGTGGTATCGGGCCTGCCTATGAGGACAAGGTCTCGCGACGGGCGCTGCGGGTCTCCGATCTGTTCCAGCGGGAGCTGATGGCCGCACGGCTTGGCGAGGTCCTGGATCTGCATAATTTCCTGCTGCGTCGCTATTACAACAGCGAGGCGGTAGATTTTCAGCGTTGCCTGGATGAACTCATGGGCTACGCGTCGCGAATCCAGCCCATGGTGGCGGACGTCACGGCCCGGCTGGCCGAACACCATGCTCGGGGTGACAATGTGCTGTTTGAGGGTGCCCAGGGGGCGCTGCTGGATATCGACCTCGGCACCTACCCCTACGTCACCTCATCGAACACCACTGCCGGGGGCGCCGCCACCGGCACTGGGATCGGGCCCCGCTACCTCCACCACGTGCTGGGTATCGTCAAGGCCTACACCACGCGGGTCGGGGCCGGGCCGTTCCCGACCGAGCTGTTCGACGAGATGGGGGAGCACCTGGCGCGCGTGGGGGCCGAGTTCGGCGCCACCACCGGTCGTCCACGGCGCTGCGGCTGGTTCGACGCGGTCGCCCTGCGCCGTGCCGTATTGAACAACAGCGTCTCCAGTCTGTGTGTCACCAAGCTCGACGTGCTCGATGGCCTTGAGCAGATTCGCCTGTGCGTCGGCTACCGCCTCGACGATCGCATCGTCGAGGCGCCACCGATGATGGTCGACGAGTTCGCGGTGGTGGAGCCCGTTTATGAAAGCATGGACGGCTGGCAGGAGAGCACGGTCGGCATCACCGACTATGAGCGTCTGCCCGGGAACGCGCGCCGATACCTGGCCCGCATTGAGCAGATCGTCGGCGTCCCGATCGATCTTGTCTCGACCGGCCCGGCGCGCGATCAGAACGTCGTCATCCGCAATCCCTTCGACGGCTGAAGCAGCCGGCGTGAAGTGTCACGTATGACGCCAGTGCACGCCTGCTACCCTTCGGCAAGCCGCGACTGTGGGCAGGCAAGGCCTGTGTTACCTTGCAAAGATGGTGCCGAGGAGAGGACTTGAACCTCCACGGGGTTTCCCCCACTGGCACCTGAAGCCAGCGCGTCTACCAATTCCGCCACCTCGGCTCTGACACGAACGAGGTCCGCGTCAGGAAGACGCGCAATGTAATCACTGTCCCGGGCCTTGTCAATTTGCCCGGTCGAATGTCGGGAGACGAGTTTGAGCAGACGAAGTGGCAGCCGCCGTCGTGCGAGGCGGGAACGGCAGGACGCAGGCGTGCCTGCCGCAGAGCAGGTGCTGGAGGCCCTGGAGCGTGAGGGGGCGCCGGCCACGCTGGAGCGGCTTGCCGAACAGGTCGAAGTCGCCGACGACCCGCAGGCGCGCGCAGCGCTGGAGGAACGGTTGGCCGGTCTGATCCGTGCCGGCGAGGTGCTGCGAAACCGTCGGGACGAGTACCTGCTGGTGCGCAAAGCCGATCTCGTGCCCGGGAGGGTGCAGGGTCATCGGGATGGCTTCGGTTTCCTGATCCCTGACAAGGGCGAACAGGACATCTTCCTGCCGGCGCGCCAGATGCGGCGGCTGTTTGACGGCGATCGTGCGGCGGTGCAGGTGCGGGGTGAAGACCGCCAGGGTCGGCCTATGGGCTCGGTGATGGAGGTGCTTGAGCGCGCTCACTCCGAACTGGTCGGCCGGCTGCATCGGGAGTCGGGCGTGACGTACGTGGTGCCCGACAATCCGCGTATCCCTCATCACGTGGTCATTCCGCGCGGTGGCCATGGTGGCGCGCAGCCTGGCAATGCGGTGCTGGTCGGGATCGACGAGTATCCCGAGGAGAACCGGCTCGCCATCGGTCGGGTCACCCGCGTGCTCGGCAACCCGGGCGCCCCCGGCATGGAAGTCGAGATGGCGGTGCATGCTTTCGGGTTGCCGCAGGAATGGCCGGAGGAGGTGCTGGCCGAGGCCGAGGCCATGCCCCAGCGGGTGCCTGGCACCGCCAAGCGGGGTCGGGTGGACCTGCGGGATCTGCCGCTGGTGACGATTGACGGGGCGGATGCGCGCGACTTCGACGACGCCGTTTACTGCGAGCCTGCCGACGATGGCTGGCGCATCCTGGTGGCCATCGCGGATGTCTCGCATTATGTCCGACCCGGCACGCCCCTCGATCAGGAGGCCCAGCGCCGAGGCACCTCGGTGTATTTTCCCAATCGGGTCATCCCGATGCTGCCCGAGGCGCTGTCGAACGGGCTGTGCTCGCTCAATCCACAGGTGGATCGGTTGTGCATGGTCTGCGACATGCACCTGGGCCGTGACGGCAAGGTCAAGGGCTCGGAGTTCTACTCGGCGGTCATGCGGTCAGCAGCCCGACTGACTTACGAGGACGTGACGACCTGGCTGGAGACAGGCCGCGGCCGGCCCGCCGTCCAGCGTCTTGCCAATCCTCTCCGAGAACTGCACGAGGCTTGGAAGGCGCTGATCACCGCTCGGCGGCGCCGCGGCGCGCTGGACTTCGACGTGCCGGAGGTGGCCTTCGACTTCGACGAGGACGGACACGTTACCGGACTCAGTCCGCGTCACCGTGGCGTGGCCCACCGCATCATCGAGGAATGCATGATCGCCGCCAATGTCGAGGCGGCACGCTTCCTGCGGCACCATCGAATGCCTACGCTGTATCGCGTGCATGAGGGTCCCGCCAACGAGAAACTCGAAGAGCTGCGCCTGTTCCTGGCCACGTTCGATGTCAAACTGCCCAAGGGCCAGACGCTGAAACCGCGTGATCTCTACCGGGCGGTCGAGCGTCTGCACGATCATCCCGAGCGTGAGCTGGTGGAGATGGTGGTGCTGCGCTCGATGCAGGCAGCGGTTTACCGTCCGCGCAATATCGGCCACTTCGGCCTCGCGTTGCCGGCCTACGCGCATTTCACTTCACCGATCCGGCGCTATCCTGACCTTATGGTCCACCGGGGCATCCGCCATGTGCTCGAGCATGGATCGGCGAAGGGTTTCGCCTACGCCATGCCGGATGTGGAGCGACTCGGCGATCTCACCTCGCGCGCCGAACGCCGCGCCGACGAGGCCACCTGGGATTCCCATGACCGCCTCAAGTGCGAATTCATGCAGGATCATATCGGGACGGAGTACGACGGCGTCATCACCGGCGTCATGCCCTTCGGCGTGTTCGTGCGGCTGAGCGAAGTTCATGTGGAAGGGCTTGTGCATGTGTCCTACCTGGGGAAGGAGTATTTCCGCCACGATCCAATACGTCGGGCGCTGGTGGGTGAGCGCAGCGGTACGGTGTACGGTCTGACGGGACATGTCCGTGTCCGCGTTCTGCGCGTCAATCTGGAAGACCGCAAGATCGACTTCGAGCTGGTCGAGTCGCCTGAAAATGCCGAAGCGCCTGCGCCTGCGCCGGCCCCGGCGCGCCAGGGCCGCCGACGCCGCCGACGCCGATGAGCGCACGGCGGCGCAAGGGCTCGGCGGGCGGGTCGTCGCAGCGCGGGCAGGCGGTGCGCAGGGGCGAGGGCGCGACGCAATGGATCTATGGCCTGCACAGTGTCGGCGCATTTCTTGCCCGCGCCCCTGAGCGCCTGCGCAGGGTGGTGGTGGATGCGCAGCGGCGTGACCGGCGGCTTGAACAGCTGAGAGCAGCGGTGGCGGACGCCGGCCTCAGCCTGGACGCAGTAGCCGGTGGCGAGCTTGATCGTCTCGCTGACGGCGCCGTTCACCAGGGGGTGCTGGCTGAGGTGACGGCCTGCGAGCCGATGGACGAGCACGCGCTGTTGATGCGCCTCGAAGCCTGTGTGACTCCGCCGCTGGTGCTGGTGCTTGACGGTGTGCAGGACCCGCGCAATCTGGGCGCCTGCCTGCGCAGTGCGGACGCCGCAGGGGTCGATGCGGTGGTCATTCCGATGCGTCGTGCCGCCTCGCTCACGGCTGCCGCCATCAAGACCGCGAGCGGCGCGGCGGCCCACGTCCCGCTCGCGCAGGTGGTCAATCTTGCGCGGGTGCTTCGGACGCTGCGCGATCATGGGCTTCGCATCATCGGGGCGGCAGGCGATGCTCCCGGCCCGGTGTGGTCGGCGGAGCTCACGGGGCCTCTCGCGCTGGTGATGGGGGGCGAGGGGGAAGGGCTCAGGCACCTGACACGGCAGCACTGCGACGAGCTGGTCAAGCTGCCCATGGCGGGGGTGGTCGCGAGCCTGAACGTGTCGGTGGCAACAGGCGTGTGTTTGTACGAAGTGCTGCGCCAGCGCCAGGCGCTCCCCGGATGAAGCCCGGCCGCTGATGCGAGAAACGGCGGTTGGACAAGGCGTTTCACTTGCCGCCGGCAGGCGCGATCTACTATGATGCACGGCTGCCGCTCCCTGGGGAGCGGTTATTTTTTCGGCGGCAGGGTCGCCGAAGGGGCAGGACGCTTGGCCTGCCCACTCCTTGCTTCACCGCAACCGTCGGCGCTCAGCAGTGCATCGGCGGGGCTCGGGAGGCGATTTATCCACGAGGAGATACCGTGAGACATTACGAAATCGTGTTCCTGGTCCACCCTGACCAGAGCGAACAGGTGCCTGCCATGGTAGAGCGCTACCGGGGCCTGATCGAGGGCAATGGTGGCCAGATTCATCGCCATGAGGACTGGGGTCGCCGCCAGCTCGCCTACCAGATCAACAAGGTTCACAAGGCGCACTACGTGCTGCTGAACATCGAGTCGGACAAGGCCACACTGGACGAGCTGGTTTCGATGTTCCGCTTCAACGATGCCGTGCTGCGCCACATGGTGATTCATCGCGATGAGGCGGTCACCGAGCCGTCGCTGATGGCCAAGGCCGCGGACGAAGAGAAGTCGCGGGATTCGCGCCGCCGTGACGAAGGAGACGGTCGCCGCCGTGAGCGTGGCGGCCGCGATGACGATGACACCGATAGTGATGACGACGATGACAACGACGGCGACGACGCCGGTCGCTCGTCCTGATCGCACGTCCAGGGAGACAGGAATATGGCCAGGTTTTTCCGCCGCAGAAAGTTTTGCCGTTTCACCGCTGAGGGCGTCAAGGAGATCGATTACAAGGATCTCGCGACACTGAAGGCCTACGTCACAGAGACGGGTAAGATTGTTCCGAGTCGCATCACCGGGACCAAGGCGCCGTACCAGCGTCAGCTGGCCACTGCCGTCAAGCGCGCGCGCTATATCGCGCTGCTGCCTTACACCGACCGGCACTGAGGCGCTTGCCCGGGCATCGACCGATGCCCGGGCAGTCCGGTTTGATGGAGAAAGTTGCTGCCTGGCTCGGCGGGCCACGTCACCGGGTCATCCTGCTGGCCGCGGCGTTGTTTCTGGTGCCGTTGTTCATGCCGCTGGCTGCCGCGCTGGTCGCCTTCGCGACGCTTCTCAAGGGGCCGCGCGAGGGGACGATTGCTGCACTGGCCGCAGCCGGGGTGCTGGGTGCGGTCACCGCGATCCAGGGCGGCGCGCAGGGTCTGGCGCTGGCCTTGAGTGCGGTGGTGATTCTCGGCGCCGTGGTGGGTGGCGCGAGTCTGGTGGGGCGCTACGGCTCACTTGATTTCGCGTTTCAGGCCGGCACGTTGGTGCTGGGTGCGCTGGCCGGAGTGTTCGCGGCACTGCCTGCGGGTCGTGAGATCGCGGCACAGGTGGCCCCGGAGCTCGCCCGGGCTTTCGGCGGCGGGGGCGCGGAAGCGGCGCAGGTGGCCGAGCTGGTCGCCGGACTGTTGTTCGGTCTGGCATTTGGCGGCCTGCTGATCAGCCTGTTTGTGGCTCTGCTGCTGGGCCGTTGGCTGGAAGGCCTGCTCCGCCCTCCGCCGCGTGCGGGCCTGGAATTCCGCGGGCTCAAGGCGGGACGGCTGGTGAGTCTCATCGTCAGTGCGGTGTTCGTCGGCGCGCTGTTTACCGAGGCGGGCGGCGGTCTGGGCAATGCGGCAATCGTGTTTGTGCTGGCGATGACTTTGCAGGGTTTCGCGGTAACGCACTGGCTGGCGGGTCGCTACACCCTGAACCGCGCATGGCTGGTGCTGGTGTATGCGCTGGTGCTGTTGCCGACGCCGCTGTCGCCGTTTGCGGTGATGGCCATGGCTGCGACCGGGTACATGGACAACTGGCTGGGCTTGAGGCGCGCTTCGGGCGGT
>PWZL01000084.1 GCA_003567475.1 Gammaproteobacteria bacterium | reverse complement strand
CTCAACGCCGTGGTGCCCACCCTGGCGGTGTCGGAAATCACGGGTGCCGGCGTGGCCCAGATCTTTCTGCGCGGGGCCGGGCAGGACGATTCCCAGGCGGCCTCGGAGCAGCCGATCGGCACCTACATCGACGGGGTGCCGTACACCAAGGCGCCGGGCGCGATTCTCGATATCATCGAATTCGAGCGTGTGGAGGTGCTGCGCGGGCCGCAGGGGACACTGTACGGCCGCAACTCCACGGGAGGCGCCATCAAGTACGTCACGCGTCGCCCCTCTCTGGAGACACCGCGCGTCGTGGCCGATGCCACGCTGGGCAGCTTCGACCGCCTCGACGTGCGCGGCTCATTCTCCTCCCCGCTGAGCGAGACCTTTGCCGTCAAGCTCGATGTGATCTCGCGCAGCAATGCAGGCTTCGTTCGCGACGCGCTGGCCGAGTTCGGCGATGACCGCCCGCGCCGCTACAACCAGACCGACCGGCAGAGCGCCCGGCTGTCCGCCCTGTGGGAGCCGGACGATCGCCTGAGCGTGTACGTCACCGCCGATCGCACGCTGGATAACGCAGGCCCGCAGTCGGGTATTCCCGCGATCTCCAGTCGCCCACAGGACAATCTCGTTGACGGGCGTATCAGCCAGGCGGCGCCCTTGTATGGGCCACGTCTGGCAGCACCCACCCTTGCGGGCGACCAGACGCTCTCAGGCAGCGGTGTCATGGCGAACATCGAGTACGCGTTCGACAACTTCACGCTGACGACGATCCTCGGCTACCGCAGCTTCGACCTGTCCCAGGCGACCGACACGGACAGCGGCCCGAACGCGACCGATCTGGTCAACCAGCTGGGCGAGCCGATCCCGCAACGTGGCGCGTCGTTCGACTACATCCGCGACTGGTCCAATGACACGCTCACCGGCGAGCTGCAGCTCGCCTCCGCCGACACCAGCGGCTGGCAGTGGGTGGCCGGCCTGTTCGCGATGCGCGAGCAGAACGACAGCGACGACATCTTCGGACGGTTCTCGGAACCGGGCGGCTTTCAGTTCGCCTCAGGGTTCCAGCTCGACCAGCGCACCACCAGTTTCGCGCTGTTCGGAGAGGCCACCTATCCACTGACCGACGCCCTCGAGCTGTCCGTCGGTGGGCGGTACACCCGTGACCGCAAATCACTGAGCCGCAGCCATTTCGGCGCGCTGGGTCTGCCGCCGTTGGGCACCCCCTACGACCTGTCCACCAGCGACACCTGGTCGCAGTTCACGCCCCGCGTGATCCTGGATTACCAGGTCGCAGAGCGGGTGTCGGTGTTCGCGAGCTTTGCCAAGGGTTTCCAGGCGGGCGCCTACCAGAGCTTCCCGTTCAACCCCGCGGTCGCCAACGTGCCCTTCGCGCCCACCAAGGTGGAGAATTACGAAGTGGGTCTCCGGTCACAGTGGTTCGACGGCCTGTTGACGGCCAACCTCACCGCGTTCAGGTCGGATTACACAGACCTGCCCAGCACGGTCCTGGCGAGTCAAGGGACCTTCGAGGTGCTGATCAACGACGTCCGGCTGCAGGGACTGGAGCTCGACATGAGCATTCTGCCCACGGACAACTTTGCGCTGTTCGTCAGTGCAGGGTTCACCGACGACAAGTTCGTGCGCTCCGTGGTCGCCCCCTCGCTCGTGCCCGGGGCCAGCGAGAACAGGCTGAAGTACGTCGCCGACATCACGGCACGCGTCGCCGCGGAATACCGCTTCGACCTTGCCCAGCACGGTAATGTGCGTCTCAACGCAAACCTCACCTACAACGGCGACTACTTCATGTCCACGGTGAACACCCCGTTCGCCTACCAGGATGCCTACACGCTGCTGGGCGCGGAGCTGCGTTATCAGACCGCCGACCAGCGCTGGTCGGTCGCCTTGGGCGGCCGCAATCTTACGGATAAGCTCTATCAGCGTCGGGCCTCCGCCGGTGGCGGCGGCGTCATCTACTTCGGCCCACCGCGCACCTGGTACCTGACGCTGCGCTACGAATACTGAGAGGAGCCCACCGGTGCCTGGACAACCGACGACTGCTCAACGCCAAACTGGCAGAATCCTCACCACGCTGAGCTGTTTCGTGGGGGTAGTGATGGTGCTTGCAAACCACCCGGTGCATGGCGGCAGCGACGACGAGGCGGCCCGCGACCCCATGGTCCCCGTGTCGAGCCCTGACGAGGCCGTGACTCTCCCACTGGCGGCCGTCACCATTGCGACCGGCGAGCTGCAGCAGGCCCGGCGCTTCTTCCAGGGCGCGATGAACATGCAGCTGGAGCGCCAGGTGCTGGACGCCGAGGCCGCCCTCGCACTGTCCGAGCACTTCGCACTGGCGCTCGAAGCCGGAGGCGCCGTGACTGTCCTCAGCCAGCCGGGCGCGCCGGGCGCTGCGATAATCCGGCTCATCGAGGTCGACGACGCGCGCCCGACCCGGCGCCCCGGCTATGACGCACGGCTGATCGGACCCGTCGGCTTCGGGCTGCCGGTCAACGGGCTCGAAATCCGGCATGCGATTGCCCAGAGCTTCGGATTCGACTCGACGGCAGGCGTGATGACCATGGCGTTTCCGCGACATGACGGCAGCACGTACAACGTCGGCGAGTATCACCTCAAGGCGCCGGACGATGTGCTGGTCCTCGGGGTTGATCGGGGGCCGCTGCAACCGATCGGTCCAATCGATGCCGCGCTGGACATCGGCGGCGTCGCCTACGGCAGCATGTTCGTCAGTGACCTGGCCGCGACGGCTGCATTTCTTGGCGAAGTGCTGCAGTACGAACTCCGGCGCGAGACGCAGTTCGCCAGCGGAGGGCCGAACGGCGGCCTGCGGGGTCTGGAACGCGGTGAGCGTATCGCCTTTCAACAGTGGTTCAGCCCTGGAGCGACCACCGGCTATCTCGTGGTCATGGCCCATCTCGATCACCCTGACCGTGCCCAGGCCGAGCCGCCATCGGCGCCGGTGCGCGGCATCCTGTCCTGGAGTTTCGAGGTGCACAGCCTCGACGAAGCTCTGGCGCGCTGGACGCGTTTCTCGGGTGCGCCCAAACCCTCGGTGACCCGCATCTCACTGCCACCGCATGGGCACTACCGTGCCGCCATGATCGCGCTGCCAGACGGCTCCAAAGTCGAACTGATGGAGCGAGAGGCAGCGGCAGGATCGCCGTGAAGAGACTCGGTCTGATGGCCAGCTGCGCGCTGGCGGCCGCCTGTCATGGCGGCTCGGAGCGGGGGTCTGGCGTGACTGCGGAGGCGCTCGCGAGCGCAGAGCAGTGCGCGGTCTACATGATCATCAGCGGACAGGCGCTTGATCGTCAGCGGATGGCAGAGTACTCGGCGGCGCTGCTCGCATCGGGCCTGTATCCCCGGGTCGACGGGCGTTACGTCAACCAGGCTCGGCCATTCTCGCTCCTCGAGGGCACCCCCCCGGCCGATTACGTCAGCCTCATCGTACGTTTCCCGGATGAGGAAGCCCTGAACGCGTTCTGGCATTCAAGTACCTATCAGCAGCAGATCCTGCCGCTGAGAATGGAGCCACCTGCGGCGAGTTTCACCGTCACGGCGCACCGCAGCCATGAGTTCGACCCCGAGACGAGTCGCTGTGACTGAGCCGGCCAGGTCTCCTGGCATCACCCATCCCCGGAGAACCCCGTGTTTCGCAGAACCATCGCAACGCTATTCACCGGCCTTGCCCTGAGCGGCTGCAGCGCAACGGCAACCGTTGCGTCAGATGGCCTTGCACCCGTCTACCGGCAGTCGCTTCTGGTCAGCGATCTGGAGCGCTCACTCACACTCTATCGGGACATTCTTGGACTGGCGCTGGGCCGGGTCTCGCAGACCGGACCGGAGTCCTATTCGTACGTCTTCTTCGACCTGGAACCCGGTGCCATGCGCCGCTTCGCCTACCTGGACGGTGAGGGCCGCCGGGAAATACTCGGCTTGGGCGAAGTCCCCGCGTTGGCGCGGACGGACTACACGCCGCCGCGGCGGGTTGCCTGGGTCCAGACGGTGACGGATGTCGAGTCGGTCATCGAGCAGGTCCAGGCACTGGGGCTGGAGTTGATCCCACCTCGCGAGTTCATGAGCCGGGAGGCGGGGCGTCCGGGGCTGGAGGCCGGAGTGATCGACTTCGATGGCCATCTGATTCTGTTCTACGGGCTGAAACGGGTGGAGCCGAACGCGTCGGCGCGTCCACCGGTCGACCCTCACTGACGCAGCGCACCGAGTTCCGTACGCAACTCGCCGCGCTCGCGCTGCAGTGCCTCAATACCCTCACGGTGCGGACGCAGACTCGCCTGGGCATGGTCGAGCGCGCGCTGACGCTCGGCGATGTCGTGTTCATGATCCCGCAGCGACATCCCGCCCCAGTGGCCACCGCCCTCGTGGAAGCTGATGCAGTCCGCGCGGGTAGCGTGGCCGCGCAGCCCCATGCTGCGTCCGGTGTTGTAACGCTGCCAGTCTTCGGCACAGTTGTCGCGCGCCTGGGCGCGGAAGTCGTCGCGGGCCTTGCGGGCGTCGCGCAGGGCCGTCTGGGCCCATGCCACGGCCTGGCGTGACCGGGCTGCCTCCGCTTCGCGGCGCTCGATCTCCGCCTCGATCCAGGCCAGGCGTTCGTCGAGCTCGCGCGCCCGCGACTCGGCAGCCGCTTGCGCGGTAGTCGCGGTTTCGAGCGACGGCAGCAGCGCCAGCGCCTCGGGATAGACCCCGCTCTCGCGGGGGGCCGCCGCCAGGAACTCCAGCAGACGGGCGAGCGCCGGCACGGTCTGGCCCGTCTCGGCCAGCGCACGCGCCTCGTAGAACGCCAGATCCGGCAAGACCAGATCGGGCGCCAGATTCCGCAGCTCGGCGACCGCTGCCAGGGTCTCCGGATGATTCGTGTCAATCAGCGCGCGCTCGACCCGCGCGATGGCCAGATCGATCCGCACCTCCAGCGGCAGTCCGGCACTGGCCTGGGCCCACGCCGGCGCGTGCCCGGCCGTCAGCAGCGCCGCACCCAGCGCGATCGATACGGCCCAGCTGATTCCGTACGTCTGCAGCCTGTCACTCATCTCTCGACGCCTCTCCCGTTACCGCGTAACTGTCCGCTGGCGATCCGCGCACGGTCACGCTCGCGTGCCTCCAGCTGTGTCAGCTCAGTCTGGTGCTGGGCCTGCGCCCGCGCGAGACACGCGGGCTGTTCGACCTCCTGCCAGTGACTCAGGTCCTGCGCATGGCGGGCGACGGCCTCGCGATACTCGCGATCAAGCCTCGCCTCGGTCTCCCGCCGCCCCTGCATGCAACGCGAATTCCACGCGTTGTCTTCGCACAGATAAAAGGGCTGGAAGCCGCGGGAGGGAGACACCGGCTCGCCCGCTTCGCATGCGCGCTGCGCCTCCGCATGGCGCTGGTCGATCGCGGCGCGTTCGGCATCGACCGCTGCCGCCCACTCGGTCTCGCGGCGG
>PWZL01000060.1 GCA_003567475.1 Gammaproteobacteria bacterium | reverse complement strand
CCGTGCCAGAGGTTGGTGCTGTACTGCTCGAGACCGATGATGGCGGTGAAGCGGGGGCGGTCGGCGCGGGCTGGCATGGGGGCTCCTCGTCTCGGGCGCCCCGCCAGCGCTGGCGGGGCGGGTGTCACGACGACTTGACAGATTAACGTGTCCTGCAGCGCCGCGGCAATGCGGAAACCCCTGACCCCAATCGATGGCATCAGGGCGGTCAGGGGCCTACGGCGGCTCAGGCCAACGCAGCCTCGACGATCTGCTCGGCCCGTGCATTCGGCAGGTAGAAATACCGCCCTTGCAGCTGGCCGGCCAAGCGCTCGGCTTCGCCGCGTGAGAGGTATTTCGCCTGGGTGTCGACCACCACCGTGGCGATGCCCGCGGCCGCGGTGGCAGCGGCCAGTGCCGCCACCTCGGCCTCCAGGGCAGCGCGCTCCGGGCGGGGTGCTGCAGGATCGGCCGCCTGTGCCAGCCCGACATTGCCGCGGCCATCGGTGATGAGCACGAAAGTGACCTGAGAGATCCCGCGGCTGCGCGCCTGGCGCGCCAGCTCGAGGCCCTGGTGGAGTGCCGAGGCCAGCGGCGTGCCGCCGCCCGTGGGCAGCACGTCGAGTTCGCGCTTGGCCCGGTCGACGCTCTGGGACGGCGGCAGCAGCACCTCGGCACGCTGGCCGCGGAAGGCGATGAGCGCGACCTGGTCGCGGTGCACATAGGCGTTCTGTAGCAGGCTGGCCACCGCGCCCTTGGCCTGGCGCATGCGGTTCAGCGCCATCGAACCTGAAGCATCGACGAGGAACACGAACAGCGTGCCGGACTTGTCTCGGTACTGGCGGATGCGCAGGTCCTCGCCGCGGATCATGAGCCCCGGGCGCACTGCGCGACCTCGCGCCATCGCCTCCTCCCGGCGGCTGTCTTGCCAGGGGGCGGCGGCGAGCAGGGTGGGGATCAGCGCGATCCGGCCCTCGCGCGGCGTGCCGGGACGTGCGCGTACGAAGCGGCCCCGGCGGCTGTTCAGCGCCTCGCCGCGGCTGCCTGCACGACTGCGGGCACGCTGGACCACGGACACCGAGAGAATGTCTTCGGGCATCTCGGTGGCCTCGGCGTCCAGCAGCAGATCCTCGAGCACATCCGGTGGAGTGGCCGACTCGGACCCATCCTGCGGCAGATCCTCGGGTGGGGTGTCCGGCGCCGCCTCGGAGGCGTCGCCCTGGGTCGACTCTGGCGGATGTTCGTCGGGTGGGGTGGGTGTGTCGTCCGCGGTCTCCCCGGTTGCCTCGGCCCCCTCGGCCCCCTCGGCCGGGGTTGATCCTCCATCATCGCCGTCATGGGGCGGATCCGGTGGCGGCGAGTCTTCCTCGCTTTCCGGAACGCAGGTCGCCCTGGGCATCAGCACCAGCTTGATCGCGGTTTCGAGGTCCTGGTCGGTGATCGCGTCGCGTCCTGCCAGGGCGGCCGCAGCGCGGGCGGCGCGCGCGGCGAATACGTCGGCGCGGTTGCCTTCGACCCCCAGCGAGACCGCAGAGGCGACCAGTGCCTTCAGCTGCTCGTCGGTCAGTTCGAGGTCGGCCAGCCGCGCCCGGGCATCGTCCAGCCGTTCGCGCAGCAGCGCGAGCGCGACATCGTTTTCGTCTCCCGTCTCTGCATCGGCGCCCTCGCCCCGTCGCGCCGCTGCCAGCACGGTGGCGACGATCTCGCGGCGCGCGCGCCAGTCGCCCTGCACGGCCAGCGGGACGATCAGGCCGACGCGGTCGAGCAGCCCCATGCGCACCTCGCCGTCGCCCGGGTCCCAGGTGCCCACCAGCATGAACCGCGCCGGGTGGACTTCGCTCAATCCCTCGCGCTCCACCAGCACCTCGCCGCGCGACATGGCGTCGACCACCTGGGACACCGCGCCGGAATCGAGCAGACTGATCGCGTCGATGTAGAGCACGCCGCCATCGGCCTGGGCCAGTAGCCCCCGCTGCACCACGCGCTGGCCGCGGGCCAGTGTCGCCTCCAGGTCGATGCCGCCGATCAGGCGGTCCTCGGTGACGTTCAGCGGCAGCTCGACGAAGGGGCACTCCGCAGGGAGCAGGTCGGCGAAGGCGCGGGCGAGCGTCGACTTGCCCGAGCCCACCGCGGCCGGGATGACCACGCCGCCGAGGCCCGGGTCGACGGCCAGCATCAGCATGGCCTGGCGGGCCAGGTCCATGCCGACAATCTCGGTGAAGCGCAGCATCAGTCGGCCTGGTCTTCTCCGAACACCCGCGCGAGCTCGCGTTCGATCTTCTCACCGGGGTCCAGCGTCTCCAGCGGATCCTTGCGCAGGCGATGGCGCAGCGCCAGCCCGACGATCGCGCGGACATGATCGCGCGAGACCGTCTCTTCGCCCTGCAGCGCGGCATAGGCCTGCGCCGTGCGGGTGATGGTGAGTTCGCCGCGGTGGCCGTCGATGTCGAGCTGCATGCACAGCCGCGCGATGTCGATCAGCACTTCTTCGGGCAGTACGACCCCGGGCAGCCGTTCCCGTGCCGCCACGATATTGCGCTGGAGCGCGCGCTGGGACCGGTTCCAGCGGCGGAAGAAGCCCGCCGGGTCGTCGTCGAAGGCGCGGCGGCGGCGCACGATCTCCACGCGGGCCTCGAGGTCGGTGATGGTGAGGATGCGCGCGTACAGGCCGAAGCGGTCGAGCAGCTGGGGCCGCAGTTCGCCCTCTTCGGGGTTGCCCGAGCCCACCAGCACGAAGCGCGCGGGATGCCGGATGCCAATGCCTTCGCGTTCGACCACGTTGCGTCCGCTGGCGGCCACATCCAGCAGCACGTCGACCAGGTGGTCGTCCAGCAGGTTGACCTCGTCGATGTACAGGAAGCCGCGGTTGGCCTGCGCGAGCAGCCCAGGCTCGAAGGCCTTCACGCCGGAGGTCAGCGCCTGTTCAATATCGATGGTGCCGCAGACCCGATCCTCGGTCGCGCCGAGCGGCAGGTCCACCACGGGCACCGGCAGTGTCTCGATCTCGAGCTCTTCGGGCTTCATGCGCCGCCGGCCGACGCGGGGCTGCTCCTCGGCGATCACCTCGGTGGGTGTGCGGTTATAGGGGTCGTCACGCACGCGCTCGATGGACGGCAGCACCTCGGCCAGTGCGCGTACAGTGGTGCTCTTGCCGGTGCCCCGGTGGCCCATCACCAGCACGCCACCGATCCGCGGATCGATGACGTTCAGGATCAGCGCCAGTTTCATCTCCTCCTGGCCGACGATGGCGGCGAAGGGGAAGGCCTGCTGGCGGACTTGCGAGCTGCGCGCTCGCGATCTCGTGGGGCTCATGGGCACTCCGTCATTGTCGGGTCACTCGGGTCAGGTCACTCTGGGGCGCTTGCCGACGGGCACTCGGGGATCAGCCAGTCGATACGGCCCTCGCCACCAGGGCGCCCGAGTTCGTGGGCCAGCCACGGCAGGACCTCCTGCAGGGCTGCCCCGAGGCCGTACGGTGGGTTGACGATCAACATACCGCAGGCCTCCATGCCGGGCCGGTCACCGGGCGGTCCGAGTGCGAGCTCGAGCCTGAGGGTGGGACGCGCCAGGGTGCGCGCCAGCAGCTGCAGCATCGGGGCGGCAGTGTCCGGCGAGAGGCGCGGATACCAGAGCAGGTAGACGCCGGTGGCGAAGCGCCGCAGCCCTTCCTTGAGCGCGGCCGGGACCTCACGGTATTCCTGGACGCGCTCGTAGGGCGGGTCGATGAGGATCAGGGCGCGCCGCTCGGGCGGGGGCAGGGCGCTTTTCAGCGCGGCCAGTCCATCGGACTGGTGCACGCGGGCCTGGCGATGCGGCTTGAACAGCGTGGCCAGCGTCGCGTGGTCTCGCGGGTGCAGTTCGTGGAGTTGCAGGCGATCGTCGGCCCGCAGCAGTGTGCGGGCGATCAGCGGTGAACCGGGATAACGCCGCAGCTGACCGCGCGGATTGCCGGCGCGTACGCTGTCGAGATACGGTCGCACCGCAGCCGGCGCCGAGCTCGCGGCGAGCAGCCGGACGATGCCCCCGTCGGCTTCGTCGCCACTGCCGGGGGTGAGCGGATACCGCCCGGCCCCGGCATGGGTTTCCAGGTAGAACACAGGCTTGGGCTTGCGCGTCATGGCGCCGAGCGCGGCGACCAGGGCGATGTGTTTCAGGACGTCGGCGAAGTTGCCGGCATGAAAGGCGTGACGGTAGCTGAGCATGGTCGAGGACAGATCGATTTGCAGCGGCGGGGCAGATGGCTTTAGCTGGTCATCTTCGCATGAATTCAATCCGATATTTGGTCAGGCGGTATGGCAAATGCATCTGTCTCCTTGCTGACAGCGTTGTGGGAGGCGGCGCTCACGGCGGCCGACCCGGCCGGGGTTCTCCCGGCCGCCTTGCCCTCCCCGCCGCCGGGGCGCGCTGTGGTCGTGGCCGTGGGCAAGGCCGCGGCCAGGATGGCCGAGATCGCCGTCGCCGCATGGCCGGGGCGGCTGCCTGGCGTGGTGGTGGTCCCGCCTGGTCTGGCGCGGCGCATTGACGGGCTGGAGCTGCGGGTGGCCGGGCACCCGATACCCGATGCCGGCAGCGTGGCCGCGGCGGCGGCGGCGCTCGAACTGGCCGAGGGTCTGGGGCCTGACGACCTGCTGCTCTGTCTGCTCTCTGGGGGCGGTTCGGCGCTGCTGGCCGCGCCGGTCCCAGGGCTGACGTTGGCCGACAAGCGGGCCGTGACGCGCGCCCTGCTGGCCAGCGGAGCGCCCATCGACGAGATCAACTGCGTGCGCCGTCATCTCTCCGCGGTCAAGGGCGGGCGCCTGGCGCAGGCGGCCTGGCCTGCGCGCGTGGTCACACTGGCCGTCTCCGACGTGGTGGGCGATCGGCCGGAGGTGATCGCCTCGGGGCCGACCGTGGCGGACGCGAGCACGCTTGGCGAGGCCCGCGCGGTCCTCGCCCGGCACGGTATCGCGCCGCCGCCGGCGGTGGCGGCGACCCTGCGTGAGCCTGCGGCCGAAACCCCGAAGCCTGGCGATCGCGTGTTTCAGCACTGCGACTACCAGGTCTTGGTGAGTCCCCGACAGGTCCTCGCCGCCGTGGCGGACGCGGCGCGTCGGCTTGGCCTTGAAGTGATCGATCTCGGGGTCGAGTGGACCGGGGAGGCGCGCGGCGTGGCGCGCGCGATGGCCAGGCGCGCGCAGGCGGAACTGATCGGGGTGCGCGCCTCGGGGCGGCCACGGGTGCTGCTCTCCGGCGGCGAGCTGACGGTGACGCAGGCGGCCGTCGGCGGTCGTGGCGGGCCGAATGCCGAATTCGTGCTCGCCCTCGGGCTGGCGCTGGGCGAGACCCCCGAGGTCTATGCGCTGGCGGCCGACACCGATGGCATCGATGGCAGCGGCCCCCCCGCCGGTGCGTTCTGGACACCGGCGCTGCCCGCGCGGGCCCGGGCACGCGGCCTCGACCTCGCGGCGGCACTCGAGAGGCATGACAGCCACGGCGCGTTTCTCGCCCTCGAGGCCGCGCTGGTCACCGGGCGGACCGGAACCAATGTCAACGATCTGCGAGCGATCCTGTTGCTGCCACCGTGACCGAGCGGCGGCCGCCCGACAAGCCTCGATGGCATGCGTACTTGACCGGGTGGTAAATTACCGCCGGTACCTACTTCTGACTGACCGGAGGCCCCATGTCCCAGCGCACTGCTGTCCTGTTGCCGGTGTTCGCCTGCCTGCTTGTCGGCTGCGGCATGCGCGGTGCGCCGGAGGCGCCACCGTTGGCGATGAGTGATCCGGCGCTCTGTGCCGGATTCCAGGCGCAGCTCAGCCTCGCGCCGCTGGACATCCGCACCGAGATCCACGATGACTGGGAGGCCTTCGTGCTGGCCAAGCCCACGGTCGACCCGCTGGTCATCCATCAGATGGCGTTCGCCGCGACGCCAGAAGGGGCGGTGGAGAGCGTTTCCTGCAAACTCAAGGGCGCCGATCATCTTGCCGAGGTGGTAGGGCCTGAGCAGGTCATCGACGATCTCAGCTGCAGCGATTTCAACCGGGAGATTTTCCGGCGCCAGGCCGAGCGCCTGCAGGCCGAGGGCGTGACCCTCGCCCTCGATCCGACCAGCCTGCACTTCGTGGCGGACGAGCTGGCCAACCGCGGGACACAGTGGCTGGACCCGATGCCCTGGCGCGGGGTGCAGCGTGACGCCGGCGGGCGTCTGCAGGTGCAGGCCAAGGGGATGATCTCGCCGCTGAGGTCGTGGACGCCGATTCCGCGCGCCTGGAAGGGCATGTTCTACTGCCATCTGGTCGCGCCCGAGTACGCCCGGGCGCTGCTTGCAGGGGAGGCGACGCCGCCGGAGGCGTGAGCCGGCGCGTGTCGGGGGACAGATTTTCAATCGGTCCCCCTTTATACTCGCCGCATGTCAACGCCTTCAGCCACCCATGAACAGCCGCTGCGGCGCATCGATGGCGTTGCGCGCAGCTCCAATACCTTCCGCAAGCTCCAGGCCCACCTGCGTGGGCTGACCGGCAAGGCGATCGCCGATTTCGGCATGATCGAGGAGGGCGACCGGGTGATGGTCTGCCTGTCCGGCGGCAAGGACTCCTACACGCTCCTCGATGTGCTGCTGAGTCTGCAGCGCGCCGCGCCGGTGCATTTCGAGCTGCTGGCGGTGAACCTCGATCAGAAGCAGCCGGAGTTTCCCGAGCATGTGCTGCCGGAGTATCTCGCCACCCTCGGCGTGCCGTTTCGGATCGTCGAGCGGGACACCTACAGTGTGGTCCAGCGGGTGATTCCCGAGGGGCGTACCCTGTGCAGCCTGTGCTCGCGGCTGCGCCGCGGTATCCTCTACGGCATCGCCGAGGAGGAGGGCTGTAGCAAGATCGCGCTCGGCCACCACCGCGACGACATCGTCGAGACCCTGTTCCTGAACATGTTCCATGGGGCGCAACTCAAGGCCATGCCGCCAAAGCTGCGCTCCGACGATGGCCGGCATGTGGTGATCCGGCCACTGGCCTACTGCGGCGAGCGCGACATCGCCCGCTACGCCCGTGCCCGGGCGTTTCCGATCATTCCCTGCAACCTCTGCGGCTCGCAGGAGAACCTGCAACGCAAACACATCAAGCGCATGCTCGCCGAGTGGGAACGCGACGATCCCGGCCGCACCGAGCGACTGTTCCGCAGCCTCCAGAACGTCGTGCCCTCCCATCTGGCAGACACCCGGCTGTTCGACTTCGCCGCACTGGGCCGAGACGGGCCGGCGCCGTTGCCGGATCAGGTGAACAGTCGGTAGAGACTCGAGCTGAGGATGTAGACGCCCATCACCATCAGGAAGATGGCGAAACCCTTGCGCAGCCCTTCGGCTTGGAGACGTCCGGCCAGCCAGCTGCCGGCCATCGAGCCGGCCACGCCGAAGGCGCTGACGCCGAGCAGCACGCTCCAGTCCAGCGCAAGCCCCTGGTGTTCCAGCACCTCCAGGTACTTCCAGAAACCGGCGAAGGACTTCATCGCGATCACCAGCAGGCTGGTACCGATGGCCAGGTGAATCGACAAGCCGCCGAGCAGCACCAGTGCCGGAACGATGAGGAACCCGCCGCCGACGCCAACCAGGCCGGTGATCGCGCCGACCACCACGCCGTCGGCGATGATCTTCCAGGCCGCCCGGGGGGTACCGCCGGCAGGATCGACCTGCCGTGGCCGCAGCATCATGATCGCCGCCAGCAGCATCACCACCGCAAATGCCGCGAGTTGCACCAGTCCCGGGATGAACTTGGCTGACCACGCGCCGAGATAGGTGCCGAGCATGCCGGGCAACCCGAACAGCAGCACACTGCGCCAGTGGATCTGGCGGCCGAGCAGTTTCGGCAGAGCGCCGATCAGGGCCACGACACCGACGATGAACAGGGAACCCGCGATCGCGGTTTTCTCGTCCTGCCCGAACAGGTAGACCAGCACCGGCACGGTGACGATCGAGCCGCCGGAGCCGAACACGCCCAGGCTCAGCCCGATGAACAGGGCGCCCAGCCAACCGAGGATCGCCACCTCAGCCTCCCTGGTGCCGGCCCCGGGCCGGCTGGCAGTAATGTGCGTAGAGCAGCTCGACGATTCGTGCGGCAAGCGGTTCGCCCAGCGCATAGTAGACGGCCTGGGCCTCCCGTCGTGTCTGTACCAGCCCATCGGCGCGCAGCCGCGCCAGGTGCTGGGAGAGCGCGGACTGCGATAGCGGGATCATGTTGTTGAGTTCACCGACGCTGTACTCGCCCTCGGCCAGCGCACACAGGATCATCAGCCGGTGCTCGTTGGCCAGCGCCTTGAGCAGGCGCGCGGCGCGTCCCGCGTTGCGGGCCATGTCATCGGCCGATAGGTCGGCCATGACGGGGGAGGGGGAAGCCATGGAACTCTCCGCGTAACTGCAAGGCCGGAGGGGGCATCCATCCGGTCGACAGCGGTTATTATATTAGGCTTGACTAATTTAGCAAGATCTAATTTAATAAGCGGGAACCCAAGGCAAGGAGGCACCGACATGGCCGAGCAGGTAAAGAGTTTTTTCCACGAGCAGACCAAGACCTGGTCACACGTGTTCATCGGGGCTGACGGTCGGCGTGCCGCGATCATCGATCCGGTGCTGGATTACGAGGCCAGTTCCGGGCGCACGCAGACGAACAGCGTCGATGCGCTGATCGCCTGGTTCCGCGAACGCGAGCTTACGCTGGAGTGGATTCTCGAGACCCACGCCCACGCCGACCATCTCTCGGCGGCGCCCCACGTCAAGGCGGCGCTCGGCGGGCGTCTGGGGATCGGTGACGGGATCCGCAAAGTCCAGGCAGGGTTCAAGAAAATCTTCAACATGAATGATCTCGAGCCCGACGGCAGCGTATTCGATCACCTGTTCGCCGATGGCGAGCGCTTTGAAGTGGGCGGGACGTCCTTCGAGGTCATGGCCACACCGGGACACACCAACGACAGCGTCACCTATGTGGCCGACGGGCATGCGTTCATAGGCGACACCCTGTTTGCACCGGATTTCGGCTCGGCCCGTTGCGACTTCCCCGGTGGCGACGCCAGCGAGCTGTTCTCGTCCATCCGCAAGCTCTACGCCCTGGGCGACGACACCCGTCTGTACCTGTGTCACGACTACGCGCCTGAGGGGCGTGAGCCTCGGCCCTGGTTCAGCGTCGCCGAACAGCGCCAGGCGAACCGGCATGTCCGTGAGGAGACCTCGGAGCAGGAGTTCGTGGCCATGCGCACGGCGCGTGACAAGGATCTGCCCTTGCCGGAGCTGATCATCCCGTCGGTGCAGGTCAACGTGCGGGCCGGTCACATGCCACCGCCCGAGGATAACGGCATCGCCTACATCAAGGTGCCGGTGAACACGCTCTAGGAGAGGACGATGGAGAATTTCACGCCGCTCTCGGCAAGTATTGGCGGCCTGCTCATCGGCAGTGCCGCGGCTTTGCTGCTGTGGTTGAACGGCCGTATCGCCGGCATCAGTGGCATTGTCAGTGGTGCCGTCGAGGGCCATGGCACGCCGCGCGGCTGGCGCTGGATGTTCCTTGGCGGCTTGGTCGTGGGCGCCCTGGTGGCACTGCTGGCAGGCGAGCAGCCCTTGGCCGGCGTCACCGGCATGAGCGGCCCCCTGGTGATCACCGCCGGGCTGCTGGTCGGTTTCGGCACGCGGTTGGGCAGCGGCTGCACCAGCGGGCACGGGGTCTGCGGGCTCGCACGGTTCAGTCTGCGGTCACTCGCCGCGACGCTCACGTTCATGCTGGCTGGCGCGGTGACGGTATTCGTCGTCCGCCATGCCCTGGGAGGCTGACATGCGACAAGCTGATCTGAGACTGTTCGCCGCGCTCGCCGCGGGGGCACTGTTCGGCATCGGGTTGGTGGTCTCGCAGATGACCAGTCCCACCAAAGTGCTGGCATTTCTCGACGTCGCCGGTGCCTGGGACCCCAGCCTTGCGCTGGTGATGGGGGCGGCGCTGCTGGTGACGATTCCCGCGTTCCGTGTCATCCTCGGCCGCGAGCGGCCGGTGCTGGACGAGAGTTTTCACCTGCCGGTGAAACAGTCGCTGGATCCCCGCCTGCTCACCGGTGCCGCACTGTTCGGCATCGGCTGGGGACTCGCGGGGTTCTGCCCCGGTCCCGCCGTGGCGGCGCTGGGCTCGGGACAGGCTGATCCGTGGCTGTTCGTCTTCGGCCTGCTCGTCGGCGGCTGGGTCGCCGGGCGGATTCCGTCACGGGGGTGAGGCTCAGGTCAAGCTTGGGGACTGACAGGGGCGGTGAGACACATGCCTACCGTGTCACTGGTACTGGGCAGCGGCGGAGCCCGCGGTCTTGCACACATCGGCGTGATCCGCTGGCTGGAGGAAAACGGCTATCGCATCCGCAGCATTGCGGGGTCGTCGATGGGCGCACTGGTCGGCGGTATTCACGCGGCCGGCAAGCTCGATGTCTATGCCGACTGGGTCGGCGCGCTCGAGCGCGTGGACGTGCTGCGACTGCTGGATCTCTCGCTCAGCCGGCATTCCCTGTTCAAGGGTGAGCGGATCATTGCCAAACTGCGTGAACTCATCGGCGAACACGACATCGAGTCACTGCCGATACGCTACACCGCGGTGGCCACCGACATCGAACGCCAGCGCGAAGTCTGGCTCGACCGCGGTTCGCTGTTCGATGCCATCCGCGCGTCGGTCGCGGTACCGATGGTGTTTGCACCGGTACGGCGCAACGGACGCCTGCTGGTCGACGGTGGGCTGGTGAATCCCATGCCGGTGGCGCCGGTGCTGAACAGCGATGCGGATCTGATCATCGCGGTGAATCTCGGCGCGCACGCCTCGCGGCAGACGGTCATGCGGACCGAATCCGGCGGGCCAGCGCCAGCCGATGCTTCCGTCCTGGTCGAGACACCTTTCAGAGCGTCGGAGATGACCGAGCGGGTCCGCAGTTTCGTGATGAGTCTCTGGCCAGGTGAGGATGACGACACGCCCGAGGAGGCGCCGGATCTGGTCATGCTCATGTCGCGCTCGCTCGATTGCATGCAGACCCAGATCACCCGGCTCCGGCTGGCGACGCACTCGATCGATGCGGTGGTGGAAATCCCGCGCAATCTCTGTGGGTTCTTCGAGTTCTACCGCGCCCGGGACCTCATCGCCTATGGCTACGACGCGGCGGGACAGCAGCTTGCCGACCTGGCCGCCATGCGCTCACCGGCTCAGCTGCCGGGGCGATAGTCGGCCAGACTTCCACCCTCGGCCACGAGTCGCTCAAGCAGTGGCGCCGGCGTCCAGTAGCCGTATTCATTACCGAGCAGCGTCCCATAGAGCCGCAGCCGCTCGAGCAGGTAGGCCAGGCCCACGGCCTCCTCGATCCAGTGCAGTGGACCGCCGCGCCATGCGGGAAAGCCGTAGCCGTAGACCCAGACGACGTCGATATCCGAGGCCCGCTGCGCAATGCCTTCCTCGAGCAGGCGCAGGCCCTCATTGACCAGTGGGAACAGGCAGCGTTCAAGGATCTCCTTGTCGTCGATTTCGCGCTGTCCGACGTCGAGATCCTCGGCCAGCCGGGCAATCAGTGCGCCGACTTCCGGGTCGGGCTCGGGACGGCGCGAGCCTTCGGCATAGCGGTAGACGCCGCGGCCGGTTTTCTGGCCAAGGTGGCCGAGTTCGGCCAGCCGGTCATGGACCGCTCCGTACCTGGGGTCGCGCGGCAGCTGTCCCGCCGCGCGTCGCTCAGCGCGCACGCGTGCGCCGACATCGATGCCCGCGAGATCGCCCATGGCCAATGGCCCCATCGGCAGCCCGAAGTCGGTGATGACCGCGTCGATCTGCTCCGGCGCCGTCCCTTCGAGCAGCATCAGGCCGGCCTCCCGGCCATAGCCCTCCAGCATGCGGTTACCGATGAAGCCGAAGCAGACGCCGGCCACCACTCCCACCTTGCCGATGTCGCGGGCAAGCGTGAGGCAGGTCGCCAGCACCTCGTCGTGCGTCTCCCGGCCACGGACAATCTCCAGCAGGCGCATCACGTTGGCCGGACTGAAAAAGTGCAGTCCGATGACGCGGGCGGGCGACCCGCTGGCTGCGCCAATGGCGTCGACGTCGAGGGTGGAGGTGTTGGTGGCGAGAATGGCATCCGCCCGGCACCGCTCGGCAAGCTCGGCGAAGATCTGCTGCTTCAGCTGCAGGTTCTCGTAAACCGCCTCGATGACGAGGTCGGCGTCGGCCGCAGCGGCCAGGGTGTCAGCGGGCGTGATGCGGGCCAGCCGCGCCGCGGCGCTGGCTTCGTCGAGTCTGCCGCGTGACACGCTGCGCCGGTAGTTGCCTTCGATGACGCCAAGCCCGCGTTGCGCCGCCGCTTGGTCGGCGTCGATCAGCGTGACCTCGCGGCCGGCGTTGGCGAAGCACATGGCGATGCCCCCGCCCATCGTACCCGCACCGATGACGGCGACGCGGCGGATGGGTCTGACCGGCGTCTCACGCGGCAGGCCCGGTACCTTGGCGGCCTCGCGTTCAGCGAAGAACAGGTGCTGCAGTGCCCTGGATTGAGGGGAGCGCATACACTCGGCAAAGCGTTCCCGCTCCACGTTCAGCCCCTGGTCGAACGGCAGCATCGCGGCGGCCTCCAGGCAGGCCACGATCTGCAGCGGCGCGACCTGTCCGGGGGCCTCGCGCGCGACCCGCTCGCGGACCCGGTCGAAGTGGCCGGCGGGAAGGGCTTCCGCCCCGGGCACGCTGAGCTCGCGCACACGTCGGGGCGCGAGCCCCGCGGCCAGCTGGCGGCGCAGCCAGGCCGTGGCAGCCGCGGTGAGTTCGCCCTCGAGCACCGCGTCCACCACGCCGGCGGCCGCGCCTTCGACGGCCAGCATCCGCCCGCTGAGGATCGCCTCGAGCGCGTGCTCGAGGCCCAGCAGCCGCGGCAGGCGCTGCGTGCCTCCGGCGCCCGGCAGCAGCCCCAGCTTGACCTCCGGCAGGCCGACGCGTGTGCCGGGCGCTGCCACCCGGTGCGAACAGCACATGGCCAGTTCCAGCCCCCCGCCCAGCGCTGTGCCATGCAGCGCCGCGACCACCGGCTTACCGGCATCCTCCAGCGCGGCGAGCACCCGGGTGAGCGAAGGGTCGGCGTGCGGGCGACCGAACTCCGTGATGTCGGCGCCGGCGATGAACGTCCGCCCGGCACAGGCCAGCACGATTCCGGTGATCGCCGGGTCGCCCGCAGCCGCCTGCACGGCCTCGAGCAGGCCAGCGCGCACCGGCTGGGAGAGGGCGTTGACTGGCGGATGGTCGACGGTGATCACGACGATACCGTCGCGCTGCTCGAGGCGGACCGGGTCGGACATGGGCGAGTCTCCATGCAGGTGGAACGACAACGCTAGCAGTCAATCGCTGCGCCGACCAGCCATGACCCCCATCACGCCCGGCAGACCCGACAGCCTGCTAAAGTGTTCTTCAGCACAGCCCTGGCGGAGCGCCGTGAGATGAAACCTGGGAGACTGGATCCTGCCCTGGAGCCGGCCGAAGCCTGGCGTCAGGCGGTGGCCGGGGAATGCGAGACCGCGTTGGCCTGGCTGGCGGGTGGCGATAAGGCATCACCCGTGCGCGCCGTGCATCAGGCGCGACGGGCCTGCAAGCGTCTCAGGGCGCTGTTGCGTATGGCCGAGCCGGCACTGGGCGAGACTGCCGTCGAGGCCCGGCGCTGGGTCGCCGTGTCGGCACGCCAGCTGGCGCCGACGCGCGATGCCACCGTCCGTGCGGCCACCCTCGCCGCGGTGCTGGCCGAGTATCGCGAGGTGCTGGCCGAGGCGGCCTGCGCGGCACTCGAGGTCACCTATGCCGTCGAGGCCCCCGCCGAACTGCCACCCCAGGCGCGCGACGATGCCAGCGCAACCCTTGAGGCGCTGACCAACCTGCTGGACGACAGCGCGCTGCGACAGCTCTCGCGCCGCAGCCTGCTGGGCGGCGGTCGCCTGGCCTATCGGCGCGCGAGGCGGTCCTGGCGATCTGTCAGAAAAACCCGCAGTCCCGAAGCCTGGCACGAGCTGCGCAGCGCCGTGCAGGTGCACCTGAACCAGCTCAAGGGCCTGCGCGAGTGCACGGGGGGGCGTTTCCGTGCGCGCCAGCGCAAGCTCGCGCGCCTGGCGCGCCTGCTCGGCGACGCCCACGATCTGTGGATGCTGCACGTCAGTCTCGCCGAGGCGTCCGAGGGCTCGCTGGGCGCCTTGCTGCGGCCCGTGCTCGCCGCTCGTGAGCATGCCTGCTACGCGGCGGCCGCCGATCTGGCGGCCGAACTGTTTGCGCGGCGCCCGAAGGCCTTTGAGGTCAGACTCGAACAGGCCTGGGTCGATGCCAGTCTGGCCCGTGAGGCGGTGATTCGCGATGCGGATGGTCTGGCTGCGGATGCCTGATGGGCTCGGCGTCTGAGCCACCGCTGTTCGTCCATGCCCGACGGCTGGGTGTCGACACCGGCCAGGAAGCGGTGATCTTTCTCCGTGAGGATTCGGACATCGCCCGCGCCGAGGGCTTCAAGGCCCATTCCCGGGTCGAACTGAGCACGGCCACGCACCGCACGCTTGCGACGGTCCACACCGTCAGCAACCAGGCGCTCTCGCGCGGCTGGGGCGGGCTGTCCGAGGCGGCCTGGCAGCGCCTGCGTGCGCGCGATGATGAAACCGTCTGGGTGCGGCATCCACCGCCGGTCGACTCCCTCGGCTATGTTCGCGCAAAGGTCTACGGCCAGACGCTCGGCGAAGCCGACTACGCCTCGATCATGGCCGACATCTCGGCCGGCAGATACATGGACGTCCACCTCGCCGCGTTCATCACCGGCTGCGCCCAGCAGGGGCTCTCCGATGAGGAGATGGTGAGCATGACCCGTGCCATGGTCGCCGCCGGCCAGCGGCTCGACTGGGGCGCGCGCCAGGTGATGGACAAGCACTGCGTCGGCGGGCTGCCCGGGAACCGCACCACGCCGATCGTGGTGGCGATTGTTGCGGCGGCGGGGCTGCTCATCCCGAAGACCTCGTCGCGAGCAATCACCTCGCCCGCCGGCACGGCCGACACCATGGAGACGCTGGCCCCGGTGGAGTTGACCCTTGCCCAGATGCATCAGGTGGCGGAACGCACCGGTGGCTGTGTGGTCTGGGGTGGCTCGGTGAGCCTGAGTCCGGCTGATGATGTTCTCGTCCAGGTGGAACGCTCGCTGGACATCGACAGCGAGGGTCAGCTGGTGGCCTCCGTGCTCTCCAAGAAGCTGGCCGCCGGCGCGAGCCACGTGGTGATCGACATGCCGGTGGGGCCGACCGCCAAAGTGCGTGATGCGCCGCAGGCCCGGTCGCTGGCTGGCGCGTTGCAACGCACCGGGGCGGCGCTGGGGCTCGCGGTCCACGTGGTCGAGACCGATGGGCGGGCGCCGGTGGGTCGCGGCATCGGCCCCGCCCTCGAGGCCCGGGACGTGCTGGCAGTGCTGCAACGTGCCGCGGACGCGCCGGCGGACCTGGCCGCGCGGTCGGTGACGCTGGCCGGTGTGCTGCTTGAGATCGGCGGTGTGGCCCGCCGCGGGGCTGGCGAGGCGGCCGCCCGGGCGCTTCTCGACGGCGGGGCTGCCTGGGCGCGCTTCCAGGCCATCTGCGAGGCTCAGGGCGGGATGCGCGAGCCGCCGCGTGCGCCGCATACCGAGGTGGTCGCGGCGATACGCGAGGGCATCCTGCTGTCCCTCGACAACCGGGAGCTCGCCCGGGTCGCGAAACTGGCGGGTGCCCCGGTCGATCGCGCCGCCGGTCTCGAACTTGCCGTCCGTCCCGGTGACCGTATCGAGCCCGGCCAGCCGCTGTTCACGATCCATGCCCAGACGCCCGGGCAACTGGCCTATGCCCGTGACTACTGGCAGAACCGTCGGACGATGTTCACGATCGGGGAGGACGACGCATGACGCCACTGCTGTTCGATCTTGGTGCCCATCCCGGGCTGTCCGCGCGGCTGCAGGCCCTGCTCGGCGCCGAGCGCGGTGAGCTGGAACTCCGGCGCTTTCCCGACGGCGAATGCTATCTGCGTCTGGACACGTCCCCGGAGGACCGGGCGGTGATCCTGCTCTGCCCACTGGACCGGCCGGACCAGCGGACCCTGCCGATGTTGTTTGCCGCCGCCACCTGCCGAGAGCTCGGTGCCGCCCGCGTCGGCCTGGCGGCGCCCTACCTCGCCTACATGCGCCAGGACATCCGTTTCCGTCCCGGCGAAGCGGTGACCAGCCGGACCTATGCCAGCATGCTCTCCGAGGCGCTCGACTGGTTGGTCACGGTCGACCCGCACCTGCACCGCTATGGGAGCCTCGATGAGATCTACCGCCTCCCCGCCCGCAGCATCGCTGCCGCGCCGGCACTGGCGACCTGGCTCAGGACCGAGGTCGAGCACCCCGTGCTGATCGGGCCTGATGCGGAGAGTGCCCAGTGGGTGGCGGAAGTGGCGGCGCGCATCGGTGCCCCCTGGCTGGTGCTCGAGAAAGCGCGCCGCGGCGATCGCGACGTGGCGGTCACGGTGCCTGATCTCGACGGCCATGCGGGCTGTACGCCCGTGTTGCTCGATGACATCGTCTCTACCGGTGGCACCATGGCCGCCGCGCTCGCGCACCTGCGCCAGCAGGGCTATGCCGCGCCCGTGTGCGCACTCGTGCACGCGGTGTTTGCCGACGAGGCCGAGGCCAAACTGCGCGCAGCGGGCGCGGCCCGCATCGTCAGCTGCAACACCGTGGTGCACGCCACGAATGCGGTCTGCGTGGCCGAGCTCATGGCGGACGGTATTCGGGACTGCCTCCGCTGAATCAGCGGGCGTCGCCTAGATCTGGAGTTCGCGCTCGCGTTCGTCGCCGGGGCTGCCCGAGCGTGCGCCGCCATCCACGGGCAGGCGCAGGGTGGTTTCCTCGCCATCCTGCCAATAGCGCAGCTCGACCTCCTCGTCGGCCGAGGTCGAGCGAACCAGTTCCAGGAAAGCCATCGGCGAGGCCGGCACCTCACCGTTGACTGCCAGCAGCAGCGCCCCGGGATTGAGTCCCGCCTCGGCGGCCAAGCCGGCGGTACGATTGACCAGCAAGCCGCTATGCTCCGGCAGCTGCAGCGTCTCTCGCAGCCGCGAGGTCACGGCGACCACGGTGATCCCCAGGGCCGTGACCACCTGGTCGTCGGGCAGGCCCTCATACTCGAGATCCCGTCCGGCAACGAGAATGCGCGGCGCCACCATGATGCGCGCGCCGGTGCGTACGGCCAGCGCCAGCGCATCGCTGGGGCGGGTATCGACCCTCAGGGGCTGCGCCTGGCCGTCCACCTCGAGCTCGAGCATCCCGTAGTAGGTGCCGTTGGCGAGGTCGTCGACGTACACCCGCTTCAGGCGTGCGTCCAGCGCGCCAAGCAGATCGCGCATCAGATCATGAGTCATGGGCCGCGGGACGGGCGTCTCGTGCATGGCCATCAGGATGGCACGCGCCTCCGGCACCCCGATGAAGATCGGCACCACATCACCGCTGGCCATCTCGCGCAGCAGCACCACCGGTGAGCCGGTCAGCGGACTCACGCCGACGCTGGCCAGTTCCACCTCGATCAGGTCCTCCACCGGCGTCGCGAGCTCGCGGGCGGCCAGCGGACTCGCCAGCAGGGCCAGCCAGCTGCCCAGGAGGACGAGGTGCAGGAGGAGGAATCGCTTGCGCATGGGCGTCTCCGCGTGGGGGTGGGCTCAGGCCAGCCAGGGGGGCAGTGGCAGGTCGCGTGCGCGCAGGAAATCGGGGTTCAGCAGCTTGGACTCGTAGCGCGAGGCCGAGTCGCAGAGGATCGTGACGATGGTGTGTCCCGGCCCGAGGTGACGGGCCAGGCGCAGGGCGCCGGCGACATTGATGCCACTGGAGCTGCCGAGATACAGACCCTCGTCGCGGATCAGATCCCAGAGCACTGGCAAAAGTTCAGTGTCCGGGATGCGGAAGGGCACATCGACCTGCAGGCCTGCCAGGTTGCCGGTGATGCGGCCCTGCCCGATGCCTTCGGTGATGGAGCTGCCCTCGGACTTGAGTTCGCCATGCTTCACCCAGTGATAGATCGCGGCGCCCTCGGGGTCGGCCAGTCCGGTGATCAGCCGGGGGTTGCGGCTGCGCAGGTATTCGGAGGTGCCCGCGAGGGTGCCGCCGGTACCCACCGCGCAGATGAAGCCGTCGACGCGCCCGTCCAGTGCCTCCCAGATCTCGGGTCCCGTGCTCTGAACGTGTCCTTCGCGGTTGGCGGTGTTGTCCCACTGGTTGGCGTAGAGCACCCCGTGCTGACTGCTCGCCGCCAGCTCGCGCGCCAGGCGCTCGGCCTGGTGGACATAGTGGGAGGGGTCGCGAAACGGCACGGCCGGCACGGTTTCAAGCTCTGCGCCCATGCCGCGTAGCGCCGATTGCTTCTCTGCCGACTGGGTGTCGGGCATCAGGATCACCGTGCGGTAGCCGCGGGCGTTGCCGACCAGGGTCAGGCCGATGCCGGTATTGCCGGCCGTGCCCTCGACCACTGTGCCGCCACGCTCGATCAGGCCCCGTCGCTCCGCGTCAAGAATCATGTATTTCGCAGCGCGGTCCTTGACCGAGCCACCGGGATTCATGAATTCGGCCTTGCCGTAGATGTCACAGCCGGTGGCCTCCGAAGCCCTGCGCAGGCGGATGAGGGGCGTGTTGCCGATGGCGTCGATGAAATCGCTACGGGTGGGCATGCAGGCTCCAGGCCGCCGGGCGGCGTTCAGGGGGTGACCCGGGCATTGTATAGTGCCGCGCAGGGGCCGCGCCCGCGGGTGGCGCGGCTGGCATCAGGGAGGCACGGGCATGAACGGCAAACTTTCCCGGCGTGCGCTGCTCGGTCAGGCCGGGGTTGCGGCGGCGACAGCACCACTGTGGTTGAGTGCCTGCACGACGCCCGCCAGGCGCGACGCGGATGTGGTTGTGATCGGCGCCGGTCTGTCGGGGCTGAACGCCGCGCGGCTGCTCGAGGAGCAGGGTTTGGCGGTGCTGGTGCTCGAGGCCCGCGAGGAGGTCGGCGGGCGCATGCGGACGCTTGATCACGTGCCGGGTCGGCCGGAGGCCGGCGGTGCGCAGATCGGGGCCAATTACGCCCGTACCCTTGCCACGCTGCAGGCCCTGGGTCTGGACACCCGTGGCGGACGGGGGACGAGCTTCGGGCGGGCCTTCCATCTCGGCGGCGAGATGATCGCGGTGGCGGACTGGCCCGACCATCCGGCCAACCGTCTCGAGGGGCGTGAACGTGCCCTGCCGCCGTGGCAGCTGCTGGGCGCCTACCTGGATGGCGAGAACCCGTTGCGCGCGTTCGATGACTGGCTGGCCGAGGAGTTTCAGTCGCTCGACCAGTCCTATGAGGCCTTCATGCGCGCAGCCGGAGCGTCCGAACAGGCCATCGCGCTGGCCGGCGTGACCATGAATGCCAACGCGCTGGACAGCGTGTCGGTGTTCGCCCGCTGGCGCAGCGGCGTGCTGTATCGCGACGCCATGCGCGGCGGCGCAGTGCAGTTCGTGGCCGGCGGCAGCCAGCGGCTGCCCGAGGCGATGACGACCCGCCTGTCCGCGCCGGTGCTTACGGGACGCACGGTCGCCGCCATCACCGCGGACGCAGGCTCGGCGCAGGTGCGCTGCACGGACGGCAGTCGCTTCACCGCCGACTTCATCATCTGCACCCTGCCGTTCACCGTGCTGCGTCACCTGGAGATTGATGCGCCGCTGGACCCGGCCCAGCGCGAAGCGATCGCCGGTTTGCCCTACACGCAGATCGCGCAGATTCATTTCAGCGCCACGGCGCCGTACTGGGAGGACGACGGCTGGCCGCCGGCGATGTGGACCGACAGTCCGTTGCAGCGGATCTTCATGAGTGACGATGAGGCAGGGCAACCTTCCGGCCATCATCTCGCCTGGCTGGATGGCGCCGCCGCCAAGCGGCTCACCGGCATGAGTGATGCCGCGGTGGCAGAGATGGCCCTGGCGGAGATGGCGCGGCTGCGGCCGGCCTCGGAAGGCAGACTTGAGGTTCATGAAGTGGTGCGCTGGACAGCCGAGAACCCGCACGCCGGTGGCGCCTACATGCACTGGGCACCCGGGATGATCGCCCGCTGGGCCGGGCGGATGCATCTGCCGGCCGGGCGTCTGCACTTTGCCGGAGAACACACCGGCATCCAGCACACCGGTATCGAGGCGGCCATGGAGTCCGGCGAACGCGCCGCCCTCGAGATTCTGCAACACGTCAGTGCCTGAGGCAGGCGGGGGCGGGCAGTATGACGCGCTGATTATCGGCGCCGGGCACAACGGCCTGGTCTGCGCCTGGCACCTGGCCCAGGCAGGCTGGCGGGTCTGCGTGCTCGAAGCGCACGACGTGCCGGGCGGCGCTGCAGTCACCGAGGAGTTCCATCCGGGGTATCGCAACTCCGTGGCCAGCTACACCGTGGGTCTGCTGGCGCCCGAGGTGATCAAGGACATGCAGCTGGCTCACCATGGCCTGGAGCTGCGGCTGCGGCCTGCGGCCAATTTCGTGCCGGCGCTGGAGGGCCCCGGGCTGCTGCTGCACGCTGACGAAGCGGCGAGCTGCGAGGAAATCGCTCGGCACAGCCCGGCGGACGCGGAACGCTATCCCCGCTACCTGGCGCAGCTCGGTGAGGTCGCCGAGGTGCTGGCCACACTGGCGCGGCGGGCACCGCCTGATCCTGCGGGGGGACTTGCCGACGCCGTGGCCCTGCTGCGCGATGGCCTGCGGCTGCGCCGACTGGGGCGCGAGGCGACCGCCATGCTCGGCGAACTGCTCGGCGGCAGCGCCGGTCACCTCCTTGATCGCTGGTTCGACTCCGATCTGCTGAAAGCGGCGCTGGGTTTCGATGCGGTGGTGGGCGCGAACCAGTCGCCGTTCACGCCCGGCAGCGGCTACGTGCTCCTGCACCACGTGTTCGGCGAGACGCTGGGTCGGCGGGGCGCCTGGGGGCATGCCGTAGGCGGCATGGGCGCGATCACCGCGGCCATGGCGGCGGCCTGCCGTGCCGAGGGTGTGGTGCTGCGTTGCGGGGTGCGTGTCGAGGAGGTGCTGGTGGCTGACGGGCGTTGCCAGGGCGTGAGACTTGCCGATGGCGAGCGCATGGTCGCCCCTCGGGTCGCTGCCGCAGTGAACCCGCGGCTGCTGTGTACTCGCCTGCTCGCCGCCGAGCATCTCCCCGCGGCGTTTCTCGAGCGCATGCGTCACTGGCGCTGCGACTCGGCCAGCCTGCGCATCAACCTTGCTCTCGAACGCCTGCCCACACTGGCTGCGCGGCCGTTGGCAGGCCCCCACTACGGGGCGGGCATCATTCTTGCGCCCTCGCTGGGGCATATGGACCGGGCATGGCTCGAGTCGCGGACGGCCGGATGGTCACGCAGCGCCGTCGTCGAACTGCTGCTGCCCTCGGTGATCGACGATACGCTGGCGCCCCCCGGCCGACATGTGGCCAGCCTTTTCTGCCAGTTTTTCCCCTACGATCTGCCCGGTGGTCGACACTGGGACGAGGCACGCGACGCCGCGGTGGACGATGTGATGGCCTGGGTCGAGCGCTTCCTGCCGGGCCTTGGCGCAAGCGTCGTGGG